>NZ_BCRQ01000001.1 GCF_001552675.1 Alicyclobacillus sendaiensis NBRC 100866
GACACGGACTTGCTGTCTCAACGCAATTGATCCTCTCAAATGGCATCATGTATAATGGCGTCATTCATGAGGCTCGGGGTGATAGAGTTTGTCGACGCAGCCGACACCAAGAGACGCCGACGCGGCCCCGCCGTACGACACGGCGCCCTATGAGAAGATGACGGACGAAGAGTTGGTCGAGGCTGTTCATCGAGGGGACACCGACGCGCTCGACTATCTGATTCACAAATACAAGAATTTCGTTCGAGCGAAGGCGCGGTCGTACTTTCTCATTGGGGCTGATCGGGAAGACATCGTGCAGGAAGGCATGATTGGGCTGTACAAGTCCATCCGCGACTTTCGCGGAGACAAGCTCTCCTCCTTCAAGGCGTTCGCCGAACTGTGTATCACGCGTCAGATTATCACCGCTATTAAAACCGCCACGAGACAAAAGCATATTCCGCTCAATTCCTACGTTTCGCTGGACAAGCCCATTTACGATGAGGACTCGGATCGCACGCTGCTCGACGTCATCTGCACGGTGCGTGTCGCGGATCCGGAAGAGCTGATTATAAACCAGGAAGAGTTTGACGATATTGAGGGTAAGATGTCCGAATTGCTGAGCGACCTCGAGCGCCAGGTTCTGATGCTGTATCTCGATGGTCGCTCCTACCAGGAGATTGCCGTGGATCTCGCTCGGCACGTCAAATCCATCGACAACGCCCTTCAGCGGGTCAAGCGAAAGCTGGAGAAATACTTGACGGTGCGCAACGTGATATGATAATGTTGTGCAGGTATGAGCCCCGGTTTGGGGGTTCTTCTGTTTCTGCGTCCATGGCCGAGACATCGGTTTCGTGGTCGGCTGACACGGGGAGGTGCTAGCATGCGCGAGATCATCACCCTCGCTTGCACAGAGTGCAAACAGAGGAACTATACCACGACGAAGAACAAGAAAAATGACCCAGATCGTCTGGAGTTGAAGAAGTACTGCCCCACCTGCAACTCGCACACGACGCACCGCGAGACCCGTTGAGGCGCCGCTTGTGGCCGGCAAAGGAGCATCGAACGTGGCGAAACCGAACGATACTCTGGTGGAACTGAATCAGCACGCAAAGCGCACGGGAATCGTGGCTTTCTTCAAGGAGTCGTTCCGGGAGTTAAAGCGCGTTCGTTGGCCGAAGCGCCGTGAGGTCGTGGTGTACACGGCGGCCAGCCTTTTGGTGTGTGCCATTTTGGGTGTGCTCATCTGGGCGTTTGACATCGGTGTTTCCGCGGCGATGTCGGCCATCGGCGTAGACTAACGCGTCATGGGGGTGGCGGGCGGCTCGCCCTGCTCAATGGAGAATCTTGAGAAGCAGTGGTATGTGATTCACACATACTCCGGCTACGAGAACAAAGTGAAGAGCAATCTCGAAAGCCGCGTCCAGACGATGGGTATGGAGGATCGGATTTTCCGCGTCATCGTGCCTACGGAAGAGGCTGTCGAGGTCAAAAACGGCAAGAAGCGCGTGGTTCAGCGCAAGACGTACCCGGGTTATGTCCTTGTCGAGATGATCATGACGGACGACTCTTGGTATGTGGTGCGCAACACGCCGGGCGTGACGGGTTTTGTGGGCTCGCCTGGCGCGGGAGCCAAACCTGTGCCGCTCATGCCTCACGAAGTCGAACAGATCTTGAGTTCCATGGGTGTGAACGAAGCGAAGCCTGTGGCGCAGTTCAAGGTCGGCGACGTCGTGCGCTTGACCAGCGGGCCGTTCGCGGACATGGTTGGCACGGTCGAGGAAGTTCATCCGGAGCATCAGAAACTCAAGGTTCTCGTCTCGATGTTTGGGCGCGAGACGCCGCTGGAGGCTGACTTCACCCAGGTGGAGCACCTGCCCTGAGGTCGATGGCGCCTTCTGATTCAGGCAGCGAGCTGGCCGATGTCCTGTCGGCGGCTTTCTGTAGCTCGGTGTTTGCCGGGCTTGCATAGATGGTTTCCTGTGGGAGGGCAAACCCCGAACACCACATCTCGAGTGAAGGAGGTGGCTGTGTTGCCGAAGAAGGTCGTCAAGGTTGTGAAGCTGCAAATTCCAGCCGGAAAGGCAACGCCTGCGCCGCCGGTAGGTCCTGCGCTCGGCCAAGCGCAAGTGGGCAACATCATGGGCTTCTGCAAGGAGTTCAATGCGCGCACGGCCGATCAGGTCGGTTTGATTATTCCGGTCGTCATCTACGTGTATGAGGACCGCTCGTACACGTTTGAATTGAAGACCCCGCCGGCTTCCGTGTTGCTCAAGAAGGCGGCTGGCATTGAGAGCGGTTCGGCCGAGCCGAATCGCGTCAAGGTTGGCAAGGTCACGCGGGCGCAAGTTCGCGAGATCGCCGAACAGAAGATGCAAGATTTGAATGCTGCGTCGATCGAGGCCGCCATGCGGATGGTCGAAGGTACGGCCCGCAGCATGGGCATCACGGTTGTCGACTGACGGCAAGCGGGAGCCCGTGGGAGGTTTCAACAACCGATTACCACGCGGAGGTGAGTGAAACATGGCAAAGCTGAGCAAACGTCTCCAGGAGCTTCATAAGCTCGTGGATCGCGATAAACTGTACGACGTTGACGAGGCGATGGACCTCGTGAAGAAGACCGCCACCGCGAAGTTCGACGAGACGGTGGAGGTTGCCGTCCGGCTCGGCGTGGACCCGAAAAAGCAGGATCAACAGGTCCGCGGTGCGGTCGTGCTTCCGCACGGCACGGGGAAGACGCCCCGGGTCCTCGTCTTCGCCAAGGGCGAAAAGGCGCGCGAGGCCCAGGAGGCAGGCGCGGACTTCGTCGGCGACGAAGAT
This sequence comes from Alicyclobacillus sendaiensis NBRC 100866, assembly GCF_001552675.1. Taxonomy (GTDB): domain Bacteria; phylum Bacillota; class Bacilli; order Alicyclobacillales; family Alicyclobacillaceae; genus Alicyclobacillus; species Alicyclobacillus sendaiensis. Next base: position 2,800 of record NZ_BCRQ01000001.1, read on the forward strand.
CTGATTCAAAAAATTTCTCAGGGCTGGCTCGACTTCGACGTCGCCGTCGCGACTCCGGACATGATGCCGGCGGTCGGCCGTCTCGGTCGGATCCTGGGTCCCCGCGGCCTGATGCCGAACCCGAAGACCGGAACGGTGACGTTCGACGTCGCGCGCGCGGTGAACGAGATCAAGTCCGGTAAGGTCGAGTATCGCCTCGACAAGGCGGGCATCATCCACTGCCCGATTGGCAAGGCGTCGTTCGAGAAGGAGCAGCTGGTCGAGAACTTCCGCGCGCTGATGAGCGCGCTCGTCAAGGCGAAGCCGCCGGCAGCAAAAGGCACGTATGTGCGGGGCGTGACGGTCTCGTCCACGATGGGACCTGGCATCCGCGTCAACCCGCAGCGCGCCGCGGTCGGCGATTGACCCGCAGAGATCTGGCGGGAATCATGCTCGTATGCTATAACATCCATAGCGAAAGGCCGTAGACAGCAGGTCTGCCCGCTTGGGGCAGTGAAAGTCGCCTGCCGAGGCGTTTCCCGCAACGATATGCAACTGGCATGTCGAATTTCGTGGGCGCCTCGCGTCGTCGAGGCGCCTTTCGCTGTGTAGAGGTCACAATTTGCGGGGAGGTGGGCGGTTTGGCGATTCGCCGTGCCGAAAAAGAGCAGATCGTGCAGTCCGTCGCCGAGCGCATGCGCCGCAGCAAAAGCATCGTGCTCGCCGATTACCGCGGCCTCACGGTGGCAGAGGACACGGAGCTGCGCGCGCGCCTGCGCCAGGCCGGGATCGATTACTCCGTCGTCAAGAACACGCTGACGACGCGCGCCGCCGAGCAGGCCGGGATTGAGGGACTGGAGCCGTTTTTGACGGGGCCGACGGCCATCGCCTTCAGCTATGACGATCCCGTCGCGCCGGCGAAAATCCTCCATGAATTCTCGCGCGAACACAAGGCGCTCGAGCTGAAGGGCGGATACGTCGAGGGCAAGGTCGTCGACGCGAAGGAGATTGAGTCGCTGGCGAAGCTGCCGTCGCGCGAAGGGCTCTTGTCCATGTTGCTCAGCGTCCTGCAGGCGCCGATGCGCAACCTGGCGTACGTGCTGTCGCAGGTGGCCGAAAAGCAGGGTAGCGAGGCGGCTCCTGCGGCCGAGTGAACCTGGCGTCCGTGCATTCGGATGAATGTCGCGCGGTCGATGTACAACGAAATCCGATGAGGAGGGCTTTGTGATGACCACGGCTGAGATCTTGGAAGCTGTGAAAAACATGACGGTGCTCGAGTTGAACGAGCTGGTCAAGGCAATTGAGGAAGAGTTCGGCGTGACGGCGGCTGCCCCGGTCGCGTTTGCGGGTGCGGCTCCGGGCGCTGGTGAGGCGGCTCAGGCGGAGCAGACCGAGTTCGACGTGATCCTCGCGTCCGCGGGTGCATCGAAGATCAACGTCATCAAGGTGGTCCGCGAGATCACGGGCCTCGGCCTGAAGGAAGCGAAGGATCTCGTGGATGGCGCGCCGAAGCCGATCAAGGAGAAGGTCTCGAAGGAAGAGGCCGAGAGCATCAAGGCGAAGCTCGAAGAGGCCGGCGCTTCGGTCGAAATCAAGTAAGCTATCTGCAGCGCCGAGGGGTGCCCATGGGGCACCCCTTTCGCGTACCGGAGGTGGTGACGTGGATCATTACTTTCTCGGCGATCCTTCTGCACCGAGCGACGAGCGCATCGTCCGGGCCGAGGCTCGCGGCATCGCCGTGGAGTTGGTGACGGACCGCGGGGTGTTCAGCAAGGCGGGCCTTGACGAAGGGACGCGCCGGCTGATTGAATCGGTGGACCTCACGGGCGCGGCTACGGCGCTCGATCTCGGCTGCGGCTACGGGCCCGTCACGGCGATCCTCGCCCGCGCGTATCCCGGCGTTCGGTGGTGGATGATCGATATCAACCGCAGGGCCGTGGAACTCGCGCGGCGCAATACGGCGGATCTGGTCCCGCAGCCCGTGGTGCTGCAGCACGACGGCATCCCGAACGAGCTCGAATCGTTCTTCGATCACGTCCTTCTGAACCCGCCCATTCGGGCGGGCAAATCCGTGGTGTTTCGCCTGTACGAGGAAGCTCGCCGCGCCCTGAAACCAGGGGGGAAGCTGTGGGTGGTGATTCAGAAGAAGCACGGCGCGCCGTCGACGGAGGCGCGGCTGCGGGAGCTGTTTGAATCGGTGGATGTCGCGCACCGAAAATCGGGCTACTTCGTGTTTTGCGCAGTAGCGGCGCTTCGCTAGCGGGCGAAAGGTCTCGATCCGCTATCCGTCCCCACGCGAACGCCTATCTTTCGCTTGATCGCCTGCACCGTATGTGATATCATCAAGCAATGCAAAATGAGTTGTTTGGACGGATGCCTCCTCTTCGCGCATAAAATCCATTCTTTTGGGGAATAGGTGAATACGACTGGCGTGTCCATCATCGTCTAGCATGCCGAGTTGAAAGAGAAGTGCTGCACGCAAAAGTCCAGAACAGGCGGTCGCTCATCGGGCGTCGTCCTGGCGTCTTTTTGTGTGCGGCGCTTGTCTCTTTGTCTGACTTGGCTCGTCCGAGCTCAAGAAGACCTCTGATGCAAAGCCTCCTTTGCGCATCGTCCAACAAATCCGCTTGAGGGGTGACGGTTTTGCAGGGACACATGGTCAAGTACGGATGGGCGGAGCGCCGCAGCTACGCGCGCATTCGCGAGGTCCTCGATCTCCCAAACCTCATCGAGATCCAACAGAAGTCGTACGAGTGGTTCCTGCGGGAGGGCCTGCGCGAGACCTTCGCGGACATCTCTCCCATCACGGACTTCACCGGGAACCTTGTGCTTGAGTTCGTGGACTACAGCCTCGGCGAGCCCAAGTACGACGTGGAAGAATCCAAGGAGCGGGACGTCACGTATGCGGCGCCGCTTCGCGTGAAGGTTCGCCTCCTCAACAAGGAGACGGGCGAGGTCAAAGAGCAAGAGGTGTTCCTCGGCGACTTCCCGCTCATGACAGAGACGGGCACCTTCATCATCAACGGTGCAGAGCGCGTCATCGTGAGCCAGCTTGTCCGCTCCCCCAGCGTCTATTATAGCAGCAAGATCGACAAGAATGGCAAACGCACGTTCGCTGCGACGGTCATTCCGAATCGAGGAGCATGGCTCGAGTTCGAGACGGACGCCAAGGACGTCGTGTACGTACGCATCGACCGGACGCGCAAGTTGCCCATCACGGTCTTGCTTCGGGCGCTTGGATTGTCGTCCGACGCCGAGATTATCGAGCTTTTGGGCGAAGACGAGTATCTGCAGAACACGCTGGACAAGGATACGACGGACTCGACGGAACGAGCCCTCATTGAGATCTACGAGCGGTTGCGCCCGGGTGAGCCGCCGACCGTGGAGAATGCGCGGGCTCTCTTGGCTTCGCGGTTCTTCGATCCCAAGCGGTACGATCTCGCCGCCGTCGGCCGTTACAAGATCAACAAAAAGCTCCACTTGAAGAATCGCTTGCTCAACCAGCGGCTGGCGGAGACGCTCGTCGACGAGGAGACGGGTGAGATCATCGCCGAGGCCGGGACGGTGCTCGATCGCCGCACGCTGGACAGGATCATTCCGCGTCTTGCGGGCAAGGTCGGGCGGTTCACCATTCGCGGCACGCGGGATCTCTTCGAACACGACGAGATTCCCCTGCAGATGGTCAAGATCTTCAGCCCGGCGGAAGACGGCAAGATCCTGCATGTCATCTCCAACGGCGAACTGCCTGCGGATGTGAAATACATTACGCCGTCTGACATCATCGCGGCAGTCTCGTACTTCTTCAACTTGCTGCGCGGGGTGGGGACCACCGACGACATCGATCATCTGGGCAACCGGCGCCTCCGCTCCGTGGGCGAGTTGCTGCAAAATCAGTTCCGCATCGGGCTCTCTCGGATGGAGCGCGTGGTGCGCGAGCGCATGTCGATTCAGGACGCGAGCGCCATCACGCCGCAGGCGCTGATCAACATCCGGCCGGTGATCGCCGCCATCAAGGAGTTTTTCGGATCCAGCCAGCTGTCGCAGTTCATGGATCAGACGAACCCGCTGGCGGAGCTCACGCACAAGCGGCGCCTGTCGGCGCTCGGGCCCGGCGGGCTGACGCGCGAGCGAGCCGGCTTCGAAGTGCGCGACGTCCACTACTCGCACTACGGTCGCATGTGCCCCATCGAGACGCCGGAAGGTCCGAACATCGGTCTCATCAACTCGCTCTCGACGTATGCGCGCGTCAACGAGTACGGCTTCATCGAGACGCCGTACCGGCGCGTGGATCCCGAGACCGGCGTGGTGACGGACCAGATTGACTACCTGACGGCGGACGAGGAGGAAAATTACCTCATCGCGCAGGCGAACGAGCCGCTGACCGAGGATGGCCACTTCGTGGCCGAAGAAATCACGGTGCGTTCGCGCGAAGACGTGATTACCGTCAGCCGGGATCGCATCGACTACATGGACGTCTCGCCGAAGCAGGTTGTGTCGGTCGCCACGGCGCTTATCCCGTTCCTCGAAAACGACGACGCCAACCGCGCGCTCATGGGTTCGAACATGCAGCGCCAGGCAGTGCCGCTGCTCGTGACCGATTCGCCGCTCGTGGGAACGGGGATGGAGTACCAGGCGGCCAAGGATTCCGGCGTGTGCGTGGTTTCGAAGCACAACGGTGTCGTGGAGCGCGTGACGGCCCGCGAGATCTGGGTGCGCGAAGAAGCGCTGGTGGACGGGCAGGTCGTGAAGGGGAACGTCCACAAGTACAAGCTGATTAAGTTCGCGCGTTCGAACCAGAACACCTGCTTGAACCAGCGTCCGATTGTACGCGAGGGCGATCGCGTCAAAGTCGGGGATATTTTGGCGGATGGGCCGGCGACGCAAAACGGCGAGCTTGCGCTCGGCCGGAACGTGCTGGTCGCGTTCATGACCTGGGAGGGCTACAACTACGAGGACGCCATCCTCATCTCGGAGAAGATGGTGAAGGAGGACGTGTACACGTCCATTCACATTGAGGAGTACGAGATTGAGGCGCGTGACACGAAGCTCGGGCCTGAGGAGATCACCCGAGATATCCCGAACGTCGGCGAAGACGCACTCAAAAACCTCGACGAACGCGGGATCATCCGCATTGGGGCGGAGATCACCACGAACGACATCCTCGTCGGAAAGGTGACGCCGAAGGGTGTGACGGAGCTCACGGCGGAAGAGCGGCTGTTGCATGCGATTTTCGGTGAGAAGGCGCGAGAGGTGCGCGACACCTCGCTGCGCGTGCCGCATGGCGGTGCTGGAATTGTCGTCGACGTGAAGGTGTTCACGCGCGAGAACGGCGACGAGTTGCCCGCTGGCGTGAATCAGCTGGTGCGCGTGTACGTGGCGCAGAAGCGCAAGATCTCGGAGGGCGACAAGATGGCCGGACGCCACGGTAACAAGGGCGTGGTGGCACGCATCCTGCCGGAAGAGGATATGCCGTTTTTGGAGGATGGGACGCCGGTCGAGATCGTGCTCAATCCGCTCGGTGTGCCTTCGCGTATGAACATCGGTCAGGTGCTGGAGACGCACTTGGGCATGGCTGCGAAGGTGCTGGGGCTGAAGATGGCCACGCCCGTGTTTGACGGCGCCAAGCCCGAGGACGTGTTCGAAACGCTTCGCGAGGCGGGCTTGCCTGAGGACGGCAAGCAGGTCCTGTACGACGGTCGGACTGGCGAACCGTTTGAAAACCGCGTCACCGTGGGATACGTGTACATGATGAAGCTGCACCATCTGGTGGACGACAAGATCCACGCGCGGTCCACGGGTCCGTACTCGCTCGTCACTCAGCAGCCGCTCGGAGGCAAGGCCCAGTTCGGCGGCCAGCGGTTTGGCGAGATGGAGGTCTGGGCACTGGAGGCGTACGGCGCGGCCTACACCTTGCAGGAGCTTCTCACCGTCAAGTCGGACGACGTGGTGGGACGCGTGAAGACGTACGAGGCCATCGTCAAGGGCGAGAACGTTCCGGAGCCCGGTGTGCCGGAGTCGTTCAAGGTGCTCATCAAGGAGCTCCAGAGCCTCGGGATGGACGTGAAGATCTTGAGCGGCGACGAGCGCGAGATCGAGATGAAGGAGATGGACGACGACGAGGACAGCCCCGACAAGCTCAATCTGAACCTGGAGTACAACGAGGTCGGCGATTGACCCTGTGCGAGACCGATACCCAGGCACGACGATTGGAGGGTGCACAAGTTGTTTGACCTGAACAACTTTGAGTTCATGAAGATTGGACTCGCGTCGCCGGAAAAGATCCGCTCCTGGTCGCACGGCGAGGTGAAGAAGCCGGAGACCATCAACTACCGCACGCTCCGCCCGGAGAAGGAGGGGCTGTTCTGCGAGAAGATCTTCGGCCCCACGCGGGACTGGGAGTGTCACTGCGGTAAGTACAAGCGGATCCGCTACAAGGGCGTCGTGTGTGATCGGTGCGGCGTCGAGGTCACGCGGTCCAAGGTGCGCCGCGAGCGCATGGGTCACATTGAGCTGGCGGCGCCTGTCTCGCACATCTGGTTCTTCAAGGGCATTCCGAGCCGCATGGGGCTCATCCTCGACATGTCGCCGCGGGCGCTCGAAGAGGTCATCTACTTCGCGTCTTATGTCGTGACTGATCCCGGCGACACGCCGCTCGAGAAGAAGCAACTGCTCTCGGAGAAAGAGTATCGATCCTACCGTGAGAAGTACGGCTACGCGTTCAAGGCGGGCATGGGCGCCGAGGCGATTCGCACGCTTCTGCAGGAGATCGATCTGGACCGTGAGGTGGAGATCCTGCGCGAGGAGCTGCGCACGGCCCAGGGGCAGCGGCGCAACCGCGCCATCAAGCGCCTGGAGGTCATTGAAGCGTTCCGCCAGTCCGGCAACAAGCCGAGCTGGATGATCCTTGAGGCGCTGCCGGTCATTCCGCCGGATCTGCGCCCGATGGTGCAGTTGGACGGCGGCCGCTTCGCCACGTCGGATCTCAACGACCTCTACCGCCGCGTGATCAACCGCAACAACCGCTTGAAGCGTCTGCTCGATCTCGGCGCGCCGGACATCATCGTGCAGAACGAGAAGCGGATGCTGCAGGAGGCTGTGGACGCGCTCATCGACAACGGCCGGCGCGGGCGCCCGGTCACGGGGCCTGGCAATCGGCCGCTGAAGAGCCTGTCGCACATGCTGAAGGGCAAGCAGGGTCGCTTCCGCCAGAACCTGCTCGGAAAGCGCGTCGACTACTCTGGCCGATCCGTCATCGTGGTGGGGCCTGAGCTCAGGATGTACCAGTGCGGCCTGCCCAAGGAGATGGCGCTCGAGCTGTTTAAGCCGTTCGTCATGAAGGAACTCGTCGCGCGCGGGCTTGCGCACAACATCAAGAGTGCGAAGCGCAAGGTCGAGCGCGTGTCGGACGAAGTGTGGGACGTGGTTGAGGACGTGATCAAACAGCACCCGGTGCTGTTGAACCGCGCTCCGACGCTCCACCGCCTGGGCATCCAGGCATTCGAACCCATCCTTGTAGAAGGGCGCGCCATCAAGCTGCATCCGCTCGTCTGCACCGCGTACAACGCGGACTTCGACGGCGACCAGATGGCCGTGCACGTGCCGCTCTCCGCGGAGGCGCAAGCGGAGGCGCGCCTCTTGATGCTGGCGGCGCACAACATCCTCAACCCGAAGGACGGCAAGCCGGTGGTGACGCCGACGCAGGACATGGTCCTCGGCTCGTACTATTTGACCATCGAGCGCGAGGGCGCGATCGGCGAAGGCAAGGTGTTTGCCTCGGTTTCCGAGGTGGAATATGCGCTCCATCAGCGGCTCATTACGCTGCAGACGCGCATCGCCCTGCCGGCGAAGGCGGTTGGCAAGACGTCCTTCACCGAGAAGCAGGCGAACGCCCTTCTCATTACGACGCCGGGCAAGCTCATTTTCAACAGCATCTTCCCGGCCGACTTCCCGTACCTGAACTCGGCGGCGAAGTCGAATTTGCTCGGTGGTCCGCCGGATGAGACGTTCATTTTTGAAAAGGGCGTGGACATCCGCGAGGCCATCCTGAAGCGCCCTGTGCCGAAGGCGGTGATCAAGAAGGACCTGGGCAACATCCTGGCCGAATGCTTCCGCCGTTATGGCACGACGATGACGGCGGAGATCCTCGACAAGGTCAAGCGGCTCGGGTTCCACTACTCGACGCTGGCCGGCATCACCATCTCCATCAGCGACGTCGTGGTGCCGGAGGAAAAGAAGCGGATCATCGCGGAGGCCGAGGCGAAGGAACACAAGCTGAAGCTGCAGTACCGGCGCGGCCTCATCACGGAAGAGGAGCAATACGTGACCTTCAGCCAGATCTGGTCGGAGGCTAAGGAGCAGATCTCGTCCATCCTCATGGAGAGCATGGACCAGTTCAATCCGATTTACATGATGGCCACTTCGGGTGCGCGCGGCTCTAACTCGCAGATCACGCAGCTCGCCGGCATGCGCGGGCTCATGGCGAATCCGTCGGGCGAGATCATCCAGTTGGCCATCAAGTCGAACTTCCGCGAGGGCCTGTCCGTGTTGGAGTACTTCATCTCGACCCACGGCGCGCGCAAGGGTCTCGCGGATACGGCGCTGCGCACGGCGGACTCGGGTTATCTCACGCGCCGCCTGGTCGACGTGGCGCAGGACACGATTGTGCGCGAACACGACTGCGGCACCGACAAGGGCTTGCGCGTGATGGAGATCCGCGACGGCAGCGAGGTCATCGAAGATCTGCGCGATCGCCTCGAGGGCCGGGTGGCGTTCCAGGACGTGTATCACCCGGAGACGGGCGAGAAGATCATCGGCAAGAACGAGATGATCGACGAGGAAGCTGCGGACAAGATCGTCGCCGCGGGCATCAAGGAGGTCACCATCCGCTCGGTGCTCACCTGCCGCACGCGCCATGGCGTTTGCCAGCTCTGCTACGGGCGCAACCTGGCGACGGGCGACATGGTGGAGGTGGGCGAGGCGGTCGGGATCATCGCCGCGCAGTCCATCGGTGAGCCGGGTACGCAGCTCACCATGCGCACGTTCCACACGGGTGGCGTCGCGGGCGACGACATCACCCAGGGTCTGCCGCGCGTGCAGGAGTTGTTTGAGGCGCGCAACCCGAAGGGCCAGGCCGTGATCGCAGAGTTCGACGGCGTCATCACGGATATCCGCGAGGGCAAGGACAAGCGCGAGATCGAGCTTACGGGCGAGAGCGAGACGAAGACGTACCAGATCCCGTACGGCTCGCGGATTCGCGTCAGCGTCGGTCAGCAGCTGGAGGCCGGCGAGGAGCTCACGGAGGGCTCGGTCGATCCGAAGGAGATGCTGCGCGTCAAGGGCCTGCAGGGCGTGCAGAACTACCTGCTGCGAGAAGTGCAGCGCGTCTATCGCCTGCAGGGCGTCGATATCAATGACAAGCACATCGAGGTCATGATCCGGCAGATGCTGCGCAAAGTCCGCATTCTCGATGCTGGCGACACGGATCTCCTGCCGGGGACGTACGTGGACCTCTTCGAGTACGAAGCCGCCAACCGGGAGGCGCTTCTCTCCGGGAAAGAGCCGGCGGTGGCGCGTCCGGCACTGCTCGGAATCACGAAGGCGTCGCTGGAGACGGACTCGTTCTTGTCGGCCGCGTCGTTCCAGGAGACGACCCGCGTGCTCACCGAGGCCGCTATCAAAGGCAAGGTGGATCGCCTGCTCGGGCTGAAGGAGAACGTCATCATCGGGAAGCTCATCCCGGCGGGCACGGGCATGGTGCGATACCGCAATGTGGAGCCGGAGGTCGTGCGCCCTGGCGACGCGGAGGCGGCCGCGGCGGGCGAGGAGATGGCCGAAACCGAGGCCATCTCGAGCGCAGAGTGACGGCGGAAAGGCGCTGGGAAATTCGGGCTGTCGACCCGTGTTTGGTTGACAGCCCGGAAATCGCGATGATAGAATTCCCTAGTGTGCGTCAGCACGATGTTTTCCATTGAGGAGGATCGTGCGGTGTCCCTTGACGACATACGCCAAGCGAAGAAGAAGACCGTCGGCACCAACCAGACGTTGAAGGCGCTGAGGCAGCCGTCTGGTCGAGTGGTGTGCGTGTATGTCGCGAAGGATGCCGAGCCGAGAGTGACGGAACCTGTGGTGCAATTGGCGTCGAAGCTCGGAGTTCCGATTGAATGGGTCGACACCATGAGGCAACTCGGGAAGGCCTGCGGCATTGAGGTCGGCGCGGCGTCCGCCTGCATCCTGGCAGAGTAGCGACGCTTCGCTGTGGCGTGCTTTTTGTTTGCGGACCGATGAACCACCAGGGTCTGTGGTCTTGCGAGAGGGTCAACCGCGAGGATTGGAACACTTGAGAGGAGGTGCACGGGTGCCGACGATTAACCAATTGGTGCGCAAAGGCCGGAAGGCCGTCGTGAAGAAGTCCAAGGCGCCTGCGTTGCAATTCGGCTACAACAGCCAGACCAAGAAGCTGACGAACCTGCCGTCGCCCCAGAAGCGCGGCGTGTGCACGCGCGTGGGCACGATGACGCCGAAGAAGCCGAACTCGGCGCTGCGGAAGTACGCGCGTGTCCGCCTGACCAACACGATTGAGGTCACGGCGTACATCCCTGGTATCGGGCACAATTTGCAGGAGCACTCCGTCGTGCTGGTTCGCGGCGGGCGTGTCAAGGACCTGCCTGGTGTGCGTTACCACATCGTCCGCGGTGCACTGGATGCGGCTGGCGTGAAGGACCGCATGCAGGGCCGTTCGAAGTACGGCGCGAAGCGGCCGAAGAAGTAATCCTTGGTCGGCTGCGTGAGAAAGCGTCGCGTCAGCTGCGCGAGCGTGCCGACGAGTTTGGAAAGGAGGGGGCAGTGTGCCGAGAAAGGGGCCCGTCCCAAAGCGTGACGTGTTGCCGGATCCCGTGTACAACAATAAGTTGGTCGCCCGCCTGATCAACAAGGTGATGGTCGACGGGAAGAAGGGCATCGCGGAGCGCATTGTGTACAAAGCGTTTGATATCATTCGGGAGCGCACCGGCAAGGACCCGATGGAGGTCTTTGAGGCGGCGCTGAAGAATGTGATGCCCGTGCTGGAGGTCAAGGCTCGCCGCGTGGGCGGATCGAACTATCAGGTGCCCGTCGAGGTGCGGCCGGAGCGCCGCGTTTCGCTCGGTCTCCGCTGGCTGGTTCAGTATGCCCGTTTGCGGAGCGAGAAAGGCATGGAGTATCGCCTGGCCGCCGAGCTGATGGATGCCGCCAACAATACGGGTGGCGCAGTCCGCAAGCGCGAGGACACGCACCGCATGGCGGAAGCCAACAAGGCGTTCGCGCATTACCGCTGGTAATCTGAATGGTTAGAAGGGAGGCGGCGCGATGGCACGCGCATTCCCGCTCGAGAAGACGCGGAATATCGGCATCATTGCTCACATCGATGCCGGTAAGACCACCACGACCGAGCGTATCCTGTTTTACACTGGCCGCGTCCACAAGATCGGCGAAGTGCACGAAGGTGCCGCGACGATGGACTGGATGGTCCAGGAGCAGGAGCGCGGAATCACCATCACGTCCGCCGCTACGACCTGTCAGTGGAAGGGGCACCGCATCAACATCATCGACACGCCAGGCCACGTGGACTTCACGGTCGAGGTGGAACGTTCCCTGCGCGTGCTCGACGGTGCGGTAGCCGTCTTCGACGCCAAAATGGGCGTCGAGCCCCAGTCCGAGACGGTGTGGCGGCAGGCTGACAAGTATCGCGTTCCCCGTATCGCCTACGTCAACAAGATGGACATTGTGGGCGCTGACTTCCTCGGATGCGTCGAGCAGATGAGGAAGCGCCTCGGTGCGAAGGCGGTCCCGATTCAGCTGCCTATCGGCGCGGAGGACACCTTCAAGGGTATGGTCGATCTCATTGAGATGAAGGCCATCATCTACACGGACGATCTCGGCACACGCGCCGAGAATACGGACATCCCGCCGGAGCTGCAGGCGCTCGCGGAGGAGAAGCGCACCGAGATGATCGAGGCCGTCGCCGAGGTCAACGAGGAGCTCATGATGAAGTACCTCGAGGGCGAGGAGTTGACGGTCGAAGAGATCAAGACGGGGCTCCGTGAGGGCACCTGCAAAGGAATTCTCTTCCCGGTTCTGTGCGGTTCGTCCTACCGCAACAAGGGCGTTCAGCCGATGCTGGACGCGGTTGTGGAGTATCTCCCGGCGCCGAACGACATCCCGGCCATCCGCGGCTTCACGCCGGACGGGCAAGAGGTGGAGCGGCATTCATCCGACGATGAGCCGTTCGCGGCGCTCGCGTTCAAGATTATGAGCGATCCGTTCGTCGGGAAGCTCGCCTTCTTCCGGGTGTACTCCGGCACGCTGCAGTCGGGATCGTACGTGCTGAACTCGACGAAGGGCAAGCGCGAGCGGATTGGCCGCATCCTTCAGATGCACGCCAATCACCGCGAGGAGATCGACGAGGTGTACGCGGGCGACATCGCGGCAGCGGTGGGCCTCAAGGACACGACGACGGGCGACACGCTGTGTGATGAGAAGAACGTCGTCATCCTGGAGTCGATGGACTTCCCGGATCCGGTGATCTCCGTCTCCATCGAGCCGAAGACGAAGGCCGATCAGGACAAGATGGCCCTCGCGCTTCAAAAGCTCGCGGAGGAGGACCCCACGTTCCGCACCTACACGGACCAGGAGACGGGTCAGACCATCATCCAGGGCATGGGCGAGTTGCACCTCGAGATTATCGTCGACCGCATGCAGCGCGAGTTCAAGGTCGAGTGCAACGTCGGCAAGCCTCAGGTCGCATACCGCGAGACCATCACGAAGCGCGTCGACCAAGAGGGCCGTTTCGTGCGGCAGTCCGGTGGGCGCGGCCAGTATGGTCACGTCAAGATCATCCTGGAGCCGCTCGAACGCGGACAGGGCTTCGTGTTTGAGAACAAGATCGTCGGCGGTGTGGTGCCGAAGGAGTACATCCCCGCGGTCGAAGAAGGCATTCAGGAGGCCATGCGGAACGGCGTGCTGGCGGGTTATCCGCTGGTGGACATCAAGGCCACGCTGTACGATGGTTCGTACCACGAGGTCGACTCCAGCGAGATGGCCTTCAAAATCGCCGGTTCGATGGCGCTCAAGGCAGGCGCCGAGAAGGCGGATCCCATCCTGCTCGAGCCCGTCATGCGTGTCGAGGTGACGGTGCCCGAGGAGTACATGGGCGATATCCTGGGCGACATCAACGCCCGCCGCGGCCGGGTGGAAGGCATGGAGACGCGCGGCAACGCGAGCGTCATCCGGGCCTATGTGCCGCTGGCTGAGATGTTTGGTTATTCCACCTCTCTGCGCTCGCGCACGCAAGGGCGCGGCACCTATTCCATGGAACTCGCGTATTACGACGAGGTCCCGCGGAATGTCGCAGAGGGGATTATCAAGAAGAATAAAGGCGAATAAGGAGTGAGCTCTGGTGGCTAAGGAGAAATTTGAGCGCACGAAACCCCACGTCAACATTGGCACCATTGGCCACGTCGACCACGGGAAGACCACGTTGACCGCTGCCATCACGACCGTGTTGGCTTCGAAGGGCAAGGCGAAGGCGCAGCGTTACGAGGATATCGATAAGGCTCCGGAGGAGCGCGAGCGCGGTATCACCATCAACACGGCGCACGTCGAGTATGAGACGGACAAGCGTCACTACGCGCACGTCGACTGCCCTGGGCACGCTGACTACGTGAAGAACATGATCACCGGTGCTGCGCAGATGGACGGCGCCATCCTCGTGGTGTCCGCTGCGGACGGCCCGATGCCGCAGACCCGTGAGCACATCCTCCTGTCCCGTCAGGTGGGTGTCCCGTACATCGTGGTGTTCCTCAACAAGTGCGACATGGTGGACGACGAGGAGCTGCTCGATCTCGTCGAGATGGAGGTCCGCGAGCTTCTCAACGAGTACGAGTTCCCCGGCGACGACGTCCCGGTGATTCGCGGCTCTGCGCTGAAGGCGCTCGAGGGCGATCCGCAGTGGGTTGCGAAGATCGAAGAGCTGATGAACGCGGTGGACGAGTACATCCCGACGCCGGAGCGCGACACCTCGAAGCCGTTCCTGATGCCGGTTGAGGACGTGTTCACCATCACCGGCCGCGGTACGGTTGCGACGGGACGCGTGGAGCGCGGCACGCTGAAGGTTGGCGATGAGGTCGAGATCGTCGGCCTGCGCGAGGAGCGCCGCAAGACGGTCGCGACGGGTATCGAGATGTTCCGCAAGCTCCTCGATGAGGCGCAGGCGGGTGACAACATCGGTGCGCTGCTCCGCGGTGTGGAGCGCAAGGACGTCGAGCGCGGCCAGGTGCTGTGCAAGCCCGGCAGCATCAACCCGCACACGAAGTTCGAGGCTGAGGTTTACGTCCTGACGAAGGAAGAAGGTGGCCGTCACACACCGTTCTTCAACGGCTATCGGCCGCAGTTCTACTTCCGCACGACGGACGTCACGGGCGTGGTTCAACTGCCGGAGGGCACCGAGATGGTGATGCCTGGCGACAACGTGTCGATGACAGTGGAGCTCATTGCGCCCATCGCTGTCGAGGAAGGGACGCGCTTCTCCATCCGCGAGGGCGGCCGCACGGTTGGCGCTGGCGTCGTGACGAAGATCGTCCAATAAGGCGAACGAAAGAAATTGAAACGGGCTGTGAATGAGAAGGCGGTCGACAGGCCGCCTTCTCGCTTGTCGAGGACATGGCGCGCGCGGCGAGAGGGTCGAGCTGGCACAAGTCTTGTCAGCGCACCGCGCCTCTAGTATAATATCGAGCGTTGGTCTCTGAAGGCGATGAGGCGGAAGGTTGCCCATGTGTCCAGCGCCATATGGGATACCGCTGGGGGAATTTCCGCGGAGTATGTCCAACAAATTGGGCGACAAAGGAGGGAAAACATATGGCGAAGCAAAAGATCCGGATCCGCCTGAAGGCGTACGATCACACGGTATTGGATCAATCCGCGGAGCGCATCGTCGAAACGGCGAAACGTTCGGGTGCAAAGGTGTCTGGGCCCGTGCCGCTTCCGACGGATCGCGAGCTGTACACGATTCTGCGCGCTCCTCACAAGTACAAGGATTCGCGTGAGCAGTTTGAGATTCGCACGCATAAGCGGTTGATCGACATTCACAATCCGACGCCGCAGACGGTGGATGCGCTCATGCGCCTCGATCTGCCATCGGGTGTGGACATTGAGATCAAGCTTTGATCATAGGGTGAAACGCGTGGGTGCGTTGTAACGTGCGACGAGGAGGTGCACGCTTTGAAAGGGATTCTCGGGCGCAAGCTCGGCATGACGCAGGTCTTCACGGAGGACGGCGACGTCGTGCCGGTCACGGTGATTGAAGCGGGCCCGTGCGTCGTGCTCCAGAAGCGCGTCCTGGACAAGGACGGCTACGAGGCGATTCAGCTGGGCTTTGCGGACAAGAAGGCGAGCCGCGCGACCAAGCCGGAAGTGGGTCATGCGGCGAAGGCTGGGACGGCTCCGAAGCGGTATATCCGTGAGATCCGCGGCGTGAACGTGGAGGAGTACGAGGTCGGACAACAGTTGAAGGCGGACATCTTTGCGCCGGGCGACATCGTGGATGTGACGGGCGTGTCGAAGGGCAAGGGGTTTGCCGGTCCGATTAAGCGCCACAATCAGCACCGCGGACCAATGGCTCACGGTTCGAAGTACCATCGCGGCGTGGGTTCGCTCGGTTCCATCGCGCCGAACCGTACCTTTAAGGGTCAGACCATGGCGGGTCGCATGGGTGGCGAGCGTGTGACGGTGCAAAACCTCGAAGTGGTCAAGGTGGACCCGGAGAAGAACGTGATTCTGATCAAGGGTTCCGTTCCTGGGCCGCGGAATTCGTTCGTGACGATTCGATCGGCTGTGAAGCAGCCAGCCAAGAAGTGAGGAGCCTGACCGAAGGGAGGAAGACGACATGCCGACAGTGGCTGTATTGAACACGGCCGGCCAGCAGGTGGGCGAGATCGAGTTGAACGACAAGATCTTCGGCGCTCCGATTCGGCCGGACCTCATGCATATCGTGGTCCTGCAGTATCTCGCCGCTCGGCGCCGGGGGACGCACAAGACGAAGACTCGTGCGGAAGTTTCCGGCGGTGGGCGTAAGCCTTGGCGCCAGAAGGGAACGGGTCGGGCGCGCCAGGGCAGCATTCGTGCTCCGCAATGGCGGGGTGGCGGTGTCGTGCATGGCCCGGTGCCGCGTTCGTACGCGTTCAAGGTCCCGAAGAAGGTGCGGCGCGCTGCGCTGTACAGCGCTCTGTCTTCGAAGGTCCAGGAAGGCAAGCTTGTCGTGGTGGAAGGGCTTGAGTTGGAACGGCCGAAGACGAAGGACATGGTGGGCGTGCTGCGCAACCTGAACGTCGAGAAGGCGCTCATCATCGACGGCGAGAAGAAGGAGCCTGTCTATCTCTCGGCGCGCAACATTCCGAACGTGAAGTACATGGAGGCCGCGGGTCTCAACGTGTATGAACTCCTCCGTCACGACCATCTCGTGCTGACCAAGGACGCCGTTCAGAAGGTGGAGGAGGTGTTCGCCTGATGGATCCGCGCGATTTGATCAAGCGCCCGATTATCACGGAGCGCTCGACGGAATTGATGGAAGAGAACAAGTACGTGTTCGAGGTCGATCGCCGCGCCAACAAGGTGGAGATCCGCAAGGCGATTGAAAAGCTGTTCGACGTTCAGGTGGAGTCCGTCCACACCATGAACGTTCGCGGGAAGAAGAAGCGGGTCGGGAAGTTTGTCGGCCGTACGCCGGACTGGAAGAAAGCCATCGTGAAGCTGAAGCCCGGCTCGAAGACGATCGATTTCTTCGGCGAGTCGTGATCGGAGTCCATAGACAAAGGAGGTCGTCTTGATGGGGATCAAGAAGTATCGCCCGACTTCTCCCGGCCGCCGCTTCATGTCGGTCTCGACGTTCGAAGAGATCACGACGGATACGCCGGAGAGGTCGCTGCTCGTCCCGCTGAAAAAGAAGGCGGGCCGCAACAACCAGGGCCGCATCACCGTGCGCCATCGCGGCGGCGGGCACAAGCGGATGTACCGCATCATTGACTTCAAGCGCAACAAGGACGGCGTGCCGGCAAAGGTCGCGACCATCGAATACGATCCGAACCGGTCCGCGCGCATCGCGCTGCTTCACTACCTGGACGGCGAGAAGCGCTATATCATCGCGCCGCACGGACTGAAGGTTGGCGACGTGGTGATGAGCGGAGAGGACGTGGACATCCGCGTCGGCAACGCTTTGCCGCTTCGGTCCATCCCGGTGGGCACCATCATCCACAACATCGAGCTCTACCCGGGACACGGCGGGCAACTGGCTCGTGCGGCAGGCGCAAGCGCCCAGCTGATGGCGAAGGAAGGCGACTACGCGCAGGTGCGCCTCTCCTCTGGCGAGGTCCGGAAGATCCTGTTGTCTTGCCGAGCGACGATCGGTCAGGTCGGGAACCTGGACCACGAAAATATCACCCTGGGCAAGGCTGGGCGCAGCCGCTGGTTGGGCCGCAGGCCGACGGTCCGCGGTTCCGCGATGAACCCGGTGGATCACCCGCACGGCGGTGGCGAGGGCAAGGCGCCGATTGGCCGCAAATCGCCGATGTCGCCATGGGGTAAGCCCACGCTTGGCAAGAAGACGCGAAAGAAGAACCATCCGACCGACAAGTACATCGTGCGTCGGCGCACGAAGTAATTCGACAGTCAGGTTGAATTGGAAGGGAGGTCGCTCGCAGTGGGTCGTTCTCTGAAGAAGGGTCCGTTCTGTGACGCCCATCTCATGAAGAAGGTCGAGGCGCTGAACGCCTCCGGGGAGAAAAAGGTCATCAAGACGTGGTCGCGCCGCTCGACCATTTTCCCGCAATTCGTGGGGCACACCTTCGCGGTGCATGACGGCCGCAAGCACGTGCCGGTGTATGTGACGGAGGATATGGTCGGACACAAGCTCGGCGAGTTCGTTCCAACCCGCACATTCCGCGGTCATGCCGGAGATGAGAAGTCGTCGCGCTCGCGTTGACGCTTGAAAGAACATAGGCCGCTGGCACGCGCGTGACCAGCGCCGAAGGAGGAGGTCGTGTCATGGCATCGACGCAGTCGGAAACGCGGACGGCTCGCGCGGTGGCGCGCTATCTTCGCATCGCCCCGCGGAAGGCTCGCCTGGTGGTGGACTTGGTGCGCGGGAAGAACGTGCAAGAGGCGCTCGCCATTTTGAAGTTCACTCCGCGCGCGGCTTCGCCCCTGGTGGAGAAAGTGCTTCGGTCCGCGATTGCGAACGCTGAGAACAATCACAATATGGACGTGGATAAGCTCTATATCAAAGCGATCTACGTCGACGAGGGGCCGACGCTGAAGCGCTGGCATCCCCGCGCTCAGGGCCGTGCCTTCAGCATTCTCAAGCGCACGAGCCACATCACCGTCGTCCTGGCGGAACGGTAAGGAGGGATTGCCTGCATGGGACAAAAAGTCAACCCGATCGGCCTTCGGATTGGGATCATCCGAGACTGGGAAGCGAAATGGTACGCCAATAAGAAGGATTATCAGGAGCTGCTTCACGAGGATCTCAAAATCCGCAACTACGTCATGCAGCGCCTGAAGGACGCCGCGGTTGGTTCGGTCGAGATCGAGCGCGCCGCGAATCGGATCAACGTGACGATTCACACGGCGAAGCCTGGCATGGTCATCGGCAAGGGAGGCCAGGAGGTCGACGCGCTGCGCAACGAGCTGAATAAGCTGACAGGGAAGCGCGTCCACATCTCGATCTCGGAAATCAAGCAACCGGACCTGTGCGCGAAACTCGTCGCGGAGAGCATCGCGCAACAGCTTGAGCGGCGCGTGGCGTTCCGGCGTGCGATGAAGCAGGCCATTCAGCGGTCGATGCGCGCGGGAGCGAAGGGCGTCCGGGTGCAGGTCTCGGGCCGATTGGGTGGCGCGGAGATTGCGCGCACGGAGGGCTACGTCGAGGGGACGGTTCCTCTGCAGACCCTTCGAGCGGACATCGACTATGCGCTCGCTGAGGCGCATACCACGTATGGCCGGATCGGCGTGAAAGTCTGGATCTACCGGGGAGAAGTGTTGCCGAAGCGGAAGAACGCCCAGGCGGAGGCGGCTTCTGAAGCGGTTCAAGGAGGTTGATGGACGATGTTGATGCCAAAGCGCGTGAAGTACCGCAAGGAACATCGCGGTCGCCTGAAGGGGCGCGCGAAGGGCGGACGGACAGTCGCGTTTGGCGACTACGGGCTGGTGGCGCTGGAGCCCGCCTGGGTGACGAACCGGCAGATTGAGGCTGCCCGTATCGCGATGACGCGTTACATGCGCCGCGGTGGCAAGGTGTGGATTAAGATCTTCCCGTCCAAGCCCGTGACGAAGAAACCTGCGGAGACGCGCATGGGTAGTGGTAAGGGTTCACCCGAGATGTGGGTGGCCGTGGTGAAGCCGGGGCGCGTGCTGTTTGAAGTGGCCGGCGTGAGCGAAGAGGTTGCGCGCGAAGCGATGCGACTTGCCGCGCATAAGCTGCCGATCAAGTGCAAGTTCGTGACTCGTGAAGAAGTGGGTGGTGACGCGAATGAAGGCAACTGAGCTTCGGAGTCTGAGTGACGAGGAGCTGAAGGCCCGGATTGATGGGCTGAAGGACGAGTTGTTCAACCTCCGCTTCCAACTCGCTACGGGTCAACTGGAGAATCCAATGCGCATTCGGCAGGTTCGCAAGGATATCGCGCGTGCGAAGACCATCCTGCGCCAACGCGAGTTGGGCATCGGCTGAGAGAGGGGAGGTTCTGGGACATGGCGGAGAACGAGCGCAATCAGCGCAAGGTGCGCGTCGGCAAGGTCGTGAGCGACAAGATGGATAAGACCATCGTGGTGGCGGTCGAGGAGCGCGTGATGCACCCGCTCTATGGCAAAACGGTCAGGCGCACGAAGAAGTTCAAGGCGCACGACGAGAACAACGAGGCGAAGGTCGGCGATGTCGT
Source organism: Alicyclobacillus sendaiensis NBRC 100866 (assembly GCF_001552675.1). Classification (GTDB taxonomy): domain Bacteria; phylum Bacillota; class Bacilli; order Alicyclobacillales; family Alicyclobacillaceae; genus Alicyclobacillus; species Alicyclobacillus sendaiensis. Next base: position 22,737 of record NZ_BCRQ01000001.1, read on the forward strand.
GCGGATTATGGAGACTCGGCCGCTCAGCAAGGAAAAGCGCTGGCGTCTGGTCGAGATTGTCGAGCGCGCGGAGATTGTGTGACCGAGCTGGCTGCTGAAGGGAGGATACGGCGATGATTCAACCGCAAACGCGGCTCGTGGTTGCGGACAACTCGGGTGCGAAGGAGATCATGTGCTTCCGTGTGCTCGGGGGTTCGAACCGAAAATACGCGAATATCGGCGATGTGATCGTGGCATCCGTCAAGACCGCAACACCCGGAGGCGTTGTCAAGAAGGGCGACGTGGTGAAGGCGGTCATCGTGCGGAGCAAGCGGGGCATCCGTCGGAGCGACGGCTCGTACATCCGATTCGACGAGAACGCGGCTGTCATTATCCGCGACGACAAGAGCCCGCGCGGCACGCGCATCTTTGGGCCGGTGGCGCGTGAGTTGCGCGATCGCGACTTCATGAAGATCATCTCGTTGGCACCTGAGGTGCTGTGACGGAACGAGCGCGAGGAGGGGGTGTGACCGTGCCAAAGCTGCGTGTGAAGACCGGCGATAAGGTGGTCGTGATCGCAGGCAAGGACAAGTCGAAGCAGGGGCGGATCCTGAAGGTGTATCCGAAGGAGGGCCGTGTGGTCGTCGAGGGCGTGAACATCGTGAAGCGCCACACGAAGCCGAATCCACAGCATCCCGAGGGCGGGATCGTGGAAAAAGAGGCCCCCATTCACGTGTCGAACGTGATGATTGTGGATCCCAAGACGGGCGAGCCCACGCGCGTAGGATACAAATTCCTCGAGGACGGGCGGAAGGTCCGGTACGCGAAAAAGTCTGGCGAAATCCTTGACTGAGTAGCCAGGTGAAGGGAGGGAACAGCGTTGGCTCGTTTGTTGGAGAAGTACCGGAATCAGGTGGTTCCGGCGCTGATGAAGCAGTTCAACTACAAGAATCCGCTGCAGGTGCCGCGGATTGAGAAGATTGTGATCAACATGGGGCTCGGCGAGGCGACGCAGAACCCGAAGGTGATTGACGCGGCAGTGGAAGACCTGCGCGCCATCTCCGGCCAGCAGCCGGTGGTCACGCGTGCGAAGAAGTCCATCGCGGGCTTCCGCCTGCGCCAGGGGATGCCGATTGGCGTGAAGGTCACCCTGCGCGGCGAGCGGATGTATCACTTCCTGGATAAGCTGATGAATCTCGCGCTTCCGCGCGTGCGCGACTTCAGGGGCGTGTCGCCGCGCTCGTTCGACGGCCGCGGGAACTACACGCTCGGCTTGCGTGAGCAGTTGATTTTCCCGGAGATCGACTACGACAAGATCGACAAGGTTCGGGGCCTGGAAGTCGTCGTGGTCACCACCGCGAAGACGGACGAAGAGGCGCGCGCGCTTCTGACCGAGCTGGGCATGCCGTTCCGCCAGTAATGGAAAGGGAGGTCCTACGGTGGCCAAGAAATCGATGATCATCAAGGCGCAGCGGAAGCCGAAGTTCAGCACCCGGGCGTATACGCGCTGCCGCATCTGCGGTCGGCCGCACTCGGTGTATCGCAAGTTCGGCGTGTGCCGCATCTGCTTCCGCGAGCTGGCATACAAGGGACAGTTGCCGGGCGTCAAGAAAGCCAGTTGGTAATCGGCAAGTGGAAGGAGGCGAGCTCGCATGATGACGGATCCGATTGCAGATATGCTCACGCGCATTCGCAACGCGAACCTCGTTCGGCACGAGAAGGTTGAGGTTCCGGCTTCCAAAGTAAAGCGCGCGATCGCGGAGATTTTGAAAAACGAGGGCTACATTCGGGATGCCGAGTACATCCAGGACGGCCCGCAGGGCACGATTCGGCTGTTCCTGAAGTATGGCAAGAACAACGAGCGCGTGATCACGGGTCTGAAGCGGATTTCCAAGCCGGGGCGCCGTGTGTACGTGGGCCACGAAGACCTGCCGCGCGTGCTCGGTGGACTCGGCATCGCGATTATCTCGACGTCGAAGGGGATCATGACGGATCGCGAGGCGCGCAAGCTTGGCGTCGGCGGCGAGGTCATTTGTTACGTGTGGTAAGTCGGGACGACGGGAGGTGCAGGGAATGTCTCGTATTGGTCGCAAGCCGATTCCGATCCCGGCGGGGGTCGAGGTGTCGGTCAACGGCACGGAAGTGACGGTGAAGGGGCCGAAGGGCCAGCTGTCTCGCCGCGTGCATCCAGAGATGAAGGTTACCGTTATGGACAATCAGGTCATCGTCGAACGCCCGTCCGATGAGAAGCTGCACCGCGCGCTGCACGGCACGACGCGCAGCGTGATCGCCAACATGGTCGAGGGCGTGACCAACGGGTACACGAAGAGCCTGGAGCTCGTGGGTGTCGGCTATCGTGCGGCGAAGCAGGGCAACAAGGTGACCCTCTCGGTCGGGTTCTCCCACCCGGTGGACCTCCCGCAGGTGGAGGGCATCGAAGTGGAAGTGCCGGCTCAGAACAAGATTGTCGTTCGGGGCATTGACAAGGAGCTCGTCGGCATTTACGCCGCCAAAGTGAGGTCCATCCGCCCGCCCGAGCCGTACAAGGGCAAGGGCATTCGTTACGAAGGGGAAAACGTGCGGCGCAAGGTCGGGAAGACCGGTAAGAAGTGATGCCGGCGGCTGCGCCGCGTGAGCAAAGGAGTGAACAGCGTGATTACGAAGCCAAACCGCAACGAAGCGCGCAAACGGCGTCACGTGCGGGTTCGGGCCAAGGTCTTCGGAACGCCCGAACGGCCGCGGCTGAACGTGTTCCGGTCGAATAAGCACATCTACGCGCAACTGATCGACGACACTGTGGGCCACACCATCGCGGCTGCGTCGAGCCTCGAGAAGGGCTTCGAAGGCAACGGTGGCAATGTGGAAGGCGCGCGGCAGGTGGGCCGCATGATTGCGGAGCGCGCCCTGGCCAAGGGCTACAAGAAAGTCGTGTTCGATCGCGGCGGGTACCTGTATCACGGGCGTGTGCGGGCGCTCGCGGACGCCGCGCGCGAAGCAGGGCTGGATTTCTAATCCCACAGGGAGGAAGGTGTACACGTGCGCATTGACCCGAATCAATTGGAGTTGACGGAGCGCGTTGTCCATGTGAACCGCGTCGCGAAGGTCGTGAAGGGCGGTCGGCGCTTTTCGTTCTCGGCGCTCGTCGTGGTGGGCGACGGTCACGGGCATGTGGGCGCGGGCCTCGGGAAGGCACAAGAGGTTCCGGACGCCATCCGCAAGGGCATCGAGGACGCGAAGAAGCACCTGATCGAGGTGCCCATCCAGAAGACGACCATTCCGCACGAGGCGCTCGGCCACTTCGGCGCGGGCAAGGTCCTCATCAAGCCGGCTCCCGCAGGTAGCGGCGTGATCGCGGGTGGTCCCGTGCGCGCCGTGCTCGAGTTGGCGGGGATCAAGGACATCGTGACCAAGTCGCTTGGGTCGAACAACCCCATCAACATGGTGCACGCGACCATCGACGCGCTGAAGCAGCTGAAGCGGCCTGAGGACGTCGCGCGGCTTCGCGGAAAGTCGCTTGAAGAGATTCTGTAAAGAGGAGGCGTACACGGTGGCGAAGAAGCTCGCAATTCGGCTCGTTCACAGCCCCAACGGACGCCAACCCGTGCAGCGCAAGACGGCCGCGGCACTCGGGTTCCGCAAGTTGTACCAGACGGTCGTGCGAGAAGATACGCCGGTCATTCGCGGCATGGTGAACCGCATTCGCCATCTGGTCGAAGTGACCGAGGTTGACGAGTGAGAGGGAGGTGTGACGGATGAAACTGCATGAGCTGAAGCCCGCTGAAGGTTCGAAGCACCGCAAGAAGCGCGTGGGCCGCGGAACGAGCTCCGGACACGGCAAGACGTCCACGCGCGGTACAAAGGGCCAGTGGGCGCGATCCGGCGGAGGCGTTCGCCCGGGATTCGAGGGTGGTCAGACGCCGCTGTTCCGCCGCCTGCCGAAGCGTGGTTTCACGAACGCGCGCTTCAAGAAGGTGTATGCGACGGTCAACGTGGAGCGCCTGAACGCTTTCCCAGCTGGGGCGGTGGTGACGCCGGAGCTGTTGCTCGAGCGCCGGATCATTCGTGAGCCGCTGGACGGTGTGAAGATTCTCGGCGAAGGCGAGTTGCAGGTGAGCCTGACGGTGAAAGCCCACGCGTTCTCATCCTCGGCGAAGGCGAAGATTGAGGCCGCGGGTGGTACCGTCGAGGTGATCTGACGTGTGGCAGGCCATCGCCAACCTATGGCGTCTGAAGCACCTGCGCAAACGCATCCTGTTTACGCTCATGGTTCTCGCCGTGTACCGGATTGGGACCTACATTCCGGTGCCCGGCATGAACGTGAGCGCGCTGAATGCGGGTGCCGGAAACAACGCGCTGTTCAGCTTGCTGAACATGTTCTCCGGCGGCGCATTCTATCGCTTTTCGATCTTCGCGATGAGTGTCACGCCGTACATCACCGCGTCGATCATCGTCCAGTTGTTGCAATCGGGCGTGATTCCGCGGTTTGAGGAGTGGCAGAAAGAGGGCGAATCGGGCCGGCAGAAGCTGACCCAGGTCACCCGCTACCTCACCGTGGCTCTCGGTCTGCTCCAGGCCGCGGGCTTCACGTACATGTTTGCGCGATCGGGGCTTTTGTTGCCGGGAGCCAACAACTGGTGGTCGTACGTCGTGATCGTCGTCACCTTGACGGCGGGCGACACGCTTCTCATGTGGTTCGGCGAGATGATCACGGAGAAGGGCGTCGGAAACGGTATCTCGCTTCTGATTTTCACGAGCATCCTGTCTCGCTTTTCGACCCTCGGGCAAGAGGTCTATGCGAACTGGTTCATGAACCAGTCGGGGCACCTCTTCCTCGGGATTTTGAAGACGCTGATCCTGATCGCGGGGATCGTCGTCATTTTTGCGCTGATCGTGTTTGTCCAGCAGGCGGAGCGAAAGATCCCGGTCCAGTACGCGAAGCGCGTGGTGGGGCGGACGGTGTATTCAGGCCAGCAGTCGTACATCCCCATCAAGTTGCTCGCAGCTGGCGTCATTCCGGTGATCTTTGCCATCTCGCTGCTGTTTCTGCCGTATACCATCGCGTCGTACTTTCAATCGCATCACTGGGCCGAGTTCATTCTGCGCTATTTGAGCCCGCAAACGGGTTGGTTCATGGGCGCGGAAGTGATTCTCATCATCCTGTTCACGTTCTTCTACACGCACGTCCAGATCAACCCGCAGCAGCTCGCAGAACAGCTGCAGAAGCACGCGGGTTTCATTCCGGGCGTGCGGCCTGGGCGCGAGACCGAGATGTATATCGTGAAGGTGATCAACCGGATCACCGTGTTCGGCTCCGTGTTCCTGGGCGTGATTTCCGTGTTGCCGTTCATTCTTCTGGGCGCCATGAACCTCACCGATTACAACATTCAGGGCACGTCGCTCATCATTCTCGTCGGTGTCGCGCTGCAGACGATGCAGCAGATGGAAGGCCAGTTGCTCCAGCGCCAGTACCGGGGATTCATCCGCGAGTGACGGAGCCAAGTGCTGGTCGCTCGTGCAAGGAGGGGGATGTCCGTGCAGGTCATTTTAATTGGATTGCCGGGCGCCGGAAAGGGAACGCAGGCCGCCAAGATACAGGCGGAGTTTGGGATTCCCCACGTTTCGACGGGAGACATGTTCCGGCAAGCTATCGCGTCCGGGAGCGATCTCGGCCGACAGGTGAAGGCGTATCTCGACTCCGGGCGCTTGGTGCCTGATGAGACCACTGTCGCGGTGGTGCGCGACAGGCTGCAGAAGCCGGACGCGGAGAAGGGCTTTCTGCTCGATGGCTTCCCGCGGACGGTGCCGCAGGCGCGGGCACTCGATGACTTGCTTCAGGAACTGGGGAAGCCGCTCGACTGCGTTCTGTACATCCACGTCGATCCTTCGGTGCTCAAGGAACGCCTGACGGGTCGCCGCGTATGTCGTTCCTGTGGGGCGACGTACCACGTCAAGTTCCAACCGCCGAAGGTGGAGGGCGTGTGCGACGTGTGCGGCGGCGAGCTGTACCAGCGCCCCGACGATACCGAGGAGGCGGTCGCCACTCGCCTGGAGCAGTTCAAGCAGACGGAACCCCTCATTGCGTACTATGAGGAGCGGGGTCTGCTCAAGCGGATCGACGGCGAGCAGCCCATCGAAAAGGTCCACGAGGACGTCGTCGCGGCCCTGGCGCCGTTTCAGAGGTGAAGCAGAGCGCGATGGGTGCACCTCGGGAGCTCCCTCCGGTTGGTTCGTACGTCGAGGTGATTCAAGGGCGGGACGCGGGTCTCATCGCGGTGGTTCTTGCGCACGAGGGCGACCGATTTGTGCGGATCGCCGACGGTGATGTTCGGCGCGTCGAGAAGCCCAAGAAGAAAAACGTGGCCCACGTTCGGCGAATTCATCGGGTGGCCGAAACCATTGCCCAGAAGTTGGCGGAAGGCGGCCGTGTGACGAATGCGGAGCTCCGCCACGCGGTGAGAATGTTGTTGGAGGCGCAAACGGCGAACGGACAAGAGCGTGAACAAGGGGGGACATGAGATGGCAAAGGACGATGTGATTGAAGTCGAAGGCACGGTGATTGAACCACTGCCGAACGCGATGTTCCGCGTCGAGCTCGAGAACGGGCACAAAGTCTTGGCGCATGTGTCAGGGAAGATCAGGATGCACTACATCAAGATCCTGCCGGGCGATCGCGTCACGGTCGAACTGTCACCGTACGATCTGAGCCGTGGCAGGATTACGTACCGCTACAAGTAATGGAGTGCTAGCATTCGCGGAGTCGTTGCGGTATGATACCGCAAGTGGAGGAGGGGTAAGTGTGAAAGTCCGTCCTTCCGTCAAGCCCATGTGCGAGAAGTGCAAAGTAATTCGCCGCAAGGGCAACGTGATGGTAATCTGCGAGAATCCGAAACACAAGCAGCGCCAAGGCTGACCAGGCATGCGCCACGGCGGGAAACTTGGGGCTTCCACGAAGACAGCGCGGCTGGTCCTTCCACGCGGCCTGCGGCCGCAACGCACATGCGTCCGCGGGTGAGCGTGAAGGGACTGTCTTCGTGTTTGCATACAAATCACTGAGCAGTCGCTGGACTCGGCAGCGCGCGCGAGGCGCGGTTCTGTACAAGCCCAGCGCGGACGAAGCACATTTGGAGGTGCAGTCTGTACATGGCACGTATTGCCGGCGTCGACTTGCCGCGCGATAAGCGCGTCGAGATCGGACTGACGTACATCTACGGCATCGGCCGCACGACGTCCAACAAGATCCTCGCGGCTACGGGCATTGATCCGAACAAGCGCGTCCGGGATCTGACGGAGGATGAGGTCGTTCGCCTGCGCGAAGAAATTGAGCGCAATTACAAGGTCGAGGGAGATCTCCGCCGCGAAGTGGCGATGAACATCAAGCGGCTCATCGATATCGGCTGCTACCGAGGCATCAGGCATCGCCGCGGGCTCCCGGTTCGTGGGCAGCGCACGAAGACCAACGCGCGCACGCGGAAGGGTCCGCGCCGCACGGTCGCAGGTAAGAAGAAGTAATCTCTGGAGGTGTCATCGTTGGCTAACAAGGTCACCAAGCGCCGTGGCTCGTCGACGAGTGCTCGCCCGCGCCGCCGAGATCGGAAGAACATCGAGGTGGGCGTGGCCCACATCAAGTCGACGTTCAACAATACCATCGTGAGCATCACGGACCCGGCGGGCAACGTCATCTCATGGGCTTCCGCCGGCACGGTGGGGTTCAAGGGCTCGCGCAAGAGCACGCCGTACGCTGCGCAGCTCGCGGCTGAGGCTGCCGCGCGTGCTGCGATGGAGCACGGGATGAAGTCGGTTGAGGTACTGGTCAAGGGCCCGGGTGCTGGCCGCGAGGCTGCCATTCGCTCGCTTCAGGCCGCAGGGCTCGAGATCACGGGGATCCGCGACGTCACGCCCATCCCGCACAACGGATGCCGTCCGCCGAAGCGCCGCCGCGTGTAATGAGGCGTCGGGATTTTGCGGGTTGAACAGGTATAACAACTAATGGAGGTGTCCATCCTAGAATGGCAAGGTATACAGGGCCCGTGTGCCGTCTGTGCCGCCGTGAAGGCATCAAGCTCTACCTGAAGGGTGAGCGGTGCTTCAGCGAGAAATGCGCTGTCGACAAGCGGCCGTACGCGCCGGGACAACATGGACAAGGTCGGAAGCGCACCACCGAGTACGGGATGCAGCTGCGGGAAAAGCAAAAGGCGCGCCGCTACTACGGGGTGCTTGAGAACCAGTTTGAGCGTTACTACGAGGAGGCCGCTCGCCGTCGCGGGGTGACGGGTGAGACGCTGCTCCAGCTGCTCGAGAGCCGCCTGGACAACGTCGTGTACCGGCTGGGCTTTGCGGCGTCCCGCGCGGAGGCTCGCCAATTGGTCCGCCATGGGCATATCCAGGTGAACGGCCGGCGCGTGGACATCCCGTCGTTTTTGGTGAAGGAAGGCGACGTGGTGTCCGTCCGGGAGAAGAGCCGCGACAACGCCCGCCTGAAGGAACTCGCCGAATTGATTCCGAGCCGCACCATTCCGGCCTGGCTGGAACTCGACGCCGAGAATTGGACGGCGAAGGTGCTGCGCCGCCCTGCGCGCGACGAGATCGACGCCCCGGTGCAGGAGCAGCAGATCGTCGAGTTCTATTCACGTTAATCCGGGGTGAACGCTGGATCGTCTAGCCAGCTCCGAGCGTCGACGAGTACCACTCCCAAGGAGGATTAGGAATGATCGAGATAGAGAAGCCGCGGATCGAGATTGTGGAACAAACCGGCGACTACGGGAAGTTCGTGTGCGAACCGCTGGAGCGCGGCTACGGGACGACGCTCGGCAACTCACTGCGCCGCATCCTGCTGTCTTCCATCCCGGGGGCAGCGGTGCGGTCGGTGAAGATCGAGGGCGTGCTGCACGAGTTCTCCACGATTCCTGGGGTCGTCGAGGATGTCACCGAGATCATTCTCAATCTCAAACGGCTCTCGTTGAAAATTCATTCCGACGAAGAGAAGACGCTGATCATCGACGCCGTGGGCCCGGGAGTGGTGACGGCTGGCGACATCCGCGCGGATTCGGACGTCGACATCATGAATCCTGACCTGCACATCGCGACGCTGACGGAGGGCGCGCGCATCTACATGGAGATGCGCGCCGGCCGGGGGCGCGGATACGTGCCGGCACACCGCAACAAGCCGGAGGAGCAGGAGATAGGGCTCATTCCCATCGACTCGCTGTACTCGCCCATTTCGCGCGTGAACTTCTCCGTGGAGAACACGCGCGTGGGTCAGATCACGGACTACGACAAACTCACGCTCGAGGTGTGGACGGACGGAAGCGTGGCGCCGGACGAGGCGGTCTCGATCGGGGCAAAGATTCTGACGGAGCACTTGATGCTGTTTGTCGGTCTGACGGATCGGGCGCGGGACACGGACCTCATGGTCGAGAAGGAGAACGCGCACAACGACAAGATCCTCGACATGCCCATTGAGGAATTGGACCTGTCGGTTCGCTCCTACAACTGCCTGAAGCGGGCGGGCATCAACACGGTGGCGGAGCTCTGCGCGAAGTCGGAAGAAGAGATGATGAAGGTCCGCAACCTCGGCCGCAAGTCGTTGGAAGAAGTGGTCGAGAAGTTGCATGCCCTTGGGCTTAGTTTGCGCAAGGACGACTGAGCGATTCGCAGCAAAGGAGGGAGACGCATGGCATATCGCAAGTTGAACCGGACTTCTTCGAGCCGCAAGGCGCTGTTTCGGAGCCTTGTGACGGATCTGTTCCTCTACGAGCGCATTCAGACGACGGAAGCGAAGGCCAAAGAGTTGCGTGCGATTGCGGAGAAAATGATCACGCTGGCGAAGCGGGGCGACCTGCATTCGCGCCGGCTCGTGGCTCGTTACGTGCGGCGCGAGAAGCTTTCGCCGCTCGGCGAGGGCCCGGATGCGATTCAGAAGCTGTTCGGGGACATCGCGCTTCGGTACAAGGACCGCAACGGCGGGTACACGCGCATCGTGAAGGTGGGCCCGCGGCGCGGTGACGCTGCACCGATGGTCGTGATCGAACTCGTGTGAGGGTGGGGCGTGTGAGCCGTGGGCGCCGGATTCGACTCGTGCTGGGCTATGACGGGTCGGGCTTCCACGGCTTTGCCCGTCAAGAAGGCCTGCGCACGGTTCAGGGCGTGCTTGAAGACGAGCTGAGGCGGATGCTCAACGTGGAGATTGCCGTCGAAGGTTCCGGCCGAACGGACCGGGGCGTGCACGCGCGCGCGCAGGTGGTTCACTTCGACTTGCCGTACGGGCCACCCGCGGACCGCATGGTGCATGTGCTGCGGCGGCGCCTGCCCGCTGATCTTTTGCCCCGCGACGCGGCCGAGGTGGACGAGGGCTTCCACGCTCGCTTTTCTGTGGTCCGTAAGACCTACCGGTACACGCTCGATTTGTCCCCTCTGCCGAGCCTCTACTGGTATCGCTTCAGCTGGCATCATCCAGAACCGCTCGATGTCGCCGCGATGCAGGAGGCGGCGCGACATTTGCTGGGGGAGCACGATTTCACCTCATTCTGTGCGGCCGACGCGCCGCAACAGGACAAGGTGCGCAGGCTCGATCGCGTCGAGTTTCGGACGGACGGATCGCGCCTCCACATTGAATTCGAGGGAAATGGGTTTCTTCAGTACATGGTGCGCATCCTGGTCGGGACCTTGGTGAAAGTCGGGCGAGGCAGAGAGAGGCCGGATCGAATTCCCCTCATCTTGGAGGCTCGGGACAGGCGGCTCGCCGGCGAAACGGCGCCGCCGCACGGGTTGTGCTTGTGGAACGTGGAGTATCCGCCTGAGTACGGCGGGAAAGTCATTGATCTGGGTGACGATTTATAATAGAATTGTGCAGGTATTTGACCCACTCGATTCCCCCGTTCCATCGGTAGGTCAAATTGCATCGTTCGGAGGGAACGTTGATGCGTACGACATATATGGCGAAGCCAGGCTCCGTCGAGCGCAAGTGGTATGTCATCGATGCCACGGGATGGCGCGTGGGCCGCTTGGCGACGCAGATCGCGATGATATTGCGCGGGAAGCATAAACCCGAGTATACGCCCCACGTCGACACGGGCGATTTCGTGATCGTCGTGAATGCGGACAAGGTCGTGTTCACCGGCCGCAAGCTGGACCAAAAGAAGTATTACCGCCACTCCGGTTACCCGGGCGGTCTCAAGGTCACCACGGCGCGCACCATGCTCAACACGCATCCGGAGCGCGTGCTGTACTATGCGGTGCGCGGCATGTTGCCGCACAACTCGCTCGGACGTCAGCAGCTGAAGAAGCTTCACATTTACGCGGGGCCTGAGCATCCGCATGCGGCGCAAAAACCGATTCCGTTGGTACCCGGCGAGACGCGGGAGTAAAGGAGGGGCTGCAACTTGGCAAGCGTTCAATATTGGGCTGTGGGCCGTCGCAAGACCTCCGTCGCTCGCGTGCGCCTTCTTCCGGGCGACGGCAAGATTGTCGTGAACAAGCGGCCGATGGATGAGTATTTCGGGCTCGAGTCGCTCAAGCTGATCGTGAAGCAACCGCTGTTGCTCACGGACACGGTGGGGCAGTACGACGTGTACGTGAACGTGCGCGGCGGCGGGATCTCGGGGCAGGCCGGCGCCATTCGGCACGGCATTGCTCGCGCGCTGCTGAAGGTGGATCCGAATCTGCGCCCGACGCTGAAGCGCGCAGGGCTCCTCACGCGCGATGCGCGCATGAAGGAGCGCAAAAAGTACGGGCTCAAGGCTGCGCGTCGCGCGCCGCAGTTCTCGAAGCGCTGAACGCGACACGCGGCGGCGCGTTGTGTTGGAGAGGCTGTTCCTATCCCGAGTCGGATGGGAGCAGCCTTTTTTGCCGTGCGCGCGAGCGCGGGCCTGAGGAGTCACCGCCTCATCGCTGCAGCGCTGTCACCGGGTTTCCGTGCGCGTTCGAGCCTCATGATCTGGCGCCCTGCTGCGCACACTGAGGGCAGCACGTTGCGCCGGAGGGGGCATGTTCATGCGCGGAAAACAGACGCACGTGCCGCTCGCGTTCGCCGCGATGGCGATGCTCGTGGGGGCGACGTCTCTCGCGGTACCGGCACGGGATGCGCAAGCGGCATGGTTTCATCCGCTTCAGCATAAGGTGAACGCAGGTGTGCATGCGACGGGCATCCAGGGCAAGATCATTGTCGTCGACGCAGGCCACGGTGGGCGCGACTCGGGCGCGCGGGGCGTCGGCGGGATTGAGGAGAAGGACATCACGCTCGCCGTCGCGCTCAAGCTCGCGCGCTACCTGCAGCAAGGCGGCGCCGTCGTCTTGATGACGAGGACCACGGACACAGACCTCGCCACAGAGCGCGATCGCGCCATGAAGCAGCGCCACCTGGGCGATTTGCGCGGCCGACTCAACGTGGTCCGCCGGCAGCGCGTCGACGCCTTCGTGTCGATTCACTGCAACAGCGCGCCGTCTCCAGATTGGCGCGGGGCTCAGGTCCTGTACCTGAAGACCAATCCGCACGCGAAGCAGTTGGCCACCGTCATGCAGGACGCGTTTCGGTCAGAGCTTTTGCCGACCCATCGCGATGTGCAGTCGAATCGGACGCTCTTTCTTCTCAAGCGGATTCAAGGGCCGACCGTCCTGGCCGAAATCGGATTTGTCTCCAACCCGGAGGAGGCGCGCGCGCTCGCCACGGAAACCTATCAGGAGCGCGTGGCCTTTGCCATGTACCAGGCTCTCGTGCGCTACTTTAGCGATCCAGCTCTCACGCAAGCGCCGCTGGACGGCGGCTTGATGCACAGGAGGGAGTGACATTGCGGCAGCGGCGCATCTGGGTGTTCGTGACCATGGCGGCTATGGGCGGGCTCGCGCTCGCGGCCTATCCGCCCCTGACCGCGGATCTCGTGGGGCGCCCGGCCTCGGCCACGCGCGCGGAAACGTCGTCGGGCCGTGCGTTGCCGCTCGCCCTCGACCGGGCGCCTTTCGATTGGGAAGGGCGCCCGGTCTACGTCTTGACCAACCGCTCCTCCACCGTCCTCCAGCACATCGTCATTCGGAGTTGGGAAGGCGACCTTCTGCCTATTCTCTCCATTGGGCCGAGGGCCCCTTCGCCCATCCCGCAGCGCCCCCTCGCCGACCCGCCTTACACGCTCAAGCCCGGTTGGTCCCTTTGGTTTGTCGGCCAGGACCAGCCGTGGCCTCGCTATGTCGTCAGCTGGCTGGATCAAGGCGTGAACGCGTACCAGGTCGTCTCCGGCCGTTTGGTTTCCCCCGCCTGATGATGTACACTAAACGCAGCGTCGCATGTAGGTTCCCAGGGGTCTGTGGACAAGGGGGTTTCGATAGATGGTCACTCGCGAGCAGGTCATGGAAGCGCTGCGGGACGTGAAAGATCCTGAGGTCGGCCGGAGCATCGTGGAGTTGGACATGGTGCCGTCGGTCGAGATCGACGGCGGAAAGGTCACGGTCGACGTGTTGCTCACCATCCGTGGCTGCCCGCTGTCGAACGTCATTGAGCGGGAAATCAAGGAGCGCCTCTCTCAGCTGGACGGCGTCACGGATATCGAGGTGCGCGTGGGGCATATGACCGACGAGCAGCGCGCGCAGTTCGCCGCGAAGGTGCGTGGCATGGGGCGGGCGAACGCCGAGGCGCAGCAGGCTGAGCTGCCCCCCATTTTGCGGCAGCAGGGGCGCCAGTTTCTCGCCATCGCCTCCGGCAAGGGGGGCGTCGGCAAGTCCACGGTGACGGCCAACCTAGCGGTTGCCCTTGCGCGCAAAGGCTATCGGGTGGCGCTCATCGACGCGGATATCTACGGCTTCAGTATCCCGGTCATCTTCGGCATCGAAGGCGTGAAGCCGGCGACCATCGAGGATTTGATCATGCCGGTGCAGGTCGAGGGCGTGAAGATCATGTCCATGCAGTTCTTCGTGCCCGAGAACACGCCCGTCGTGTGGCGCGGCCCGATGCTCGGCAAGACGCTGCGCAGCTTCTTCGGGCAGGTGCATTGGGGCGACGTGGACATCGTGCTCTTGGACCTGCCGCCAGGCACGGGCGACGTGGCGCTCGACGTGCACACGCTGCTGCCGCAGAGCAAACAGCTCATCGTCACGACGCCGCAGGCCGCCGCGGCCGAGGTGGCGGTGCGCGCGGGCCTGATGGGTGTGCGCACCAACCACCAGGTCATCGGCGTCGTTGAAAACATGGCGTATTTCGTGTGCGAATCGTGTGGCGAGACCGCGTACCTGTTCGGCCGGGGCGGCGGGGAGCGCGTGGCCGCGGCGCTCAACACCACGCTGCTCGCCGAGATCCCCGTTGCCAACCAAGAGAAGGAGCGGGCCGGCATCTTTGCCGCGGACTCCTTGCACGGGCAGGTCTTTGCCAAGCTGGCTGATCGCGTCGCGGAGGCCATGGGCCTCGCTCAAGGCCGCGAGCTCCGCGCGTGACGGCTCATCTCCACGGGGCGAGCATCGGCAATCGGCAGATGTACACAGGAAACGGCACAAGCGCGCCAAGTTCGGCGCGCTTGTGCCGTCGCGTTTACGGGCTCTTCGGCCTTGTTCATGAGGAGGATCCCGACTCGTCCGAGGAGTTGTTCGACTTCGATCCGCCCTTTTCGCTCTGTCCCTGACCGCCCGCCGTGGCCTGTCCAGCCTGCATCGCCTTTTGCACCGCATCTTGCACGGTCTGCTGGAATTGCACCTGAAACGTCGGTGAGGTGAGGGTCTGGAGGATCACCTTCTGCAGTTCCGACCGAAACTCGGGTCCCTGCATCATGGTCTGCAGGGACTTCATGAACTCGTTCGACTGCAACAGTACCAGCATGTCCTGCTGGAAGTTCGGATCTTTCATCAGACTCTCGACCGTGTCCTTGAGTTCAGGCTGGGCGGCCTTGGCCAGTGCCGCCGCGAACTGCGGGTCCTTGGCGGCCTCGGTCAGAAAGCTCTGCGTCTGTTTCGACTGGATGAAGTCGGTGAGCGCTTGTTTCACCTCGTCCGGGGATGCGATGAGCTGATTCTTGAACTCCGGATTTTTCAGGGTGTCCAAGAGCGCCTGCTGGCCTTCCTTGGAATTGAGGATGTCCACGACCATCTGTTTCGTCTGTGTGTAATTCCCGCCCCCGCCCTCTCCGCTTGCGCTCACGTCAGCCCCGGCGTTCATGCCACAGCCAGTGACAGCGAGAGCCGCGAGCCCGATGGCCACGAGGCGCGCAAGCCTGTCCTTCACGCGAAGCCCCTCCCCAACACCCGGTTTACCGTCAGTATGCGACGCGGCCCACCGGCTTATCCCCGGCGGGCGCGAAGGTATGACCACGCGTCACTCCACTTTCGACTTCACGTTGGCGCCCGCGAGGAGCTCGGAGACCGTCACAAAGCGATACCCTTGCTGGCGCAGGTTCTCGACGATCCGCGGCAGCGCCTCCACAATCTGCTTTGACGAGTCGCTGGCGTGCATCAGCACGATGTCGCCCGGCACCACGCGCTTCGTGACGCGGTTCACGATGGCATCCACGCCAGGATTCTTCCAGTCGAGAGAATCGGTGTTCCACTGCACGACCGTGTAGCCCATGTTGGTCAGACAGCGAATGACGCGCGGATTGAGGTCGCCGTTTGGCGTCCTGAACAACTTCGGTTTCACACCCGTGACCTGCTGAATCGCCTTGTCCGCGAGCATGGCCTGCTCCCGGATCCAGGAGTCCGGGTAATTCGAATAGTCCTTGTGCAGGTAGCCATGGCTTCCAATTTCATAGCCCATGGCCTTGATCTTCTTGGCGATTTCGGGATGGTGCATGGTCCATGGGCCGCTCAGAAAGAACGTCGCCTTCGTCACGCCGCACTTTTTCAGGGTCTCTAAGACCGGCTCAGGCGTGCGATGTCCCCAGGAGATGTCAAAGGTCAGGGCCACCACTTTCTCCTTCGTATCGACCTTGTAGATGGCCTTCGGCGCCTGTTCCTTCGTATCGGCGGCCCTCGCCATCCCGACTTGCAGGCTCATGCACGAAAAGGCACACACGCACGCGGCCACGAGGACCAACACGCCCGCGCGAAGTCGCTTCCAGAAGCTCTGCATTGGCCAACCTCCCCTTGCATTCTGCCTGCAGTGTTTGCAGCGTCCCCGCCTCCTATGCGATCTCGCCATCCGCTTGGGCGCTTCTTGTGACCAATCGCCGGGATAGCCCATAGCTTACGATCAGCGACTCACCCAGGAGGCGATGATCATGCTGATGCTCGCGCTCGGCGACTCCATTACATATGGCTACGGTGCGAGTGCGCCGGAGAAACGATTCGCAGAGCGCCTGCGCGCCCGGTTCGCTCGGCAGGTGCGCACAACGCTTCATGTCCAGGCCAAGCCGGGCTGGACGGCCAGGCAGCTGTTCAAATCGCTCCAGGATCTCCCGCCCTGCATCGTGGAAGAGGCCGAGATTGTCACGCTCATGATTGGCGGAAACGATCTCCTGCGCAGCGCGCCCCTCCTTCTGACGCGCCGGGCCGATCTGATTCAGGACATCATGCGCCGCTGCGAGGAGGACGTCGAGCGCCTCGTGGAGTGGTGCAAGCGTCCGCACAGCACCTTCGGCATTGCGACGCTCTACAATCCCTTTCCCAATTTCGAGCTGGCCGAGGAGGTGACGCAGGCGTACAACGATCGCGTCCGCGGGATCGCGCTTCGGCACGGGCTTGTGGTCGTCGAAACCTACAAAGCGTTTCGCGGGCACGAGCCGAACTACGTCGAGCACTACCGAAGCGGGCAGTTTCGGGATCTGCGCCTGTTTCGCAACCCGATTCACCCGACGGACGAGGGCCACGAGGCGCTGGCAAAGGCGTTCTTCCGCGCGTTGCAGCGGGCGCGATCGAAGGAACGCGCGAGGGCCATGCGCGGTCGGGCGGCGCGGCGAGCGTGAACGCCGGGTGGAAGGGGCTGTCTTGACGCGGGGCCTCGGGTAGGAAACAATGGGAACGAGACTCCCCGATGGTCAGGGGGCTTTGTATGGACGCGTGGTTCGCGGCAATCCGGGACTTTGGCTTCAAGGACGTCATTGACATCCTGTTTGTGGCCTTCATGATTTACTATCTGCTGCTTCTCATTCGCGGCACACGGGCCGTGCAGCTGCTGAAGGGTGTCATTGTCGTCGTGGTCGTGACCATGGTCTCGAGCCTGCTCAACCTGTCCGCCTCGAATTGGCTTCTGAACCGGATCATCGAAATCGGTTTGTTTGCCATCCCGGTCGTGTTTCAGCCCGAGCTTCGGCGCGCGCTGGAGCAGTTGGGGCGCGGAAGCCTGTGGAACTTCAATCTCCTCCTGCACGAGGAACCGAACATGGTGCACACGGTGAACGAGATCGTCAAGGCCTGTCAGGTGCTCGCGAAGACGAAGACGGGGGCGCTCATCGTCATCGAGCGCCAGACGGGCCTGAACGAATACATCGAGACGGGGACGCGGCTGGAGGCGCGCGTCAGCACGGAATTGTTCATCAACCTGTTTATCCCCAACACGCCGCTGCACGATGGGGCCGTGATTGTGCGCGGGACGCAGATCATGGCCGCGGGATGCGTGCTGCCGCTCACGGACAACCGAAATCTGGACAAGCAACTCGGTACGAGGCACCGCGCGGGGCTCGGCATCACTGAACAGTCGGACGGGGTGAGCGTGATTGTGTCCGAGGAGACAGGGCAGGTGTCCGTCTGCGTGGACGGCGTCATGCACAGCCATCTCGATGAGGAAGCCCTCAACGAACTGTTGATGAAGCTCGTCGTGCCGCAGAAGACGAGCGCGCTTTCCTTCTGGAATCGAAAGGCGGAGTCCCGATGATGGATCGGCTGCTCAACAACAACGTGGCGCTTCGCATCATCGCACTCGTGCTCGCGTGCATCCTGTGGCTTGCGGTTCACGCGGAACAGGGAGGCAGTCAACAGACCTCGACGGGCGTCACCGAGTCCTTCGAGCTTCCGGTGCGGGTGGAGACTTCGGCGGATGAAGTGTTGGTGTCCCAGGTGCCGACGGTCACGGCCCGGGTGACGACGAGCCTCTTGCGGCTGCCGACGCTCGCGAACGAGATGATGAAGGTCGAGATCGTCGCGGATGCGCAGGATCTTGGCCCCGGCACGTACACCCTGCACGTGGCGGCCATGAATATGCCGGCTGGCGTGCGAAGCTACGTGCTTGCGCCAGCCACCATCACGGTGACGCTCGAGCCGAAGGTCACTGTGGAGCGGCCCGTTCGGCTGAGCGTCGTGGGGACGCCGAGCCAGGGGTACGTCCTCGGCAAGCCGCAGCTCGGCGCGGGGGTGGTCGAAATCTCGGGCGCACAATCTAGCGTGCAGTCGGTGGAGGAGGTCGCGGGGGTCGTGGACGCGAGCGGGCTTTCGCAGACGCAGACGAAGCTCGTGGATCTTCTCCCGCTGGATGGGGCGGGCAAAGCGGTGCCGGGGGTGACGGTCACGCCGTCCGCCATCGCGGTGACGCTGCCGGTGACCTCGGCAAGCCAAACCGTGGAGCTGGTCCCCGCTGTGACCGGAACGCCGGCGGCCGGATATGCCATCGCATCCGTGCGCTTGGAACCGGCGCGCGCCGTGGAACAGGGCTTGCCGGCCGGGCAGCTTCCGCCGGGCGGGCTGCGGGTGCCCGTTGACGTGACGGGGCTCGCCAAGTCGACGACGGTGTCAATCCCGGTTCCGCTCCTGCCGGGGATGACAGGCGTGTCGCCCGCGGCGGTCACGGCCGTGATCGACGTGGAGCCATCGGCGGTGGCCACGCTGTCGAACATCCCGGTGACCATCACGGGGGCGACGGGCGTTCGCCTGATTGGGCCGCGCACGGTGACCGTGACGGTGACGGGGGCGCAGTCGGCCGTGCAGGCGGTCAAGAAGGATGGGGGCGCGGTTCAGGCCTACGTGGATGCCTCCGGGCTGAGCCGTGGCACGGCCTCGCTGCCCATCCTGGTCCATCTGCCGGAAGGGCTCAGCGCCGTCAGCGTCTCGGCGCGGACGGCCACGGTCCAGGCGATGCCGTGAAGCGCCAAAGACTGCATCTTTGCACGAACCGCCTTCTGTGGCACAATGTTTGCGTTGTGAGAGAGGAGCGTGCATCGGTGGGCAGGTGGTTTGGGACGGACGGCGTGCGCGGCGTGGCGAACCAGGAGCTCACGCCGGAGTTGGCGTTCCGGTTGGGGCGCGTAGGCGCATATGTGCTGACCTCACGCCGGCCGGGATCGCGCATTGTCGTCGGCAAGGACACCCGAATTTCGGGTGACATGTTGGAAACGGCGCTCGTGAGCGGAATTCTGTCGATGGGAGTGGATGCGCTCCGGCTCGGCGTCATTTCGACGCCTGGCGTGGCGTACCTGACGCGGCTTCTCCGCGCGGACGCGGGCGTGATGATTTCCGCGTCTCACAACCCGGTGGCCGACAACGGCATCAAGTTTTTCGGCGGCGATGGGTTTAAGCTCCTGGACGAGATGGAGGAGCGGATGGAGGCCTTGCTGGCCGAAGAAAACGATTCGCTGCCGAGGCCCATCGGCGACGGCGTGGGTCGGATGTACGACGAGCCGGCGACGGAGGCGTATATCCGCTTCCTGGTGCAGGCTGCGCGCGTGCGATTCGACGGCCTCAAAGTAGTGCTGGATTGCGCAAACGGCGCGGCGTCCTTCATCGCGCCCGAGGTGTTCCGGCGTCTCGGCGCGGACGTGATCGTCATCCACGCGAATCCGGACGGCGTGAACATCAACGTGGACTGCGGATCGACGCATCCGCACATCGTGCAGCGGGCGGTGCTGCAGCACAGCGCGGACGTGGGGCTCGCGTTCGATGGCGATGCGGATCGGTGCATCGCCGTGGACGAGAACGGCGAGGTGGCGGACGGCGACTTCATTATGGCCATTCTCGCGCGCGCCATGAAGGAAAAAGGAGAGTTGCGCGGAGACAAGGTCGTCGCCACGGTCATGTCCAACCTCGGCTTTGTCAAGGCCATGAGCGATCTCGGCATCACCGTGCTGCGCACGGCCGTGGGCGATCGGTACGTGATGGAGCGGATGCGCGAAGAGGGGGCGTCGCTCGGCGGCGAACAGAGCGGGCACATCATCCTGCTGGATCACACCACCACGGGCGACGGCATGCTGACAGCCGTGAAGCTGGTGGAGACCATGGTGGAGAGCGGCAAGCGGCTCTCCGAGTTGTCCCGCGTGATGGTCCGCTACCCGCAGATCTTGGAGAATGTGCGCGTGCGCGACAAACGCGCGTGGCGCGACAACGCGGCCATCCAGGACGCGCTGCGCAGGGCAGAGGCTCAGCTCGGCGACAGCGGGCGCGTGCTCGTGCGCGAGTCGGGGACCGAAAACCTCGTGCGGGTCATGGTCGAGGGCCTCGATGAGAAACTTCTGCGGCGCGTGGTGAGCGAGATGGTCCAGGTGATTCAGGCGGAACTCGGCGCGTGAGCCGGGCCGGCCGAAGGGAGGGATGCCAGGCGAGGAACCGGATGGGCGATTTCACGTAGGATGTCACATGCGGCTGTGAATCTGATACGCAGCGCATGTCAAGCGCCTGGACTCGGCTGTCGCCGAGTTGACGCGGAGGAGGTCGGCGAAAGATTCGGCGGATGCCTCCCGGCGCCAATCCGATCGCGCCGCAAGCGAAGCCTGAAATCCACCGGGCGACCGGTGGGACAGAGGTGAGCAGATCGGATGAAGGAGGATACCTGCTTCATGTGCGGAATTGTCGGCTACATCGGCCCAAGGAATGTCAAAGATGTCGTCGTCGGCGGCTTGGCGAAGCTCGAATACCGCGGCTACGATTCCGCGGGCGTGGCTGCACTGGCGGATGGGAACATCCGGATTGTCAAGGCGGTGGGTCGCCTGTCGAACTTGGAAGAGAAGCTCGCGGAGATGCCTATCTCCGGCCACATCGCCATCGGCCACACGCGGTGGGCGACGCACGGCAAGCCGTCGAACGAAAACGCGCATCCGCATCAGGACTGCAGTGGCCGATTTGCCATCGTGCACAACGGAATTGTGGAAAACTACCTCTCCCTGCGCGAAGAGCTGATGGCGCTCGGGCACGAGTTTCGCTCGGAGACCGACACGGAAGTCGTGGCGCACCTGATTGAAGAGATGTACAACGGCGATCTCTTCGAGACCATGATCGCCGTCGGCAAGCGGATCCGCGGCGCGTACGCGCTCGTCGTCATGGCGAAGGATCACCCGGACGAAATTGTCGCCGTCCGCCGCGCCAGCCCGATGATCATTGGCCTCGGCGAGAAGGAAAACTTCGTGGCGTCGGATATCCCCGCCATTCTCGAATACACGCGCGACATCTACGTGATGGAGGACGGCGAGATGGCGGTCCTGCGCCGCGACGGCGTCGAGTGTTTCACGATGGACGGCGAGCCCGTGAAGAAGGACGTGTATCACGTCACCTGGGACGCGGTCAGCGCGGAGCGCGGGGGTTATCCGCATTTCATGCTGAAGGAGATCCACGAACAGCCGAGGGCCGTCCGCGACACGCTGCGCGGCAGGGTGTCGGACGATTACCGTCGCGTGGAGCTTCCGGAGCTCGGCCTCACGGACGAGGAGATCCAGGCCATCGACCGGATTCACATCGTCGCGTGTGGCACATCGTGGCACGCGGGCCTCGTGGGGAAGGCCGCGATCGAGGCGTTCGCGCGCATTCCGGTCAACGTGGAAATTGCGTCGGAGTACCGGTATGCCGATCCCATCGCGACGCATCACACGCTGGTCATCGCCATCACGCAGTCGGGGGAGACCGCGGACACGCTGGCGGCGATGCGGGAGATGAAGAAGCGCGGCGTGCGCGTGGTGGCCATCACGAACGTGGTGGGCAGCTCGGCCGCGCGCGAGGCGGACAGCACCATCATCACGTGGGCGGGGCCGGAAATTGCCGTGGCGTCGACGAAGGCGTACACGACGCAGCTCGTGGCGCTGTACCTCTTGGCCGTGCGGTTTGGCCTGAGCCGAGGCACGCTTGCGGAGGAGAAGGCGCGCGAGGTGCTGGCGGCGCTCGCCGACCTGCCCCAGGTCGTGGAGCAGGTGCTGGACACGGCGCCGCAGATCGAGTCGTTTGCCAAGCGCTACAAGGATGCGCACGACACGTTCTTCATCGGCCGCGGCATCGACTATGCGGTCTCGCTCGAGGGCGCGCTCAAGCTCAAGGAAATCTCCTACATTCACGCGGAGGCGTACGCGGCGGGCGAGCTGAAGCACGGGACACTCGCGCTCATCACGGACGGCGTGCCGGTCATTGCGCTCGCGATGCAGCCGGAACTGTACGAGAAGACGCTGTCGAACATCGTGGAGGTGAAGGCGCGCGGCGCGTTCGTCCTCGGGCTCACGTGGGTGGGCAACGAGGATTTGGAGAAGACGGTCGACGAAGTCATCTATTTGCCCAAGACGATGCCGTTGCTCGCGCCGGTGGCGGCGGTGATTCCGCTGCAGCTGTTGGCGTACTACGCGGCGGTAGCGCGGGGGAACGACGTCGACAAGCCGCGGAACTTGGCGAAGAGCGTGACGGTAGAGTGACGCGCGAAGGCGGACCGGGAGAGCTCCGGTTCGCAAAATCAAGTTCTTCACATCCAACCAATTTGTCCCTGAGAAAATAAGTTGTTCGCTACAGCACGGGGGAATTCGGGTCAAAAGCCTGGATTCGCCCGTCTTTTTTCGCGCCTGTGAGCGATGGGCGGCGGAAGCATAAAGGCGTGGGATTTGGCGGGGGTAAAGCGCGAGGGCGCATCGAAGAAGTGGATTCGAGAGTCATACCGTGCCGGGAGCTAAGAAGGGGGGCGAGGGGCAGGGCGAGAATGTTTGGGTACGGGGTGTCTGTGGTGAGCATGGTGGTCTTTGTGCAACGGTCGACTCATTGTCGAAGTGATAAGGTGAATGGCGTGCGCGAAAGGGAGTAGGAGTTCATTCTGGAGGCTTATGCCTGGAAGAGGTCCGATACGACGTTTCATCTGCTGGCAGCACGGTGAAAACGATACCTATGTCGTGAACACCTCAAAGGAAAGGTGTGCTAAGGCGGTATCGACAAGGTAGATACTCTGCTGATGAGGTTCGTGCGGAACTTGAATAGATGGATGTGCTGGGTAATTTGATGGCCGTGCCCAAAGTTGTCGGAACAAAGACCATGATACAGTTGAGTGGGAACCGTGAGCTCCTTTATGCAGTGTTTGAGTTTGTCGATGGTAAGGAGGTTGAGAACCCCGAAGGTACTTGGGATGGATTGAGTTAGAAATCTCCTAAACGAAGTTGTTTTCTGCAGGAAGCGTAAAAATCAGGAGATCGTCCGGTTGGAGCAGAGGAGGGTCATTTGACAAACGGTCGATTTGAAGAAGGTTTTGAACTGTTCAAGAACACCGCACGGAAAGGGAAGAGCTGCACGATGGCCTCCTTCCAAGGTGCGCACTCGACTAGGGGCGATGCAACCGATGATGGACGGCGGTGGGTCCATCTCTTTGCCACACATCAGGTTGGCCTCATCCATATCAGATCAACACGCGCATCCGCTCCGGGCCGCGCCGCAAGGTGACCACGTATCGAAAGCGCCCCGCACGGAAGGGCCAATTCAAGAGAATCAGCACGCTGGGCCCCGAGGCATCGCACAGCATCTGCATGCCGTGCGCCATGTCGCGGACATGGTGCGAATGGGCAAGCTCCGAGACGCCTAAGGCCGCCATTCCGACGGCAATGGCAGCGAGAAACACCACAGCAACCGTCCATTCGCTCACTCTCTGCAAGGACTTGCCCATGACCTCCCAGGTCCCCTCACAGGAAGCCCCTGCGATTTCGCAGATGCGCGCATCTGCCTGCCAACGAACCGCGACTTCTCGCTGCTCTCCTCGCCACTTGGCATAGACAGCCAAAACACAAGCCAGCAGCGCAAAAGAAGGGAGATCTAACCAGAACCAGCCGGCAGAGTCGACCGGCAGGTGGCCGACGAGGCTCCCGGTGGCTAGGTAGGCAGCGAAGATCAACGCGAGCGCACAGAACAACCCAATGGCCTGGCGACGCGTCGCGCGGGAAAGAATCACGCCCCGAATATCCGTTGGTTCCATGCCACTCACCTTCCGCTGTCAACCATTTTACACCTGAACGCTCGTCAACGGATCACCGAGTGGGTTGTCCATCGTTTTTGCTGGAGCCCAACCGTTCAGTTGATGCAAGAGGTGGCGAAGCGTCACGAAAGGGTCCTCGTTGTTCCCCTCTACGAGGAGGCCATGCCCGGCGTGTATTCCAACACGGCGGCCGTGATCGACGCAGTCGTACCTGGTCGACCCGCGGGGCAACTTTGTGCGCGTTGCTTCGCGAGATCAGGACGAGATTGTCATCGCCGACATGGACCGCGAGGTCATCCGCGAGGTGCGCGAGACGTGGCAGTTTTACCGAGATCGCAGGCCGGAGACGTATGGTACACTGGCCTCAACCTAATTCCTCACGGACGCGAAAGAGGGATGCGCATGGCGGTCGAAAACGAGGTGCTTGGCGCGGGCAGATCGGCGTGGCTCGAGAAGGATAGGCGCTACGTGTGGCACGGCATGGTGCCCTACGAGGCGGCGCAACATCCGCTGCACGTCGTTCGGGGCGACGGCCCCTATGTCTTTGACGTGGACGGGCGCAAGTATTTGGACGCGATGTCGGGGCTTTGGTGCGTGAACCTCGGTTATTCGCGGCGGGAACTCGCTGAGGCGGCCTATCGCCAGCTGACGGAGATGCCGTATTATCCTCTGACTCAAACCCACTCGCCCGCCATCGAGTTGGCTGAGCGAATTTCCACTTGGCTCGGTGGTGAGTACCGCGTCTTTTTCTCGAACAGCGGCTCGGAGGCCAACGAGGTCGCGTTCAAGATCGCGCGCCAATACCACGCGCAGCGGGATGAGCCGCATCGCTGGAAGATTGTCTCGCGCTACCGCGCGTACCACGGAAACACGATGGGGGCACTTGCGGCGTCCGGACAGTTTGACCGGAAGTACCGCTACGAGCCGTTGGCGCCGGGCTTCGTTCACGTCCCACCGCCCGATTGCTATCGCTGCCCGTTCGCCAAACAGCCGGCGACGTGTGCCCTGGAGTGCGCGCGCCACGTGGGTGACGTCATGCGTTGGGAAGTGGATGCGACCATCGCGGCCGTGATCGCCGAGCCCGTCATCACGGGCGGAGGTGTCCTCGTCACGCCGGACGGTTACCTGCCCAAACTACGGGAGATCTGTGATCGGCACGGCGCACTGCTCATTGTGGATGAGGTGATCTGCGGCTTTGGGCGGACGGGTGCGCCCTTTGGCCATCAGCGCTTCGGCGTGCGCCCGGACATCGTGACGATGGCCAAGGGCATCACGAGCGGCTATCTGCCGCTCGCCGCGACCGCGGTGCGCGCGGAGATTTTCGACGCAGCCTTCGCGACGAGTGAGGACTACGCGCACCTGCGGCATGTCAATACGTTCGGCGGTCACCCGGCCTCCTGCGCCGTAGGGCTCGCGACGCTCGATATCATGGAGCGCGAGAACCTGGTCGATCGCGCCCGCACGTTGGGCGATGTGCTGGCGGGGGAACTGGCGCGGCTTGAGGATCTGCCGCACGTGGGGGACATCCGCACATTTGGCCTGCTGGCGGGCGTGGAGATGGTCGAGGACAGGGCGACGCGTGCGCCGCTGGCGCCGGATCTCGTGGCTCGCGTGGTGGCGGAGTGCAAGGCGCGCGGCGTGATCGTCGGGAAAAATGGCGACACCACGCCGGGTGGCAACAATGTCGTGACGCTGTGTCCGCCTTTCGTGGTGTCTGAAGGGGACATTCAGCACATCGTCGACGTGCTTCGAGACGCCATTCTCTCCCTTTCGTGACGGCGCAGTGCAGGTGGTGTGAGCGGCGTGGGCAGCGCATCTCCCGCATGTCGCGGCGCGGTGCGCTGCCTTGGGTTTACGCGCCTGGGTCCAACTGGGCGAGCGGCGCCGCCGGGGTTTCGCGTTCCGCGACGGGGCGTCGGAGCGTGGGCAGTTGTGCGTAGACGGCTTCCAGCATGCGCCCTACGCGATCCGCCATGACCTTCGGCGGATGGGGCATGCCCTGTTGCAGCCACCACTCCACCGTTCCGACGTAGGCGTGCACGACGAACTGGAGGATGACCTCTTCCTCCGGCAGCGGTTGACGGCCCACGACTTTGCGAATCTCCTCCCGGAACGAGCTCATGCAGGATTCGACGTAGCGCCGGCGGAAGTAAGGCGCCCCTGCTTGGGTCAGCATGGTACCGAAGAAGTCGTACCGGTCCGCGAGATATTGAAAGCAGTGTTCGGTGGCCGGGACCCAGTCGAGTTCACAGACGCACCGGCCGAACTCGTCCATCTCCCGAATGGCGTCCTCAATGATGCGATCCAACAGGTCGTATTTGTCCAGAAAATGGAGATAGAACGTCTTTCGGCTGACGTTGGCGCGGTCCGTGATGTCCTGGACCGTGATATGCTCGAAATCCTTCTCCTTCATGAGGCCCACGAACGCCTCGCGAATCGCCTGGCGCGATTTCTGTACTCGCCGATCCACTGGGCTCGTCCTCCTCGCTTCCTTTCCTTGCTTTCCTCACTGCTCCTTCGTTTCCAATTCGAAAGAGGCCACACTTTTCGCGCAAATGTGTACTAATGCGCATCGGCGCGCGACGTGTCCATGGCCCTCGGGCCGCGCTGCGCTACAATCGTACACGTTCGAAGCTTACTACATGGTTGTGTAATTCGCCAGTGGGGAGGTTGGCGCAATGCGAGTCCAAGCGCGAGGCGTGCTGAGCAAGGAGAGCCCGTTTCACGCCATCGAGATTGAGCGGCGGGCGCTTCAACCCGAGGACGTGCTGATTGAAATCCAATACTGCGGGATCTGCCACTCCGACATTCATTCGGCCCGCGGCGAGTGGGGCGAAGTGCGGTATCCCTTTGTGCCCGGGCACGAGATCACTGGCATCGTCAAGGAGGTCGGCCCCGCGGTGACCCGATTCAAGCCGGGCGATCGCGTCGGGGTGGGCTGCATGGTCGACTCGTGCGGCGAATGCGAGAACTGCAAGCGCGGCGATGAGCAGTACTGTGTGAAGGGCAACATTCAGACCTACGGGAGCGTGGACCGCTATGGTCAATACACCATGGGAGGCTATTCCACGCACATCGTCGTGAAAGAAGACTTCGTCCTTCGAATTCCGGATGCGCTGCCCCTCGACAAGGCCGCTCCGCTCCTGTGCGCGGGGATCACGACGTATTCGCCGCTGCGCCACTGGCAGGCGGGGCCCGGAAAGGAAGTCGCCGTGATCGGCCTCGGTGGGCTCGGCCACATGGCCGTGAAGCTCGCGAAGGCGATGGGGGCGGAGGTGACGGTGCTGTCCCAGTCGCTGCGCAAAAAGGAGGATGGGCTGCGCCTCGGGGCAAAAGCGTATTACGCGACGAGCGATCCGGAGACCTTCCGCCAGCTCGCGGGCCGTTTCGATCTCATCATCAACACGGTGTCTGCCAAGATCCCCATCAATGCGTATCTCGAGCTGCTGAAGACGGACGGGACGCTCGTCAACGTGGGCGCGCCGCCGGAGGCGCTCGAGGTGAACGCGTTCCCGCTTATCACTCACAGGCGGTCGTTCGCGGGTTCGTGCATCGGCGGCATTCGCGAGACGCAGGAGATGCTCGATTTCTGCGCGGCACACGGGGTGACGCCGGAGATTGAGATGATTTCGGCGGACGAGATCGACGCGGCGTGGGAGCGCGTGCTGAAGTCGGACGTGCGGTACCGGTTCGTGATTGACATCAGCACGATGCGGCAATCGTGATTCCGTGTTCAGGCGCGCTGGTCGGTGAACGGAAGCGCGGCGAAGATTCGCGGAGGGGATGACGTTGCGGCCGGCCATGTTCGCCGCCTGGGTGGCGGTGTTTTCCGCCCTGGGGCCGTTCACGGTCGACATGTACCTGTCGGCCTTTCCGGACCTTGCGAGCCAACTGCACGCGAGTCCGGCGGTGATTCAATTGAGCCTCACGATGGGCATGTTAGGTCTGGCGTGCGGTCAGGCCGCGGCGGGGCCGCTCTCCGACGTGTGGGGGCGCCGCCGTCCGCTCGCGTGGGGCATGGGCTTATTCACGCTGGCCTCGTTGGGCTGCGCCCTGTCCCCGAACGCGGCCTGTTTCGTCGCGATGCGATGGATCCAGGGCTGCGGAGCAGGCGCGGCCCTGTCTATTCCTCGCGCCATGGTCAGAGATGAATTTGAAGGGCTTGCGTTGACGAGGTTGTATGCTTTGACGTCGATCATCGGCAGCGTCTCGCCCCTCATTTCGCCTCTGGTTGGTGGCATGGTCCTCACCGCCGCGGGGTGGCGAGGCATCTTTTGGCTCCTGACTGCGGTGGGAATGGTACTCTTCGTGATGGCCAGATTTGTGTTGCCGGAGACGCTGCCGCGCGCGCGAAGGGTGAGCCGAAGCGCGGGGGCGCCGGGAACGGCGTACCTCGCCGTGCTGAGAGATAAGACGTTTACCGTCTACGCGGTGATTTCAGGCCTGTACATGGGGGCGATTTTCGCGTATGTGGCGGGAAGTCCGTTCGTGTATGAGACGCTGTATGGGCTCAACCCGATTGTCTATTCGGCAGTCTTTGCGTCGAACGGAGTCGGGCTTATGGCCGCAGCGCAAGCGCTCAGGATGCTTGCACCGCGCGTGCCGGTGAAGCGACTCCTGCACGGAGCGCTGTGGGTGGGGGCGTCGGCTGGGCTTTGCGCATGTTTCACCGCGGGCCTGCACGGGCCGTTCCCCGTTCTCGTTGGAGCCTTGTTTGTGTTGAACGCGGCGAACGGGTTCATCGGACCTGCCTGCACGTCGCTCGCCATGCAAAACCATGGAGAACGAGCGGGTACGGCATCCGCAGTGCTCGGGATTTTGCCGTTTCTCTTCGGCAGCATCACGTCGCCCTTGCCTGGCGTCGGGGGTGCGCGCGACGCCTGGCCGTTTGGGCTCACCATCTTGGGTTGCGCCGCCCTGTGTCTGTGCCTGATTGGGCTCGGTCGCATGGGCCGCGCAAAGACCGCGCCCGCTTCCGACGCCTCAAACCTGTGACGACCGGACGCGAGCTAGCTCCGGTTGGTCTTTTCCTGTCCTTGCGGTACAATCGAGATACAGCCCTATCTGTGCGGATTTCGAGCTGAAACGGAGGCTATGCGACCTGCCTCCGTTTTCTCGCGTTTACGAGGAGAGTGACGATGGTGTCGCGCCAGGAGAGTCCATACCGTTGGTTCGTGCTGTTCACCGCGCTCGCCGCCTACTATCTCATTGTCAGTCAGCGGACCGCGCCCGGGCTCGTGACCAACGTGTGGATGTCCGATTTCCACATGAGTCCGGGTGCTCTCGGGCTCATGGACGGCATCCAGTTTCTCGCGTACGCGCTTTTGCAGGTGCCCGTGGGGCTCTTGTCGGACAGGTTTGGACCCGGGCGCTTGCTCGTAGCCGGCACGGCCATCAACGGGGTGGGAACGCTCCTGACGGGCCTTGCCGCGGCACCCTGGATGTTAGAGATGGCCCGTCTGCTCGTCGGCGTCGGGGATGCCACCATTTTCGTCAATCTCGTGGCCATTTTGAACGAATGGTTTCGAGCGCAGGAGTTTGTGGCGCTGCTCGGGGTCATTGGCATTGCGGCGGGCTTTGGCTCGCTGACGGCGACGGTTCCTTATGCCTTGTTCATTCGAGCCTGGGGTTGGCGCAGCCTTTTTATCGCGGTGAGCGCCGTTTTGATCCTGTTGGCCGTGGCGCTCGAAATCGTCGTCATCCGCCGGCCGCGCCGCATGTTTCCGGACGATGGGGCCCGGGCGGGTCAGCCGGTGAGACCTTTGCACGTCCGGCAGGCGATTCGCGAGACGTTCGGCTCGCGGCAGGCCTACGCCCTTGCGATGTGCCACTTTGGGCTGGTGGGAACGTACGTGGGGTTCATGGGCTCCTGGGCTGTTCCGTACCTCATGCAGGTCTTTCACATGGCGAGATCGTCTGCCAGCGCGCTCGTCATGCTGGGACTTTTGGGCGCGATGGCCGGCGGGCCGACGACGAGCTGGCTCGCAAGCCGGTTCGGGCACGTGAAGCGCCTGTACCTCGCGGTCCACGCGCTCACCCTCGCCAGCTGGTTGGTGTGGGTGAGCATGGGCATGCGGCCGTCGCTCGGCCTTGTGTCCGCGCTTCTCCTCGTGATTGGCTTCGGCAACGGGGGCAGCTCGCTGACCTTCGCGTTGGTGCGCGAGACGTTTGCCGTGGAACGCGTAGGGATTGCATCGGGCTTCGCCAACATGGGGGGCTTCCTCAGCGCCGTCTTGCTCCCTGCGCTGTTTGGCGTCGTGCTGAGCTCCGTGCCGGCATCGCGCGCTCTCGGCTTCCACTTCGCGCTGGCGATCCCGACGGCGTTTGCGGCCATCGGCTTCTGCGGCGCGTGGCTCGCGCGGGAGCGCGCGCCGCAGAAGGCATCGCTCGTTCTCGGCGTCACCGCACGGGATGATAGCTGAGGTGTTCCACGAAGGTCCGGATGCGCCGGAGCGCCTCTTCGATGAGTTCCACCGAGGTGGCGTACGAGCAGCGGACGAAACCCTCGCCGGGATCGCCAAACACGTTGCCCGGGACCACGGCCACGCCCTGCTCCAGAAGCAGCCGTTCCGCGAACTGTTCTGACGTGAGCCCCGTGGGGCGGATGTCGGGGAACGCGTAGAACGCGCCCCGCGGCTCGTGGCACGGCAGCCCGATTTCGTTCAGCCCTGCCACAATCAGCTTTCTCCGCCTGTCGTAGCTCTCCACCATGCGATCCCGCTCGTCGTCCCCGTTTCGCAGCGCTTCGAGTGCGGCCCGCTGCGCCATGTGCGGCGCGCACATGATGGTGTACTGGTGAATCTTGAGCATGGCCGAGATGATGGGCTCCGGCCCGGCCGCGTAGCCGATGCGCCAGCCCGTCATGGCGTACGCCTTCGACATGCCGCTCACCACGACGGTGCGCTCTCGCATTCCGGGGATGGCGGCGATGCTCACGTGTTGGCTGCCATACGTCAGCTCGGCGTAAATCTCGTCGGACACCACAAACAGGTCGTGGCGCTGGACGACCTCCGCGATGGCCTGGAGGTCTTCCTTGTCCATGACCGCACCGGTCGGATTGTTCGGAAAACACAAGACGAGCACCTTGCTTCGTGGCGTGATGGCTCGCTCCAGGGCATCAGCAGTGAGTCGAAAACCGTCCTCCGCGTAGGTGGGCAGTTCCACCACGTCTGCGCCCGCGAGCAGCGCGCAGGGCTTGTAGCTGACGTATGTCGGGACAGGGATGAGGACCTCGTCGCCTGGGCACACCAGCGCCCGCAGCGCGAGATCGATGGCCTCGCTTCCGCCGACGGTGACGAGAACCTCGTGGGACGGATCGTACGTGAGTCCAAACTTCGTGAGATATTTGGCGATCTCGACGCACAGCTCGGGGAGCCCCCGATTGGGTGTGTACGTCGTGTAGCCCTGCTCCAGGGAGTACATGCACGCCTCGCGCACGTGCCAAGGGGTCACGAAGTCGGGTTCGCCCACGCCGAGCGAGATGACGTCCTGCATTTGACTGGCGAGATCGAAAAACCGGCGGATGCCAGACGGGGGAAGATTGCGAACGACGGGGGACAAACGTTCATATAGCGTGTTCATGGCGTGATCATCAGTCGCCTTTCTCCATCGGTGTCGTCGTAGATGACGCCGTCCGACTTGTACGTCTTGAGCAGGAAGTGCGTCGCCGTGGACGTGACGTTTTCGAGCGTCGCCAGCTTCTCAGACACGAACCTGGAGACCTCGCGGAGATCTCGCCCTACGACCGTCACCTGAAGGTCGTAGCCCCCGGACATCAGCGAGACGGACTTCACCTCGTCGAAGCGATAGATCTTGCGCGCGATGGCGTCGAAACCGACCTCCCGCTGTGGGAGCACCTTGACAGCGATCACGGCCGTCACTTGATTGACGGGGAGCTTCTCCCAGTTGACAACGGCGGAATAGCGCAGGATGACTTTTTCCTGCTCCAATTCCTCAATGGTCTTTTCGATCACGTCCGGCCTCTCGCCGAGCATTCGCGCAATGGTTTCAGGGCTCAATTTCGCATTTTCGTGAAGAAGATTGCAGACTTTTAGGCGCAGCGCGTCGTTCATGGAAATCCCCTCTGTGGCCGCGATGGAGTCGTGTTTCGCAGATGGCTCTCATTGTAGCACAGTTTCGCGAAATGTGCCGGAAGATTGCGATGAACGGTCGGCTGGATTGAAATCGACGAAAAATCCTTTGCGGCATGCCGAAATACATGGTACAATAGAGGAAAGTTGTGAATCCTGCAGGAGTGATAGGATGCCGAAGACGGTGGAGACCAGCCTGGGTAAGGTGCAGATTGCGGAAGAGGTCGTTGCGAAAATTGCAGGCATGGCCGCGCTGGAATGCCCCGGGTTGGCCGGGATGGCTCCGCGTCGCCAGGTCATGGATCGCCTGAACGAGGTGCTGAGGCGCGAGAACCTGGAGCGCGGGGTGGACGTCCAAATCGGTCCGAATGGCGATGACGTTAAGGTCGGTCTGTACATCATCGTGCAGTACGGCGTTAACATCTATGATACGGCAGTGAACGTGCAGGAGCGGGTCGCGGACGCGCTGAATCGTTACATCGGCATGGACAACACGCAGATCCACGTCTACGTGCAGGGCGTTGACTTTGGCGACGCCAGCCGCTGAAGCGGGCGTGATGATGGAAAACGCCGCCGGGCTGTGACTCGGCGGCGTTTTCCATGCCGTGCGCAGAACTCACATGCCGTCGCGCGGGCGCCTGCGGTTGGCGAGGAACCCCAAGAGGCGCTCTGCGATGCCGGCCAAGGAACCTTCCTGTTCCCAGATGCGCCCGAACCAATAGAAGAGCGCAATGAGCACCGCCAGTAGCACCATTCTCCAGAATCCTACAATCATCCACGCCACCCACACAGCGAAACCCAGCATCAGGCCGTGATATCGATGCGGCAAGTTGATCAGCCATTCCCACGCTTCACGCAAGGTTTCACGCACCGCTACCACTCCAAACGCGCATGGCTCGGTTGCCATCGCCGAGTTCGGTCACCTGGACGAGGACCCGCTCCACAGGCACGTGCGTTGTCTCTTCGAGATACGATTTCACCGCGTTTTGCGCCTCTTTCGCGACGGCTGCGATGTCGATGTCCGGCAGGACGCGCATGCGCAGTGTCAGAATGAGACCTCCTTGACCCTGGCGAACGACCGTTTCAAACGAGGACACGCCCCGGAGTTGGGAACCGCGCCGGTTGGCGAGCTGGATGATGGTGTCGTAGGCGATCCGGATGGGGCCGTGATCGCCCGTGACCATGACGGCGTCCAGCTTTGGGTCCCGCCGCCGCCGGAAGAACAGGAATCGGATGGCGATGAGGGCGGTGACGCCGCCCACCACCATCGTCACGACGTTGTACGGATACCGGGTCAACTCCATTTGGGCCCAGCCAATGGGGACGGCTGCGCCGACGAGAGCGACGGCGACGCCCAGGATCAGGGACACGATGGACAGAATGAACAGGAGCAGGCGGTCAAACAGGTTCACCTTCATTCCCCCTCATATGGACGAATGCTACTCGCGCATTTGGTCCTTTGCCTTGACCGCCGCGCGATCTGCGGCGTCCTTCGCGGCGTCCGCAGCCCGGCTCGCGACGTCTTTGACGGCTTCCGCACCTTGCTGCGCTGCGTCCTTCGACGCCTCGTACGCCGATTGCGCCGTCTGTTTCACCGCTTCAGCGCCCTGCTGAGCTTTTTCCGCCGCTGCGTCCATCACCTGCTGCGCCTTTTCCTTTGCCGTTTCCATCGCGCCCGCAGCAGCTTCCTTGGTCGCCTGCGTGGCCGACTGAACTTTGCTCTTCGCCGTGTCGTACCCTTGCTTGACCAGAACCGTGCCCTGCTGGATCAGATTTGAAACCTTGCTTGGGAAACCGAATCCTTCGCCTTCTTCGTCTTCGTCTCGGAGCGACAAACCGATGACATGCACGTGGACAGCTGCGACGCGCAGCCCCGTGTATTGCTCGACCGAGGCCTGGACGTGCTCCTGAATCTGTGCCGCGACATCCGGGATTCGATACCCATACCGGAGCACGACCTGAACGGTCAGCGTGCAGGCGTCATCGGCGAATTCAACTTTCACGCCGCGCGTCAAATTGCGCCGACCGGTGATCTGCTCTGCCAACCCGCTCACCGCGGAACCGGCCATCTTCGCCACGCCTTCGATTTCAGACATGGCCGCGCCGGCGATGGTCTGAATCACATCCTCCGCAATGTGAATCGTGCCGCTTTGCGCCAGGGTATACTCCAAGTTGGCCATTCGCCTTCTCCTCCTTCAGGTGGAATGTGCGATGAGTGTCACTTCCTGCGGTCGCCCTTGTCCGCCGCCGGGGAAGTCGACTCACCACCTTTCCCGGAGTCTCGTTTGTGTGCGATTGTATCAAAGAATATCTAAAAAGGAAATCCGTATATCAGATCTATTGAATATGTATATCTATACATGTTGTGTAAATGCATCTTTTCATTGGCGATCTCGGCGCGACCACCGCGGTGTCCTCGAATCCTGTGTGCGAGAGCGTCCTTTGTGGGTCGAAACCTGGAGGTCGTTCGCGATTGAGAACGTACAACGAGGAATGATCTCGCCGCCGGGTAGGGCTGAGGATGCAAGATGCACGTGGATCAAAGCCTCGCGGGGCCGAGGGCATCTTCTGAGGTGCCGTCCATCTCGTCGGCGCGCAGGATTCCACGCTGAATGCGATGCCCTACGTGCCTCGGTATGTTGACACCAGCATAACCCAAGGATGGACAAAGGACAACCTCTGCGTGTCGATGATCGACGACATCCGTCGTCTTCATCACGTCCGTCGCTCGGCGAGCGGCACCCCGGCGGCGCGCGGGAGGTGGATACCGTACAGGGGTTTCGTATACAATAGGCGTAGCGAGGCACAGTTGATGCCCGGCGGGTCCGGGCGCCGGAGGGAAAGACGTGGACCCATTGCACGCGGACGAATCGCATGGACATGCGCACAGCTACGAGCCGATGAAGCCGGATCTGCTTCGCCGCCTGCGGCGAATTGAGGGCCAAGTGCGCGGGCTCCAAAAGATGGTCGAAGACGGGCGATATTGCATCGATATTCTGGTCCAGATTGCCGCGGTGAAAAGCGCTCTGCACCAAGTCGGGCTGGCTATTCTCGAATCCCACACGCGCGGATGCGTCGCCGAGGCGTTGCGCGAGCGGGATCGCGAAGAAGAAAAAGTCGAGGAGCTGATTCAGGTCCTGCGCCAGTTCACCAAGCTGTAAGGGAAGCAAGAACCGCGGCGAGGGGAGGTGAGCTGATGGCGACGACAACCCTGCGCGTGAAGGGCATGACGTGCGACGGCTGCGTCCGCTCGGTGACGCGCGCGCTGACGGCGGTCGAGGGCGTCTCCAGCGTGGACGTGAGCCTTGAGAAGGGGGAGGCTGTCGTCACGCATGCCGATTCCACGCCCGTGACCGCGCTGCGGTCCGCGGTGGAAGAGGCGGGATACGACGTGGAGTGAGCGGATCGGTCTCGGTCGGGATCCACTCCTTGGCCGAGATCGATCCGTGTTTCCTCTTGCGGTAGACGGCGGATCTGCCTCCGTTTAGAATAGGGGGCAGACGAGCCGCCTCGTGCGGCCGCGAGGGGAGGCGGCGGGCGTGAAGCCTTTTCTCAAGTGGGCAGGGGGCAAGTACCGCCTTCTTCCTTATATTCAGCGGGTGCTGCCGCCCGGGCGGCGTCTGATCGAGCCATTTGTTGGGTCTGGCGCCGTGTTTCTGAATACCAGCTATCCCACGTACGTGCTGTCGGACATCAATGCGGACGTGATCGCCCTGTACCGCGTGCTGAACGAGTACGGCGAGGCGTTCATCGAGGAATGCCGGCAGCTGTTCATTCCTGAGAACAACTGTCCGGAGGTCTACTACGCGCTCAGGGAGGAGTTTAACGCTTCGCGCGACGTGGTGAGGCGATCCGCTCTGTTTGTGTACCTGAATCGGCATGGCTACAACGGGCTTTGCCGGTATAACGCCGACGGGCGCTTCAACGTGCCGTTCGGCCGGTACAAGCGGCCCTATTTCCCCGAGCGGGAGATGCGATATTTCTACGAGAAAGTCCGGTGCGCCGAGTTGTTGTGCGTCGACTTTCGCGAGGTGATGCGCATGGCCGAGCCGGGCGACGTGGTGTACTGCGATCCGCCGTATGTCCCGCTCTCGAAAACGGCAAACTTTCGCCAGTACGCGGCGCAGGGGTTTGGCGAAGCGGAGCAGCGGGATCTCGCCCGCATTGCGGAAGAGCTCGCCGATCGCGGCATTCCCGTCCTCATCTCAAATCACCTGACGCCCTTCACGGAGCGGGCGTACCGCCGCGCCGAGTGCCGCCCCCTTCAGGTTCGCCGCGCCATCAGTTGCCAGGGTGCTCGCCGAGGCTACGCGCCAGAAGTACTCGCCCTGTTCGCGCCGCGATCGCGTTGAACCTGTTGGGCCGCCGCGGCGTCCATCACCGTGGATCATGGACGGCGCGCAAGGGACGCGCACACAGGGGGGATCGGCATGTCCACGGCGCGCGCGAGTACGCGGCGCATACGGCCGTTGGTCATCAAGGTGCCGGAGATCACGGTGTGGTTTTGGATTGTGAAGCTGCTGACCACGGCCATGGGAGAAGCGACCTCGGACTTTCTGGTCTTGCACCTCAACAAGTACCTGGCGGTGGTGCTCGGCGCCATCGCGTTTGGCATTGCGTTTTGGCTCCAGTACCGCGCCAAGCGGTATGTGCCCTACATCTACTGGACGTTCGTCACGATGGTGGCTGTATTCGGCACCATGGTGGCCGACGCCATCCACATTGTGCTCGGCGTGCCCTACTGGGCGTCCACCACGGCGTTTGCCATCCTATTGGCCGTGGTGTTCATGGCCTGGTATCGCGTCGAACGCACGCTCGACATTCACAGCATCGTGACGAGGCGCCGCGAGTTGTTTTATTGGGCCGCTGTCCTGGCCACCTTCGCCATGGGCACGGCCTGCGGCGACATGACGGCCACCACGCTTCACCTGGGTTACTTCGCGTCAGGCATTCTGTTCGCCGTGCTATTTGGCGCGCCTTTTTTGCTGAAGCGGTGGGCGGGCATGAACGAGATCTTCGCGTTTTGGTTCTCGTATGTCATGACGAGACCGCTTGGCGCGTCGTTTGCGGATTGGCTGGGTGTGGAGAAGGCGTACGGCGGCTTGGGCTTCGGGCGCGGCGCTGTGGCACTGGCCACCACGCTTTGCATCATCGCGGCCGTCGGTTATTTGACGATCACGTCGAAAGACCGGCCCAACGAATCCCTCGTGTCGAATTTGTAACAATTGCACAAACGTCACCGTTTCGCCGCCCGCGTGAGATATCTTCCATTGATTCGCGCCTCGGCGCTCGATACACTAGGCGTGTGATCCAAAAGGCCTCGTATAATGCCGGGAATATGGCTCGGCAGTCTCTACCAAGCGACCGAGAATCGCTTGCGCTACGGGGCCGTTGTCATAGAGCGGTGCCGCGATTGGGCGTTCCCGCGAGCTTGGGACCATGGCTCGTGTGCGAGCGCATCGTGCCCGATCTCTCCGTCAACGGCCTCATGGCGAGACGAACCGACGGGTTCGGTCGCCCGAGGTCTTTTCTGTTTTTCATCACCAAACAAGAGGGGGAGTTCGGCCCATGGCCACCGCGGACGAGCTTCGTCAAACGGCACAGGTCGACGAGGCGTTTCGACTCGAAACAGAGGGCAACGGCATCATCGCGGAACACCATCGCCACGGGATGCCGCGCGAATTGTTCTACGTGTGGTTCGCCGCAGTCCTGACGTTTACAGGTGTCGTGACCGGGCAGCTTTTCACGGGCGTCTTCGGTTTGAACGTGTGGGAGAGCCTTCTCATCGTCCTTTTGTGTTCCATTTCGTTTGCGGCGCTCGGGCTGTACGTGGCGACCGGTCCGCGCGCAGGCACGGTGACGCTCACCATTTCTCGGGCCGCGTTCGGCGTGCACGGCGGCAAGATTCCCGCGTTTTTCAGCTGGTTCACCGCAGTCGGTTGGGAGAGCGTGACCATGGTGCTCACCGTCTGGGCGATGCTGAGCCTCGCGCAGTACGTCGGGCTTCCGTCGACCGGCGTCGGTCCCACGCTTGTGGCGCTCGTCATCACGCTGTTTCTGACGTATCTCGTGCCGATTCTGGGCCATGCCACGCTTGTGGTCATGCAGCGCGTGCTCGCCATCATTCTCGCCGCCTGCACGGTGCTCGTGCTCTTCGCTGTGTTGCCTGATGTCAAATGGAACTTCAACCCGCCCGCGAGCGCGCTCGCTGCCCACGGGGTGTTCCCCACCTTCCTGCTCGCGCTCTCCGTTGGACTTGCGAGCACCTTCTACGGTTGGGCGAACTTCGCAGCTGATTATTCCCGCTACCTGCCGAAGGAGACCAAGACGAGCCGCATGGTGTGGGCGACGTTCCTCGGGGGCGGCTTGGCCAACTTCATCATGATGGGGCTCGGCGTGGTGCTCGGCACCGTGATCAGCGCCAAGGACTTCTCTCAGAATCCCGTTATGGCCATCGCGAAGGCCATTCCGGAGTGGGCCGCCATTCCGTTCCTGATTGTCGTGGTGCTCGGCGACATCTGCGCCAACTACCTCAATGCATACAGCTCCGGCATGAGCTTTCTCTCCATGGGGATTCGGCTGAAGCGCCACTTCGCCGTTGCCTTGGACGGCGCCATCTGCACGGCCATCGGCATTTACGCTCTGTTCTTCTCCAACAACTTCGTCGACTTCTTCGAGAACTTCCTGGATCTCATGATCACGGTCATGGGACCCTGGGCAGCCATTTACATGGTTCACCATTTCATCGTCCGAGGTCGGTATTTCGCGCACGATCTCGTCGATGCATCGCCGACCTCCGTCTATTGGTACAACGGCGGGGTCAACTGGCGGGCCATCGCCGCCTTCGTCGTGGGGGCTGCGGCAACCTTCCTGTCGGTCAACAGCGCTCTGTGGCAGAGCCCGCTGACCAACGCTTGGTTCGGCGGCGCAGACGTGTCCGCGTACGCCGCACCGATTGTGACCGGGTTGGTGTACCTGCTCCTTGCGCCGCGAGGCGAACGCGCCGACGCGCGCAAGGTGGAGGCCAAGGCGTCCTGATCTCCTGCGGCTCCTTCACAGGCCGCGCGCCAGTCGGTGCGCGGCCCTTCGCGTGATCGAGAGATCAGAGATTTCGGAATACAGATTGCTCCCCGCGCATATTCGTCCTATCATGGAACTGTCAGCTGCACACACGGGAGCTCGGTGTCACCGGGCTGAGAGGGCGGCTATGGAGCTGCCGACCGTTGAACCTGATCTGGGTAATGCCAGCGTAGGGATTGCGATGAAGTGCAGAATCTCCGTCGAGCGCTGATCCGCGGCAGGCGGCGCGTTCCTTTGGGTGTGGCCCATGAAGCGTGGCCATGCTGTGCCAGCCGACGGTATGGCGCTTTGCCCCTGCGAACTCCCCAAAGGTCAGGGCCGTCGGGCGCCCATCCGCCCCTCCCGAATGAGGAGGGTTTGTCGTGAAGAGCACAGGCTTTGCCCCGTATTTCCCAGCAAGCCGCAAGGTTTACATTTCCGGATCGCGCCCGGATCTGCGCGTGCCCATGCGCGAGATCGAACTCGAACCCACGCGCACGGCCTCCGGATGGCGCGACAACACACCCATCCGCGTCTACGACACCAGCGGGCCCTATACCGATTCGCAGATGGACATCGATCTGCGCGCCGGGTTGCCACCGCTTCGCGCGGCTTGGATTGACGAGCGCGGCGACACCGAGTGGAAAGCGCCGACGAGGCCGGCCGATGTGGACGAGGCGCTTTTGCCTTTCCGCCGGCATGCGCGGCGCGCCAAGCCGGGCCGAATCGTCACACAGATGCATTACGCCAGACGGGGCATCATTACGCCCGAAATGGAGTTTGTGGCCATTCGCGAAGGGATGGATCCGGAGTTCGTGCGCCAGGAAGTTGCAAGCGGTCGAGCCATCATTCCGGCCAACATCAACCACCCGGAACTCGAGCCGATGATCATCGGGCGGAAATTCCACGTCAAGGTCAACGCAAACATCGGGAATTCCGTCGTATCCTCTTCCCTCGAGGAAGAAGTCGAGAAGATGCGATGGGCCATTCTGTGGGGCGCGGACACCGTGATGGACCTCTCAACGGGGAAGCACATTCACGAGACGCGCGAGTGGATTGTTCGAAACGCGCCCGTGCCCATTGGCACGGTACCCATCTATCAGGCGTTGGAGAAGGTCGGAGGCAGCATCCCGGACTTGTCGTGGGAGGTTTATCGAGAGACCCTCATCGAGCAGGCCGAACAAGGGGTGGATTACTTCACCATTCACGCAGGCGTGCGACTGCAGTACATTCCGCTCACGGCCAATCGGGTGACGGGCATCGTCTCCCGCGGCGGATCCATCATGGCTGCGTGGTGCCTGGCCCATCACCAGGAGAACTTCCTGTACACTCACTTTGACGAGATTTGCGAAATTCTCGCCGCATACGACGTGTCGATTTCGCTGGGCGACGGCCTGCGGCCGGGATCGATTGCCGACGCCAACGACGAGGCGCAATTTGCCGAACTGGAGACGCTGGGGGAATTGACCGAACGCGCATGGGCTCACGACGTCCAGGTGATGATTGAAGGCCCGGGTCACATTCCGTTGCACCTCATTGAGGAGAACGTCATCCGCGAGCGTGAACTCTGCCATGACGCGCCGTTCTACACGCTCGGCCCCATCGTGACGGACATCGCGCCTGGCTATGATCACATCACCTCGGCCATCGGGGCAGCCATGATCGCGTGGCACGGTACGGCCATGCTTTGCTACGTCACGCCGAAGGAACACCTGGGTCTGCCCAACCGCGACGATGTGAAAGACGGCGTGATCGCCTACAAAATCGCGGCGCATGCAGCCGATGTGGCGAAGGGACATCCTCGGGCACAGCACTGGGATGATGCGCTTTCGAAGGCGAGGTTTGAATTCCGCTGGCGCGACCAGTTCCATCTCGCGCTCGATCCCGTCCGCGCCGAGCAGTTCCACGACGAGACGTTGCCGGCGGAGCCTGCGAAGACAGCGCACTTCTGTTCGATGTGTGGGCCGAAATTCTGCAGCATGCGGATCACCCAAGACCTTCGCGCGTACGCCGAGGCGCGGGGGCTGGAGCTGGACGACGCGATTGCCGAAGGCATGCGGGAGAGAGCCGAGGCATTTCGAACCGGCGGGAGCGACGTGTATCGCTGAGCGCTCGCCACCCATGCAAAAGGCCGCTTCGCTGAAGAAGCGGCCTTTGCTGTTGCGATTGAGTTGCCCCGCGGCGGCCTGGATCAGGGCGGAGTGACGCTGGGCGTGGCCGCGCCCCGGCCGGGCTTCAATGGGGCCGCCGGCGATCACGGCGGAGTGACGAGATCTGGAAGATCCTGTATGACTACCATAATCTATATGCTTCAATGGGGCCGCCGACGATCACGGCGGAGTGACTTGGCAAGCCTGGGAGCGATACGATCCGGCAAAAGGTGCTTCAATGGGGCCGCCGACGATCACGGCGGAGTGACATCAGGCAAAGGAATGCCGCGCACGTCTTCCACTGTGGCTTCAATGGGGCCGCCGACGATCACGGCGGAGTGACGAGCGGTTCGGTTCGGAGGCAGCGCTGGTGTAATACGCTTCAATGGGGCCGCCGACGATCACGGCGGAGTGACCAACAGCGGCCTATGGACGTAGAGGGCGGTGTCTTGCTTCAATGGGGCCGCCGACGATCACGGCGGAGTGACAGTACACCTGTTGAAACAGCGCATGGCCGAGGATGCGGCTTCAATGGGGCCGCCGACGATCACGGCGGAGTGACGAAGTTGGATCAGGAGCCGCAGGAGCAGTGATCGTTCCAGCTTCAATGGGGCCGCCGACGATCACGGCGGAGTGACGAAGTTGAGGTCAATGACTTTTCGATTGATGACATTGTGGCTTCAATGGGGCCGCCGACGATCACGGCGGAGTGACCTCGACATCGACGCGGAGGGAATCCGCGAGGCGCTGCTTCAATGGGGCCGCCGACGATCACGGCGGAGTGACTTGGCCGACTCGAGATAGGGCGCAAGGTCCGTTCTAGCTTCAATGGGGCCGCCGACGATCACGGCGGAGTGACCCTTGCCTCCACAGCCCGCTTCTAGCGCGGGTTTGCGGGCGAAAAACGCGAACCTACTCGCAGCGTGCCAAATCCTCAAACCATTGATGGTTGCATAATACCCTGTTTTTCACCAAAAGTCCAGTGCTGGCGCGGATTTTCCTCTCTGCGCGAACCCCCGGGCATTTGCACACCGATACAGGTTCGCGGATCGCGTACTCTGCAAGGGCTCTTCTCAGCATGCTCTAAGTCTCCCAGTCCCGCCGCCGCAGCATGCCATTGCATCGAATCCACGTGGCAGCGAGGCGTCCACGGGCCACGCGGTCCGCTCGCTTCTCGTTCCAGCCTTGTCCATCTGAGTATGATCTGCCTCTGACCTGGGCATCCTATGGCTACAACGAAAACAACGAGGGAAACAAGGGGGATGAACGGTGGAGGACGACAGGTTAATCCCCATCTCGGCGCTGCAGCACTACGCGTACTGCCCGCGCCAGTGCGCGCTGATCCACGTGGAACAGACCTTCCTGGAGAACGAGCTCACGATGAACGGTCACCTTCTGCACCACCGGGTTGACGAGGACCACGTGTTTTCCGCCCGCGGGCACAAGATCGTCACCGGCATGCGCGTGTGGTCAGACCGCCTCGGCATCATCGGCCGCTGCGACGTGGTCGAATGGCACGGCGAAACACCCTATCCCATCGAGTTCAAGCACGGCAAGGTGCGTCGGAGTCGCGCGCAGCAGATCCAGCTCTGTGCACAAGCGCTGTGCCTCGAGGAGATGTTTCAAACTGACGTTCCCGAAGGGGCCGTCTTTCACATCCATAGCCACCGGCGGTCGCGGGTGATCTTCGATGACGCGCTGCGCGCTCAGACCATGGACGTGATCGCGCGCGTGCGGGACATGCTCGTGCGAAACGAGGTGCCGCAGCCCGTGGCAGACAGGCGCTGTGTCCACTGTTCACTTCAACCCGCGTGTCTGCCGCACTGGGCGAAACAACCTTCGGATGCGGCGTTCTGGCGCATGATTGAACAAGATCTCGGGGGTGAAGTCCCGTGCCGCCTGTGATTCTGAAAACGCTGTTCGTACAGCGGGACGGCGCTGTCGTGCGCGTGCACCAAGACACTGTGGTGGTGACGTTGGAGGGCGCGACGCTCGCGCGCGTGCCGATGCACCTGCTTGAATCGATTGTCGGGATCGGCCGCGTCTCCTTCACCTCGCCTCTGCTCGAGCGGTGCGCCGCCGAAGGTCGATCCGTGGTGCGCATGACCCGGCAAGGCCGCTTCCTGTACCGCATCGAGGGCCGCCTCTCGGGCAACGTCCTTCTGCGAACCGCCCAACACGACGCGGCCCGTTCTCCAGATCGCTCCCTCGCCATCATGCGAGCCATCGTCGCGGGAAAGGTCCACAACCAGCGCCAGCTCGTCCTGAAGGCTGCGCGCGATGTCGCAGATCCAGCGGATCGGGCCATCGTTCGCGAGGTGGCCGACGATCTCGCCCGCGAACTTCGCAAGCTTCCCTCGGCTTCACACCCTGACGAGGTGCGCGGGATTGAAGGCGTAGCCGCGCGGAGGTATTTCTTGGCGCTTAGGCATCTGCTCGCGCCTCCCATCCGCGCGGCCCTGGCTTTCGACGGGCGCAACCGCCGTCCCCCGCGCGATCCCGTGAACGCTGTTCTCTCTTTCCTCTACGCCCTGCTCACGCGGGACGCGGAGAGCGCCCTGCTCGGCGTGGGGTTGGATCCCCAAATCGGCTTTCTGCACACGCTGCGCCCGGGGCGTCCATCGCTTGCGCTCGACTTGGTGGAGGAGATGCGTCCCATTCTGGCCGATCGCGTCATGCTCTCGCTCTTCAACCGCCGTCAGCTTCAGCTATCCGACTTCGAGCCGCTGCCGGGCGGAGCTTGGGAGTTGACCGAGGCGGGCAGAAGGACGCTTTTTGGCGAGTGGGACAGGCGAAAGCAGGTCGAGATCGAACACCCGTTGCTCAAGCAGCCGGTGGCGTACGGGCGACTGCTCGACGTGCAGGCGAGGATGCTCGCTCG
The DNA here is from genome assembly GCF_001552675.1 of Alicyclobacillus sendaiensis NBRC 100866. Lineage (GTDB taxonomy): Bacteria > Bacillota > Bacilli > Alicyclobacillales > Alicyclobacillaceae > Alicyclobacillus > Alicyclobacillus sendaiensis. Next base: position 66,921 of record NZ_BCRQ01000001.1, read on the forward strand.
GGCCATCCGCTCGCAAGGGCTTGGCTACACGCCGTTTTTGTACCGCGGATAGGGGGCGCGGGCATGTTCTACGTTGTGACCTACGACGTCGCCACGGATACCAAAGAGGGCCAACGGCGCCTTCGGCGCGTTGCGCAGGCGTGTGAGGGATACGGCCAGCGCGTGCAGAAGTCGGTGTTCGAGTGCGTCCTGGATCAGACGCGCTACGTGGAACTCGTGCATAGACTTGGGGACGTGATCCGCCGCGACGAGGACAGCGTGCGCATCTATCGGACGCAGGATTTCACGCGGAACAGCCTCGTGGTGCTCGGGAAGGATCTGGGGCTGCATCTGGATTCGCCGTGGACGGTGTGAACGAGCTGGCGGGATTGAACTGTGTCGGATCGGTGGTCGAGAATTAACGCAGATGCTTCTCAGTGGATGCCACCGCCCACTCAAGGCGCCGTACCCCATGAGGACGCGGACGAACTAACTGCTACGTTGAGAGTTCATCATAGGGCTTCAACAGACCACGGTCCATTTTCGTGAGTTCCAACTTTCATAATATTTAAAACAATAAACGAAGATGAGAGGTCGGGAAATAGGCCTCCTTACACGTCTGTAGCCCATAAACGGATATGTCTTCAATTGGGCCCGACCTCTCGCCCCTAATGATACAGCGGCAACAACAGAATGTCAACTTATGTGAGCCTATATGAAATCGCGCGTGTGCTGCGACAACCGAGCAGTATTCATCTCAAGCGACAGGAAATTTACATAGCTTCCTCGAATGTTCAACATAAGAGACCTCACCTCTTCGTCCGCGCTGCAACGTTGGTTCTATTGCGCTCAGTGAGGTCGTTTCTCTTTCTTCTCGTGACATCCTCTCGATACGGCTCCTATCCCTTTATACGCTCAACGGCCCTTAGAAATCAGTGTGGGGATAATAAAACTCTGATTGAGGGTAATGAGCACCAGCTGTGACCAATTCGAAGGAGGTCACTCCGACACGTACCCGAGAAAAGTCATCCAGGGCCATTTCGGAATTCAGGTTGATAAATGCTGAGTACTTGCTTTGAAGTCATAAAACCCGGCGTTGGGAAGCGAGACGCACTGGGCAATCTGGCGATCGATAAGCATCGCCTACGATCCACCCGTCCCGCTGGTCACGTTCTCGTTTTGGATCCCCAATCGACTCTGTCATGACAAAGGGGGTTCTTTCCCTTGGGTGGTTGAGAAGAGACTCGACTCATCACGTTGCTCTGGCTTGATAGGCGAATCAAGGAGTAGCCTGCGCGTACTTCACCGACGTGTCTTGTGGCCATGGCCACCCGAAACCGCCCAACACAGAGTCGTGCGTGCCTGGGAATCAGGATTTAATTCAAGACAACAAGTCGCAAAGTGTTGTTCCATATGCTTTTATGGGCTTGACTTCATGAGCGCGCCCAGTTATACTAACGGTGCAAAGGGAGATGGTGCTGTGCGAGAGCTATGTGCGTAGCCCAGTTCCTCGATAACCCTTTGATTCTTCAGTCTTTTTTTGGATTGGAGGTGACAAGGAAATGAGAAAAAGGCGCCCAAACAAAAGTGGCCGGGGGTATGAAGGCGCAAGAAACTCCATCGCCCACCTCCCCGACCTCAGGAGAAAATCATCAACCTTATTTCTCTTTATACCATCGAACGCGGTGGCGGCGCAATGGGTGGGAGTCGTTTTTTATGCTTACTTAATCGCCATCCATATCAAGATCGCCATCCATGTTATGATTGAAATCATCGGGCATGTCAGTTTTTTGATCAATATAATCATTTAAATTTGACATCAACCAAAGGTGACGCCCATGCACTTCTCTGAATTTTTTCGCCAAGCCACCGGCGCATCGCCGTACCCGTGGCAAATCCGTCTCGCCACCTCTCCCTCGTGGCCGGACTTGCTCCGCATCCCAACCGGTGCGGGCAAGACGGGCGCCATCCTGGCGTGGGCCTGGCGCAGAAAGTACGGCGGTGACGACCTGCGCTCACGGACGGGGATGCGGCTCGTGTATGTCCTGCCGCAGCGGGCGCTGGTCTCCCAGACGGCCGCCACCGCCCGCGACTGGCTCGCGAGACTCGGCCTCGACGGCGAAATCGGCCTGTCGGTGCTGATGGGTGGGTCGGTGGATCACGCGTGGGATCTCGAGCCGGATCGGCCGTGGATTCTCATCGGCACGCAGGATCAGATCCTTTCCCGCGCGCTCAACCGGGGCTACGGGGGCGTGAGCCGCTTTCGCTGGCCGCTCCAGTTTGCGCTGTTGCACAACGACGTGCAGTGGATTGTCGACGAGGTCCAACTGTTTGGGGATGGTCTGGCGACCACGGCGCAGCTCCAGGCGTTCCGCGAGCAGTTTGGCACGTTCGGCCCGGCCCACACGCTCTGGATGTCGGCCACTGCCTCCCCGGAGTGGTTGCAGACGGTGGACGTGCGCAAGGCCGAGAGGGAGATACAGGTCTGGGAGCTCGATGAGGCGGATCGACAAGCGCTGCAGGAGCGCCTCACGGCGTCGAAGCCCCTTCATCGCTGTCCGGTGGAGCTTCGCGGGCCGCTCGTGAAGAATGCGTCCGCGTACGCGAAACAACTTGCGGACTGGTTCACCGCGGAGTGTCACGTGGATGGACTGGCGCTTGTCGTGTTGAATCGCGTGAGCCGCGCACAGGCCGTGTATCAGGCGCTGCGCCAGGCCATGCCGCACGAGGACATTCGCCTCGTACACGGCCAGTTCCGCGGACGGGATCGCGCTTGGCTCGCCGAAGAAGCGCGCGCCCTCGGCGACCGGCGCGCCATCCTCGTGGCCACGCAGGTGGTGGAAGCCGGTATGGACATCGACGCGTCGCTCATGGTTACCGAGTTGGCGCCTTGGGCGAGCATGGTGCAGCGCTTTGGGCGGCTGAACCGCACGGGAAAGCGGGCGTCGGCCCGCGCGTATTGGATCGACGTGGATGGGGCGGACGAGCAAGCTTGTCTGCCGTATGCGCCAGCTGCTCTTGAGCGATCTCGCGCTCAACTCGCGGAGCTCCAGGATGTGGGTCCCGCCCATCTCCCGCGCGACGCCGAACCGCTCGCGTATGGCCGCGTCCTCCGGCAACGGGATCTCTTGCAGCTCTTCGACACGACGCCGGATTTGAGCGGGAACGACATCGACGTCTCGCCGTTCATTCGCGAGATCGAGGACCGCACCGTGTCCGTGTATTGGGGAGCCTGGGAGGGGGAATCTCCGCCGGAGGGGCTGAGAGAGGTGGCCGAGGAAGACGTGTGTCGCGTGCCGCTCTCCAGGCTCCAGGATTACCTCAAGCGGAAGCGGAAGGTGCGCGGAACGGAGCAAACCAGGCGCGCCTACACGTGGAATTCTATTCTCGGACAGTATGAACTCGTGTCGGAACAGCGCGTCTTTCCCGGCTGGCTGTACCTCCTTCGCGCGGAAGACGGCGGGTATGATCCACAGCTGGGCTTTGATCCCGAGAGCTGGGTCAAAGTTGCGGATCCCGTGCAGGTCGCGCCTGTCACCGAAGTGGACGCCGAAGACGCCGAGGAAGATAACGGACCGGCCCCTGCGCGGCCAGTGACGTTGGCAGCGCACACGCGCGATGTCGTGCGTGAGGCGGAGGCGCTCGGCCATCTCGCGGGTGACGAAAACCTCGCCGACGCCTTGCGCGAAGCGGCGTTCTGGCACGACGCAGGCAAACGGCATCCGCTCTTCCAAGCGAAGCTGCGGTTGGCCATGCTCGGCGAAGCGCGGTACCGGGATCAGTACGGAGAGCAATCGGGCAGCCTGTATCCTCCCCATGAGCCCGAACTGCTCGCGAAAAGCGGTGTCGAGATCGGAAAGATGCCAAGCGTGAGGGTGCTTGTGGCCGACGCTGCTTCCTCCGCTCCGGAGCCGGGCTCGGGGACGATCTCGGCGGCGCAGGACGGCGAAAACCTGCCTTCGGATGGCGCTCGCGGGGAAGTCGCCACGCTGGCCCCGCCCGCACTCACCGCGCGCAGGGTCCGCGGATTTCGCCACGAGCTCGCGTCGGCGCTCTCTTATCTCGACGCAGTGCCGCCCGCGGCCGTCAATGACCTTCGCAGCCGCCTGGTGGCCTACCTCATCGCGGCGCACCACGGGAAGATCCGCGGCCAGATCCGGGCGAGCGCAACCGAGCAGGTGCCGCCGGACGGGAGGCTTTTCGCGCGCGGCGTCTGGGAGGGCGATGCGCTCGCGGCGTATGCCATCCCGGGTCTCGGCGAATGGCCAGAGGTGCGCCTGAGCCTGTCCATCATGCGCATGGGCACGGATCCGCTCGGCAGGGAAAGCTGGGCCGAAGGCGTGCACCGCCTGCTCCAGGCATACGGCCCGTTTCGACTCGCTTGGTACGAGGCGCTTCTGCGCGTGGCCGACGGCCGCGCGTCGCGCCGGGAGGAGGTGGAATCCCGTGAGCCATGATCTTCGTCTTCTCGGTTGCCGCCCGGTGCCGATGGCCGGCTACCTCAAGGCCATGGCCGTCCTCCGCCTCGTGGCCGAACAGGCCGATCCCGCCGCTCGCGGCTATTGGCACCAAGACGTCTTTTGCCTCCGGACCGAACTATCTTCGGACGATCTCGTCGATTTCTTCCTGCGCGCGTATCGGCCCACGCCCATCATGGCGCCGTGGAACGGGGGAGGCGGCTTCATCCGCGGGAAAAACAGCGAGCCGGTCGACTGGCTCCGCAACACGAGCGGTGAACGGTTTCGGCCGTATCGGGACGCTTTGCGGGCCGTGGATCGCGTGCTCGAGGGCGCGCCCCTGACGGAGAAACCCAAGGACGAGGAAAAAGTGGCGCTCCTCGCGCGCCTGCGCGCCGAATTGCCGGACGAGGCGGTGGAATGGCTCGACGCCGTCGCTGCCATCACGGCCGACCGTTTGGGGTTCGCGCCCATCTACGGCACTGGCGGCAACGACGGCAACTTCGAATTCACAAACAACTTCATGCAGCGGCTACAGGAGTTGTTCGGCCCGGATGGTGCGCCGACCGAGGCCGCTGAAGGATTGCTCCGCGCCGCGCTCTTCGACGAGCCGGTCAGCGGCCTGCTCAACGTCTCCATCGGTCAGTTTCAGCCAGGACAAAACGGCGGCCCGAACGCCGGGCCAGGATTCGAGGCCGGCCGCCGCGTCAATCCATGGGACTTCATCTTCTCGCTCGAAGGCGGCATCCTCTTCTCCGCGGCTGCCGCGCGCAAGTTCGGCCGCCAGCACACCGACTTCACGTACCCCTTCACGGTTCGACCGGCTGCGGGGGGCCAGGGGGCGATGAGCGTATCGGACGAGGGAAAGAAGGCGCGCGCGGAAATGTGGCTGCCGCTTTGGCACCGCCCCGCGTCACTCGCCGAGCTCGAGCAATTTCTCCAAGAAGGGCGAGCGCAGGTCCGGTCGCGGGTGACGTCGGTCGGATGGCGCCCGGCGCAGAGCGGCATCGACTTCGCGCGGGCGTGCGCCGGCCTCGGCATCGATCGCGGCATCGACAGCTTCCAGCGCTACGCCTTTCTCGAGCGGTACGGGCGCATGTACTACGCCGTGCCTCTCAGCCGCTTTCGCGTTCACCGGCGGCCTGAGGCGGACGTCCTGGACGATCTCGACCGCTGGTTGACACAGGTTCAAACCCTGCCGTCCATGGAGGAGCCTCCGCTCTCGGCGTTGTCAGCGCTCCGCCGCGTCGAGGATGCGGTATTCCAACTGTGTCAGCACGGTGGGCCTCACCGCGTCCGCGACCTCATCGTGGCGGTGGCGCAACTGGACCGCGTCATCGCGAAGCGGCCCGCCCTGCACAAGCGGATTCCGCCTCTTGAGCTGAAATCCCCGGCGTGGATTGAGCGGGCGTGGCCTCAGGAGCCCAGGGAGCAGGCCGAGTTTGCGCTTGGGCTCGCCATCGGCGTGATGCAGGACGTGGGAGACATCTCGCGCCGCCAGTATTTTGCACCCGTGGTCACCGACAAGCGCCAGGCGTGGCACTGGGCGAGCGACGAGGAGATGTCATCTGCCCGCGTTCGGCTCGCCTTCGACAGCCCGGATCTCACGCGCTGCCTGATCACCCTGGCCGAACGTCGCCTGTTGGACGAGGAGCGCGCACGCCGGCGCAAAGACGATGCGGAGGTGGCCAACCCAGGCAAGGATCATCAGGACGGCAGTTTTGGAGCTAGGGTGAACAGCAAGTCGAAGGTGGGCTTTCACAGTCAGCACGAATGCTTTGCCGCCCGTCTCGATCATCTCGGCCGGTTTTGGTCAGGCCAGACGCGGGATGATCGCATCCTCGACTACGCATGGGCGTTTTCCGCGTATCGTGGGGATCCGCCGAGGGCATTCGCGCGGGAGAGCGCGCAGGCCGCGCGCCTCGAGGCGGCCACCGCGTGGGTTCCGTATCTTTACGCACTCCTGCGCGTCACCTTGACCGCAGAGCGAAATCTTCGCGATGCGATTCAGGCCGTTTCGCTCCGCCGCTCGGGGCAGCCGCCGGCGGTGGAAGATTTCTCGCTTCCCGTGCCGCGAGAAGTCTTGGCGCTCCTCGCTGCGGATCGCCCCCCAAGCGCGGTGCGGGCTCGCGAAGTCCTGGAGCGCCGCCTGCTCGCGAGTGGACTTGCGCCGCGCCACCGGGGCACCGAGACCTTCGGCCTCTCTCCGCGCCGTCTGCTCGCTTCGGCCGTCGTGCCGATCTCGTCGACGTCGCTCGAAGTCCTCGTGCGTCGCCTGTGGCCCATCCAGGACGAGGGCGTCGATGCGACGGAGAACAACATCGTGTTCGAATCGTGAGAAAGGGGTTTTGTCGATGGCCATCTCGGTTGAACCTCTCCACACCGCGCCGCGGCTTTTGCTTCGTGCCGAACTCGCGCCCATTGCAGGCACGCGGTTTCAACCGACCGGGTTTCCCGACCTTGGCGCGGCTGAATACGATCACCCGACGGAGCCATACCGCATGTTGCTCGTGGAGTCGCCGCAAAGCATGGCCAACCGCCTGGAAAGCGTGTGCTGGGACGAAGCGGCAGAGGACTGGCGCCCGCCGCTTCGAGGGCTGCCGCGCGTGGACGTGTACGATCAGCACGGGGGATTTCTGACCAATTCCGTCCTCGAGGCGCACCGGTTGAACTCTCCCTACATTTTGGAGGGGAAGGACACGACGGTCATGCAACTTCTCAAGCGAGAGCTTGGCCTGCTCGGCGAGTCGTTGCCGGTGGACGTGCGGAAGCTGGCGCGCACGGTGTTCAAGTATGACCCAAATTCCGTCCTCCACGGGCTCTTCCTCGCCAAGAAGGAGCTCGCGGGCGGCAGGCTTCGCCTTTCGCGCCTGCTCTCTTCCTTCATCGAGGCCGAGGACGCCCGCGTCGCGCCGAACGGCGGGGTGAAAAACGATCGCGTCGATCCCACAGGGCCCACGAATCAGGGCTTCGGGAATGTTCCGTTCCACCGCGATGAATACGTGGCCCGCCGCGTTCACGCGTATTTCGTCCTGGATCTCGCGCTGCTCCGCTCGTACGGTCTCGGCGCCACCGCGGAGACGTTCCTCACCCTCTTTGCGCTTTACAAGATCCAGCACTTCCTGAGTGAGGGGCTCCGCCTCCGCACGGCATGTGACTTTGAGGTCAAGCAGGTGGAAGTGATTCGGCCTTCCGGGTTTGAACTGCCGACGGCGGAGGAGATCGACCGCGAGCTTCCAGGACTCATCGATCGCCTGCGGGCTGAAGGGCTTTTGGCGGCGGAAAATCTGCGCGTGCGCTATGCAGTGAAAGAAGTCAAGTCGTGACGGCGACACCGCACAAGGGAAGTGGCCACGTGGTTGGGATTGAGTTTTGTTTCCTCGCAGGAACGTATCACGCCACGCCGTGGGGGCGCCACGCCAACGAGGCGGACGTCGAGTGGCCGCCTTCGCCGTGGCGCATCCTGCGGACGCTCATCGGCGTGTACCACCGCTATAGCCTCTGCGAGCGGTACGATGAGGACGTTTTGCAGCGCTTAATTGAGGGGCTCGCCGCGGAACGGCCCGTTTTCAGGCTGCCTCGCGCGGTGCACACGCACACCAAGCACTTCATGCCCATCGCGGGCGGCAAGACGACCCTCGTTCACGACGCGTTTCTGCGCGTGCTGCCGGAAGATCCGCTCGGCGTGTACTGGCCCGAAGCGCAGCTCGACGCCGAGGCGCTCGCGCTGCTCGGCGAGATCGCCACGCTGATGCCGTATCTCGGGCGCGCGGAGAGCTGGGGCGAGGCGCGCCTCGTGAGCAATCCGCCCGACCGCTGGGACGCCATGCCCATGGAGCTCGACGCGGCGAGCGAGATGCTCGAGCGCGGGGAGGGCGAGATGGTGGATCTTTTGGCGCCCGTGTCGCCGAGCGAGTGGCCGCTCGTGCGCAGCAAGTGGCCGGTTCGCAAGTCGAGCCTCGCTGGCGTGAACCACCTCACCGACGCCCTGCGCCTTGGCACCGACGTCATCGAGAAGGAGAGGCTGAACGTGCCGCTTGGCGCCACTCGCGTGCTGTACGTGCGCCGCAGGCTGGATCTCGCCGTCCCATCCGGCTCGCGGCCGTCCGCATCCCTCCGGAGGGACGTGCCAAGGATTCAAGCCAATGTCGCGCGCTTTCGGCTTGTGAGCAAAGTGCGGACGCGGGTCCTCTACGCGCTCGACGTGGGTGAGGTCATGCACGAGGCCCTCGAGTTCATCGGCGCGAAACGAGATCGCCTGACGCCCGCCCTCACGGGCCGGGATCCAAAGACGCGATCGCCCCTGCGTCTCGGCCATGCGCACGCGTTCATCCTCCCCGTCGACGAGGACCTGGACGGCTATCTCGATCACGTCTTGGTCTACAAGCGCGAGCCATTCGATCAGGAAGATCTGGACGTCCTTCAGGCCTTGCGTACCTTGAAGACGCCGGAGTGGTGGCCGGGGCGCGAGCGCCGCTGGCAGCTGTACTTCGAAGGCATGTGGCATGTGCCAGCAGGCTCGTTCTCGCGTGGGGAGCCGGCTGATGACGTGCCGGACGCCTACGTGCGACCGTCGCGCGTCTTCACCTCCATCACGCCCTATTTGCATCCCTGGCACTGGAAACGAGGCGGGGCGAAGTTTGGGCCGGCGGATCAGATCCGCGAGGAGCTTCGCCGGCGGGGGTTTCCAGAACCGGTGTCCGTGGAAGCCCTCGCCCAGATTCGGTTGGCCGGCTTGCCGTACGACGCGCGCAAATTTCGCAAGCTGCGCTACGGCGCGCGCCAGGAGCTTCCCGCGCGAAGCGGCGGGCTGTGGCGGATTGAATTTGCAGAGCCCGTGTACGGACCCATTGCCCTCGGCGCCAACTGCCATTACGGCATGGGGCTGTTTTACGCCGGAGAATTGGACGGCGTGAGGTTCCCAAGCGAACGGCAGGCGAGTGCAGAGGGCGGTTGAGTCCCAAGGGGCGCGGGCGCTCCGCGCGACGAAAGGAGCGCCCCGGAAGCCCCGGAAGCCCTCGTGTGGCGCGCCGTTTGCGCCTCACCATCCGAACACCGTCATCCAGATCCGCGCGCATGTCGCGGTGATGAGCGCCGCAAGCAGCCAGCGCAGCCAGCGCGCGTCCATGCGCCGGCCCAGTTTGGCGCCGAGTGGCGCCCCCACCGCGCTCGCCCACGCGAGGACCAAAGCAGGCCCCCACATCACCTCGTGTGCCACCCACTTGCCCACAAAACCGCCAAGCGAAGCGACGAACGTGATGGCGATGGATGACGCGATGGCCACGCGCGTCGGGATGCGAAGGACCCCTAAGAGGATGGGCATGAGGAGGAAGGCTCCCGCGGAACCCACCACGCCGGAAAACAGGCCCACCAGCGCTCCCAGCGCTACGGCCAACGGGCGAGGGTAGTCGATCTCGTCGACGTCGCCGTGCCACTCGTCCGATGCGGACGGGCGAAACATGATGAGCGTCGCTGCGGTCGCGAGCGCGGCATAGACGACGTTGACCACGCGCTCCGAATAAAAATGGGCCATATAGGCCCCCATAAAGCTCCCGGCGAGCATGGCGAGGCCCATGTCGGCGATGAGCCGGCGGTGCAGATAGCCTGACTTCCGGTAGGCCCACGCCGCCGCCAGCGACGCGCACAGCACCTGCACCGAGCTCATCCCGGCCACCTGATGCGCGCTGAACGCGCCCACGCCCAAGAGCGGAGGCAGATACAGGAGCAGGGGATACTTGACGATGGCGCCTCCGACGCCCACCATGCCGGCGAGGACCGAGCCGGCAAAGCCAATCGCGAGAAGCGTGGCGAACATCTCCCAACTCACGCGCGTCACCCCTTCTTGTCCTTCGGATGATACAAGCTATGCGCGTGAGCGGCGCAATATACCTAAGGGGGTATCTTGACATGTGTGCGGCGCGCTTTTATACTATACCCCGTACCGTACATGAAGCTGTCGTCGCTGAATGCGGCGGTCAAGAAAGCGTACGATAGGACGAGGAGGTGATGGGCATGAGCCAAGTGCGCGGTATCCTGGCTCAGGATCTGGAGGAGCGATTAAAGCGGGGAGAAAAGCTGCAGATTATCGATGTGCGCGAACCTGCGGAAGTGGCGTCCGGGATGATTCCCGGCGCGAAGAACATCCCGCTGAGCGAGTTGCAGGAGCGGTTCCGGGAAATTGACCCACATCAAGAGACCGTCATGGTCTGCCGGAGCGGGGCGCGCAGCGAACGCGCATGCCAGTTTCTGATGGCCCAGGGGTATTCGAATCTGTGGAACCTGATGGGCGGCATGCTCGGCTGGCGCGGGCCTGTGCAATAAAGCTGACCCACCTGCTGAGATCACCACATGGAGTTTGATTTGAGGAGGAACATCATGTCGAAGAAAGTCGCCATCATCGCATCGAACGGCGGCCTCGAAACGGCCTACAAGGTTCTGAACATCGCCATGGCCGGGGTCGCGACGGACGCCGAGGTAGCCATCTTCTTCACCTTCGAAGGGCTGAACATCATCCACAAGAATTCCGCACAGCTGCTCAAATTTAAGCCAGAGAACGAGCCGTTTGCGGAAAATTTCAAGAAGCACAACGTCCCATCCATCCAAGAGATGCTGCAAATGGCGAAGGAGAGTGGCGTTCGGCTCATCGCTTGCCAGATGACGGTCGACGTGATGGGCCTCAAGCCGGAAGATTTCATCGACGGTGTGGAGTTCGCCGGAGCCGTCAACTTCCTCGATTTCGCGTACGACGCGGACGTCACCATCACCTTCTGACGCCCTGTAAAGTTTCGCGCAAGCCCGCGCCTCGCGCGCGGGCGGCTGGCGCGGATCCGACGCTCCGATGACTTGGTGTGGAGACAAACGCCGTGCGCCTTCAGGGCGGGCGTTCGGATAGATAGACGAGTGAGACTGCTAGGAGGCTGATCGAGCATGACTGGGCAGACGACGTTCACGGTCGACAAGCTGATCGACTGCAAGGGGCTTTCTTGCCCGATGCCGATGGTGCGCACGAAGAAGGCCATTGACGAGATGGAGTCTGGCCAGGTTCTGGAAGTTCTCGCGACCGATCCCGGCTCCGTCGCCGACATCCGCAGCTGGGCGACGCGCACGGGCCACCAGTACCTCGGCACGGTGGAGAAAGACGGCGTGTTTCGCCACTACATCCGCAAGGCGGCGCCGGATGAGGTGAAGCCGGAGAAGAAGTACCCGCACGTGGCGACGAACGAGGAGCTCGCCGAGCGGGTAGCCAAGGGAGACGCCGTCGTGATCGACGTGCGCGAACCGATGGAGTACGCGTTTGGCCACATCCCGGGGGCTGTGTTGGTGCCGCTCGGCTCGCTCGAAGCCCGCATCGACGAGCTTCGGGCCTACGAAGGCCAAGACATCTACGTGGTCTGCCGCACGGGCAACCGCAGCGACATGGCCTGCCAGATACTTGCCGATCACGGCTTCACGCGCGTGAAAAACGTCGTGCCTGGCATGTCGGCATGGAATGGACCCGTGGAACAGTCGGAGGTGGAGGAATGATGGAACTGACCCTCACGGCTTGGACGCCTGCGGAAGTGTATGATCGCATTCTGCGCCGCGAACCGTTTTTCCTGCTCGACGTGCGCAACGAGGACGCGTTTGCGGACTGGCGCATCGAGGGGGACGCGATCGAGGCGATGAACGTCCCGTACTTCGACCTGTTGGACGGCGTGGATCAGTTGGTGCCGAAGCTGCCCAAGGACAAGGACATCCTTGTGGTGTGCGCCAAAGAAGGATCGTCCAAGTTTGTCGCGGAGGAGCTCGTGAAGGCGGGGCTTGAGCGCGTGGCGTATTTGCAGGGCGGCATGCGCGCCTGGAGCGAGTATCTGCATCCGGTCAAGGTGGGCGATGTCGCTGGCGGCGCCCTGTACCAGTTCCTGCGCGTCGGCAAGGGATGCCTGTCGTACGCCGTCGTCTCGAACGGTGAGATGGCTGTGGTCGATCCGGCGCGCTTCACGGACGTGTACCTGCACTTCGCCCAGGAGAAGGGCGCGAAGATCGTCGCCGTGATCGACACCCACCTGCACGCGGATCACATCTCAGGCGGGCGCCAGCTGGCGGAGGCCGCGGGCGCGACTTACTACCTGCCGCCGGGCGACGCGGGCGAAGTGACGTACGCCTACGAGCCGCTGACGGACGGCAAGGAAATTCGCATTGGCCAAAGCCGAATCGTCATTCGAGCACTCCATTCGCCGGGGCACACGCCGGGCAGCACGTCGCTCATTGTCGATGACAAGTATCTGCTCTCTGGCGACATCCTGTTTGTGGGTTCCATCGGCCGCCCGGATCTGGCGGGGCGCGCCAAGGAGTTTGCGCCGGACTTGCGGCGGACGCTGTACGAGACGTACCGGCAACTTCCGGGCCATCTCCTCGTCCTGCCGGCGCACTACGCGTGGGCGTCCGAGGTGAACGACGAGGGCGTTGTGGCTGCGACGCTGTCGGAGCTTTACGCGAAGAACCCGGGTCTTCAGATTCAGGACGAGGGCGAATTTGTGACGACTGTGACGGAGAACTTGCCGCCGCAGCCAAACGCCTATCAGCAGATCCGGATGGTGAACATGGGCAAGCTCGCGCCGACCCCGGACGAGGCGAGCGAGATGGAGATTGGCCCCAACCGCTGCGCGGTGCACGGGTGAGTCTACGAAGCGAGCCAAGGCATTGTTGCGCCCGGATCAATACCTGTATGGGTATTGATCCGGGCGGAGTACTACGATTTGAGGGGGAAGCTCGATGGTCGCGCTGAGTGGCTTACAGATTGTGCTTGCCATCGCATGTGGCGGGGTCGTCGGCTTCACGCTGGGGCTCATCGGCGGCGGTGGATCCATCCTCGCCGTCCCCTTGCTGCTCTATGTGGTCGGGATCCACAACGCCCATATCGTCATCGGGACGACGGCGCTCGCCGTGGCGGTCAACGCGTGGATCAACCTCATCCCGCATTGGCGGCACGGCCACGTGCGATGGAAGCCCGCCATATCCTTTGCCATCCCAGGCGCCATCGGGGCGGTGGTGGGCTCCATCTTTGGCAAGATGCTCAACGGGAAGGCGCTTTTATTTCTGTTCGCGCTTCTCATTCTGGTCATCGCGGTTCGCACGCTGATCCAGGCGCGCCGCGGCAGTGCGAAGCCCGCGGCCGCGGATTCCGCCGGATCGTTCCGATGGGGGCGAGTGCTTGCCACGGGCGGCGCTACGGGGCTGTTGTCTGGATTCTTTGGCATCGGCGGCGGATTTTTGATTGTGCCTGGCCTCATGTTTGCGACGGGGATGGAGATGATTGACGCCATCGGGAGCTCGCTGGTGTCGGTTGGGCTCTTCGGCGTCACCACAGCCGTCTCGTACGCGGCCTCGGGACTCGTGGCGTGGAACGTGTTTGCGCTGTACGTGCTCGGCGGGATCGCCGGCGGATTTTTGGGCACGATCGTCTCGACGAAGTTGGGCAGCCGCAAGTCGCTGCTTCAGACCATCTTCGGCTCGATCCTCGTGCTTGTTGCACTTTATATGTTGTACGATAACATCAGTATCTTGATCCACTGAGGCCGGCTTCTCGGATGCCGCCCGTCCGACATTGCGGCGACAAAGGTGGGATTCTTATGGAATACAACGTTCAGATGAAAAACCGCCTGAAGCGCATCGAAGGACAGGTGCGCGGGGTGCTTGGCATGATGGAACAGGGCAAGAGCTGCAAAGAAGTCGTGAATCAGCTCACGGCCATTCGCACGGCGGTCGATCGCGTCATCATGTATGTCGTCGGCGAAAACATGGAACAGTGCATCCGCGAAGAGTTGGCGGGCAACGGCTCCGCGGAGCACGTCATCCAAGAGGCCATCGATCTGCTCATGAAGAGCCGCTGATGGGCGCCTTCATGTACACGAGCTGCGTCGTGGTCGCCAAGAGCTCACCGTCCTGAGACCACACTTCGCCGACTTGGTCGAAGTAGCCGTGGGAAAAGCCGGTGGCCCGGGCGACGCCGAGCAGCTCGTTTGTCCCTTGGCGGAAAATGGTCTCTGGGTCGGCGAGAAAATAGACCGTGAACGTCACGGTCCCGATGGGCACGGGCCGCTTCAGTTTGACATAGACGCGCGGCACGAAGGTGTCGCAGAGCGCGGCGAGCGCGGCGTGATCGAGCGGGCGCGGCGGATCGTCCCGCATCCACTGGTAGGTGGTGGCGTCCTGAACGTCGTCGAACGCCGAGCCGCGGATGAGGCGAACATGGTACCACTGCATCCACGGGAGCGGCGCGGGTGCGACGAACCTCGGGACGTCGGCTGGTCTTGGCACGTCGGGCATGACAGCCTCCGTGTGCACGAACGATTCGCGCCGCATACCGAAGACGGCTGTGGCGGTGGTGATGACCTCCCCATCCTGCATCATGGTCAGCATGAAATGCTGGGTCGAGCGGTTCGTGCGGACGGGGATGGCCTCGATGACGAACGGAGCCACCTTGGCGGGCGCCGCGAAGTTGACCGTCAGCGCAAGCGGATGGCCGAGGCGTTCGGGATGGGACAGGGCGGCTTTGAGCATGGTGGCCGCGGTCACACCGCCGAACGGCCCCACCATGTTGTAGTACTCGGCCTTCACGTGCCCGTGAAACCGTTGGCCGTCATACGAGAGCGCGGTCGCCTCGTCGAATGCGTGGGTCACAAGCTGAGACATGAGATCCTCCTCAAAGGGCGGCCGATGCCGGATTCGAATATGAAATAGCATATCAAATGAAAAATCAGCAGGAAAGCGCATCCGTTCCCAGGGATCTGCCACTCCAGGGGCCAAAATTGCACGACGTTGGTCCGTTGAGGACCTTGACGACCAATCCTAGGAAGACTACGATGGGTGCGTCAGGCTGTCCTTCGGAGCGTCGAGCGCAGGCCCCATTGACGGTAAGGAAGGAAGCGTTATCTCGGGATTGCTCCGCTTCTCGCCTCCGCCGGAGGCACGCGTTCCCATGAAGGTTTCTGAGAATTGGGAAAGAGATGGGAGGTCTGCGTCGCTTTCGCTCCTCGCTCGCGCCGTCCCCATGCGCGAATCATGCAGAGAGGGGAAGTGGCACTGTGATTGGAATCTCCTTCCGTTTTGCCGCAGGCGCGCACCCTGTGCCGCTCGAGTATCCCTTGGAATCAGACGTGGAATGGCCCCCTTCGCCGTGGCGCCTTTTGCGCGCGCTCGCCATCACCGCCATCCACATGCGCTTGCACGCGTCAAGCCTCGGCGCGCTTCACTCCCTCGTGGAAGCGCTCTCGCTTGAGCCGCCGGTCTACACGCTCCCTCCTGGCGCCGAAATCGCCCGCCGAGGCGCGGAAGGTCACGCGCCGCGTTTCGTCCTGCGCGTCCCGCGTCCATCCGCCCTGTGCGTGTCCTGGCCTCATCTGACCCTCACGCGGGCTGAACTCGAGATCCTGGAGCGCATCCTGGCCGAATTTCCATCCGCATGGTCGGCCGAGGACTGGCTTTGTTGCGACGTGTTGCACGACTTGCCGGATCGGGTGGACGCGCGCCCGGTCTCGTTCACGGACACGGGAGAGGAGGAGGCGCACCGGGTCTTGATGCAGTGGCTGTGTCCGCTGCCTTCGCACGTGTGGGTGAACGCCTCGTCCTCAGGCACCATTGCCGGCAGGCGACTCGCCCACCTGTTCGACGCCCTGACCCAAGTCGCTGACGGTGTGCCGACGCCCGCTGCGCAGCGGGTGACCTATGCCGTGCAGGGATTCGCGGCGCGGGAATCGCGGCGGACGCGGCGCTCGTATCGCCTGTTGGTCGCTCGAGAACAGGTGAACGCCGCTCGCTACGCCATTGCAGCCGCGAGTCGCCCGCGCGTGACGGATGCCCTGGACATCTCAGAAGTGTTTCACCAGTCCATCCTGAGCCGCTACGATGACCGCGAGGAGCCGGCTCCGCTCATCATCACGGGCCACGAGCCCAACGAGCCGGGGGCGGTGAGCCGGCGGGGCCACCAGCACGTATTTGTGCTGCCGGAAGATCTCGATCACGACGGCCTCCTGGATCACGTCCTCATCTACGCGCAGGAGCCGTTTCCCGAGGGCGTGATCGCAGCGCTCGAGCGCATCCGCACGCTCGTCACGCCGGATTGGTGGCCGGGCCCGAAGCGAAGGTGGCGCGTCTCGCTCGAAGACCTGTGGCGCGTTCCGAGGGCTGGCGAAGCTTTGGCGCCTATGCCTGAAGATCACCTGATAGGCCCCGCGCGCATTTTCGCGTCCATCACGCCGTATCTTCACCCTTGGCACGCCAAGCACGGCGGGACCAAGTTCGGGCCCGTGGAGCAGATTCGCAAGGAACTCAAGCTCCGTGGCCTGCCGGAACCCGTGGCCATCACGCCGCTCGCGGCGGCGCACGTCGCGGGACAGCCCGTGCCCGCGCACAAATTCCGTCGGCTGCGCTACGGCAAGCGACAGAACATCCCCGGCCGGTGGGGGTCGTTCTGGCGACTGGAGTTTGCCGAGCCGGTGTACGGGCCCATTGCGCTCGGCGCCAACTGCCATTTTGGCATGGGCTTGTTTGCCGCCGATGTGGACGAGGCGGATCGAGCCTACAGCTCGACCGAAGATGCCGAGATGACGTGACGACGGGCGTGGCAGTGGGGTGGGTCACATTTCCTGATTCTCCTGCAACCTGTGCGCCGTGGGCCACATAGCCCCCTCTTCCTCCGGGAACACGAGGAGGAGGAGGTGATTGCAGTTGATCAGGTGGGTTCGCCTGCTTGCAATCACGGGCGCAGCCATGGGCGCGGCAGCCGCGGCGCTGCCGAGCGCGGTCCGCGCGGTCGAGGGTCCGAGCGCGGCTCGCAGTCCGCACCCGGCGGCGGTGGCGTGGCAGTCGACTTCCGCCGCGCCGATGGTCTATGGCCTGCGCCGGTTTCCGTATCCGTACCGAGCCATGCTGGCGATCTCGTCGGACGCAGACAGTCAGACGCTGCGCAAGTTCAACCTCGTGCACCGGTTCATCAACACGACGGAAGCGACGCCCATCGGCAAAGGGCTCGGGCTCGACTACGCGGACTCGTTTTTCGTGTATACCGCAAACGACCAGCGCCACATCGTGGACGAAGTGGGGCGCGTTCCGCTCCAGCGCGAGCTCTCGTACTTCCTCGGGACGAGCCAGTCGCCCTACGGCGCGAAGGCCATTCACGCCTACATCCAGCATGGCTGGATCGACACCCTGCATACCTACGGCGACTTCAGCCAAGTCGACCAGCACACCACGCGGTTTCGTCGGCAACTGGCCGCACAAGCCGTCGCCGCGCTAAGGGCGAACGGCGACGTCGTGGACGTCTGGACGGACCACGGCAACCGGTCCAACGTCGACAACTTCGGCGCCCGCGGCCGCGGCCGGTTTTACGCGTACCAGCAGGGAGACCTGCCGAGATCGCCCTACTACCACACGGATCTCACCCTTCCCTATGGCATCCAGTTTGTGTGGCCGGACATCTCCAGCAACGTGTTCTCGCGCCCATCGGTGGTGTTTCCGCTGCGGTTGGCCGATGGGCGGTGGGTGTGGGGATTTTGGCGCTATACGAACGAGCGCTACACGCCGCGGGGGGCGGTCGTCTGGAACTGGACGCCGTATGGGCTCGACGAGCAGCTCTCCGAGGCGCACCTGGCTCGGCTTGAGGCGGACGGCGGGTTTGCCGTGGTGGCGCAGCACCTGTGCGGCGCGCCGTATCCCGGCGTCCTGCCGAGGGACGCCGTGGCAGCGCTCGAGCGCCTCGCCCGGCACGAGCAGAGCGGCAGGCTGCTCGTGACGCGCACCAGCCGCCTGCTTCACTACAACGTCACCCGGGATCACCTCCGCTACGATGTGACGCACGCCTTCGGCCGCACGTATATCCACATCCGAGCGGTGGACGATCCCGTCTTGGGCCGCCATGCCCCGACGCTCGACGAGGTGCGCGGGATCACGTTCTACACGGACAACCCGCGCCGGACAGTGCTGGAGCTCGGCGATCGGCCCATCGATCCCGCCATGGTCGTTCATTACCCTTCCGACGGCGTCCACCCGTCCATCGGGATCCGCTGGTACCCCAAGGATACGGCCGATCACGCCATCGACGTCCCGGGCGTGTCCTAGGCGTTTCACACAGGGAACTTTGCGCGGGCTGGCCTCATCCGGGACACGCGCCGCGCCAAGAAGCCCGGCGGCCCAGTATCCTGTAGTATCCCGCGAATACTCAGGGTCGAAAGGGAGGATACACGCCATGATGAAGCCGTGTCCGCCGATTGTATGTCCGCCTATCTACGAGTACAACGACTGCTACGTGTGCCGGGAGGTGCCCATCATTCAGCCCGTGGTGCGGGTCAATCGCCAGTTCATCGTCAACGTCCCGCGCTACGTCGTGCAGCCCGAGACGAAGAACGTGACGGTCGATCCCGGCTGCCCCGGAGGCAACTGCTGAGCCCTCCGCCTGAACACGCGCAGGCTCAGTGAATCGGCTGTTCCGCCACGCGCGGAGCGGCCGATTTTTGTTTTCCAGCTTCTTGTATGCCGTGGACGCGGGTACAATGGAGGCGAGAGGGGCGTGCGGCTTTCGCAGGGCCCATCCTTTCGGTGAACCGCGGCGGGGTGGGAGGCGTCTATCGTGCGGATCGCTGCGGCTCTGTCCATGGCGCGCCTGGCTTGGGGGCGGACCGACGCTCGCCGACGGAGGTGATGCCCGTTTGGAACAAGCGGACCTCGAACTGATACGCCGAGCGCGGCACGGTGATCCGCAGGCGATTGAAACCATCGTGCGCAATTATCAGTCCTTTGTATATCGAACAGCCTATGGCATTCTGCAGAACGCCGCGGACGCCGAAGATGCGACGCAGGAAGCGTTCATCCGCGCGTTTCGCTCGCTCGGACGGCTTCGCGAGGACCGCACGTTTCCGACGTGGCTCGCGCGCATCGCGGTCCGCATCTCGCTCGACATGGTGCAGGCCAAAGCGCGCCGCGCGCAAGATCCCACGGAGGAGATCCACGGTTCCGTCGCTGGCGGCGAGGACGCCGCCTCGCTGCGGATCGATCTCGAGCGCGCATTGGCGAAGCTCAGTCCCGAGCACCGGACCGTGATCGTCCTGCGGGCGTTCCACGGGCTGGAGTACGACGAGATCGCTGAAGTGCTCGACATCCCCATCGGCACCGTGCGATCCCGCCTGCACCACGCGCGCATGCAGTTGCGCATGCATCTGAGCGGCGAGAGGGGTGATAGCTGATGCAATCGTGTGAGTTCGTGGAGCCCATGTTGTCCGCGTACCTGGACGGCGAGCTCGCGAAAGACGACAGGGACTGCGTGGAGGCGCATCTCGAGGTCTGCGCCCGTTGCCAGCGCCTCGTCGATGCCCTGCGGGCCGACGATCACGCGCTCGCGTCGTGGGCGAGAACGCTCGCGGCACCGGCCGACATGCCGATGCGCGTCCTGAATGCCCTCGGCCTGTCGCGCCAAGAGGTGCAGTCCCGTCGCCTCGCCTACGTGTACTTCGCGAGCCTGGCTGTTGGGGTGGCGCTCGTGCTCGCCGCTGTGAGCCTGCCCGCCGCATCGCTGGCGGCCATCCTGTTCCACTTTGCGCTCGCCATAATCCGCGCGCTGTTCGCGCTGCCTTGGTCCGTGCACGCCGAGTGGCTCGTGGTGTTGGGCGCGCTGTGCCTCGTCATCCTCGTGCTGTCGCTCACGTTTCTGCGCCGGGCGCTTCATTGGACCAGAAGCGAGGTTGTCTGGCGATGACGCGGGTGAAGCGAGGCCTGGCCGCGGCCATCGGCGGCCTCACGTTGCTCATCGCTTCGCCTGCCGTCGCGCAGGCGTCCGTCGTCTCGAATCAGGGGCTCATCCGAACGAGCACCACCGAGGTGTTGCCCGGCCAATCCGTCGGTGACATCATTGTCGTCGGCCACGATCTGACCATCGCCGGCACGGCTGATCACGTCCTCGTCGTCAACGGCAACGTGGATCTTCTGCCCAGCGCGCGGGTGGATACGGTCATCGATCTCGGCGGCGACGTCCGCACGCTGCCCGGCGCCACCGTGCACAAACTGCTTCACGCGACGCTCGGCAATCCGTTTTGGAGCGGCGCCATTGTCGCGGGACTCGGCGCGCTCGTCGCCTGGATGGGCCTGTTTGCCGCCGGAATTGTCCTGACCGCGCTGTTGACCGTCATTGCGGCTGCGCTGCGCGAGAGCATCGAGGTGCCTCTCGCGGAGCTCGAGAAGTCGGCGCGCCGAGCCGGCCTGAGCGGCGTGTTTGTCACGCTCGCCGTATTGGCCTTGGCGGGGCTCTTCGCCGCGACGCTCGTCGGCATTCCCGTGGCCGCGCTGTGCCTGGCGCTCTACGCGCTTGGCGCTCTCGTGGGCCTGGCCGTCGTATCGGTCTGGATTGGCAGGATGATTGTCGGACGGGAGCGCGCGCGAGAAGTGTGGAAGGCGGCGCTTTGCGGCGTGAGCTTCATCGTCGCGTTTTCGAGCATCCCCATCATCGGTCAGATTCTGTTTCTGGTGCTGTGGCTCGCCGGCGTCGGCGTCACCGCCGAGTGGCTGTGGCGGTGGCGCCATCGCAGAAAGGCCGAGCGGGCCCCGACCTGACCCAAGCGCACGAAAGAAAAGAGCCCTTCGCGCACCCAGGCGGAAGGGCTCTTTCCGTTGGCGGATGCAAAAACGCGCGCTGCGGGCATCGCGCGACGTGCCGCGCGCCGGACGTCCTCCTTGTGCGGGCGTGCTCGCCTCACCCGCGCGACGTGCGGCGAGTGCGCTGCGCTTCCTGCGCCTCCTTGCCGTAGCCAAACGGTTTGGCCACGAGCCGCGCGAGCGGCATGATGCGCGGCGCGAGCGGCCGCACCACGGCACTCGCCACCAGGCCTACGGCCATGCCGCCCATCACGTCGGTGGGGTAGTGCACGCCGACAAACACGCGGGCGATCATCACGAGCACCGCGATGATTGTGAAGGGCAGCCAAATCCATCTCGGCGTGCGCCCCCACGATCCACCTGCGAATCCCCACGATCCGGCGCTGTGATCGCTCGGGAACGAAGCATCCGCGGGATGTGGAATGAGCTGGGTGTACGTGCCCTTCGGGAACACCACGAACGGACGCGGCCGAAACCAGACGAAGTGGGAGATGACGACGTTCAACACGAGCGCGAGCACGCCGGAAAGCCCGGCGACCGCCAGTTGATTCCGGCTTCTGAGGTCGTCCTTCGGAAGGGCAAACCAGTACGCGATGAACAGCGCCGCGTAGAGCTCCAGCGCATCCTTCGCGAAGAAAATCATGACGTCGTCGAGCAGCTTGCTTTTGCCCGCCAGGCCGTTGATGAGGTGGTAGATGTGCACGTCAAACGGGTTCAACAGCGCCGCGTGAATCACGCGATCACTCCTTTCCATCGCACCGCACCCATGGACTGGCGTGGGGCAGAAAGAGTTCATTGGGCGGGCGGGATCGGCTGAAAAATCCTATTGCGCCAACCAAATCGTTTTAGTAATTTGGTGCTAAAGACAAGCGAATCGATGAAAGCGTTTGAATTCAGCAGACGCTTCGGCGCCTGACGAGCAGAGGAGGCTTCCCGTGACACCCATCTATCTTGATCCCGCACAGTCTGTTGAAGCGCGCGTCGACGCGCTCTTGGCCGATATGACGCTGGAAGAAAAGGTCGCCCAACTGACGTCCATCTGGGCGTTCGAAGTCCTGGATGACCTCGAGTTCTCCGCTGAGAAGGCCGCCGCCCTGCTCGGGCAGGGCATCGGGCAAGTGACCCGCATTGGCGGCGCTACGAATCTCGACCCGCCCGATGTGGCCCGCCTCGCCAACCAGATTCAGCGCTACCTGCGCGATCACACGCGCCTCGGCATCCCCGCGCTCATCCACGAGGAGTCGTGCAGTGGCTACATGGCCAAAGGCGCCACCTGCTTCCCGCAGACCATCGGCATCGCGAGCACCTGGGACGTCGATCTCGCCCGCCGCATCGGGGCCATCATCCGCGACCAGATGCGGGCCGTAGGGGCGCGCCAGGCGCTCGCGCCGCTCCTCGACGTGGCCCGAGATCCGCGCTGGGGCCGCGTGGAGGAGACGTTCGGCGAAGATCCGTACCTCGTGGCGCAGATGGGCATCGCCTACGTCCGTGGGCTGCAGGGAGATGATCTGAGCCAGGGCGTGATGGCAACCGGCAAGCACTTCGTGGGCTACGGGGCGTCCGAGGGCGGCATGAACTGGGCGCCGGCGCACATCCCGGAGCGGGAGCTGCGCGAGGTGTATCTCTTCCCGTTCGAGGCAGCCGTGCGCGAGGCGGGGCTAGGCGCCATCATGCCGGGCTACCACGAGCTCGACGGCGTGCCCTGCCACGACAATCCGGGGCTGTTGCGCGAGACCCTGCGCGGCCGCTGGGGGTTCGAAGGGCTCGTGGTGTCGGACTACTTCGCCGTGAATCAGCTGTTCGAATACCACCAGGTGGCGCGGGACAAGGCGGAGGCCGCGGCGCTCGCGGTGCGGGCTGGCGTGGACGTGGAGCTGCCGACGCGCGACGTGTACGGCAAGCCGCTCATCGAGGCCGTGGCGCGAGGGCTCGTGAGTCCGGCCGAGATCGACGAACTCGTGCGCCGGGTGCTCACCTGGAAGTTCCGGCTCGGCCTCTTCGATCACCCGTTTGTCGATGAGGGCGCGGCCATCGCCGTCTTCGACAACGCGGCGCAGCGCCAGGTGGCGCGGGAGGCGGCGGAGAAGTCGATGGTGCTGCTCAAAAACGACGGGCTGCTCCCGCTCGCAGCGGCGGGCACCATCGCCGTGATCGGCCCGAACGCGCACACGACGCGCAACTTGGTGGGAGATTACGCCTATCCGTGCCACATCGAGTCGCTGCTCGAACAGTCGGAGGACAACGTGTTTCAGACGCCCCTTCCGAGCGGCGTGAAACACGTGGACGAGTTCATCCCGATGCGGACCATCCTCGAGGCCATTCGCCAACGGGTCGGATCGCAGGCGCAGGTCGTCTACGCGAAGGGATGCGACATCCTCGGCGGAGACGACGCGGAGCTCGACGAGGCGGTGGCGCTTGCGGCGAAGGCGGACGTGGCGGTGGTGGTGGTGGGCGATCGCGCCGGGCTCACGGACGCGTGCACGACGGGCGAATCGCGCGACAGGGCGTCGCTTTCGCTCATCGGGCGGCAGGAGGAACTCGTGCGGCGCGTGCTCGCGACGGGCACGAAGACGGTGGTGGTGCTCGTGAGCGGCCGGCCGCTCGCCATCCCGGACATCGCGGAGCGGGCGAACGCCGTGCTTGCGGCGTGGCTGCCGGGCGAGGAGGGCGCGGAGGCGGTGACTGGCGTGCTGTTTGGGGACGTCAATCCGTCCGGCAAGTTGCCCATCACAATCCCGCGCAGCGTGGGGCAGGTGCCGATTTACTACGGGCACAAGCCGTCGGGCGGGCGGTCACACTGGAAGGGCGCGTATGTCGACGAGAGCAATCTGCCGCTGTATCCGTTCGGGCACGGCCTGTCCTACACGGAGTTCGCGTACCGGGATCTGGCGCTGTCGCCGAGCGTCATGGGCGTGCACGACGAGGTCGAGGTGTCGTGCGTGATTGAGAACGTCGGGCCGCGAGCGGGCGAAGAGGTGGTGCAGCTGTACGGGCGCGACGTGGCGGCGGACGTGACGCGGCCGGTCAAGGTGCTCTGCGGCTTCGCGCGGGTGGGGCTTGCGCCGGGAGAGAAGGCGCGGGTGCGGTTCCGGGTGTCCGCGCACCAGTTTGGCTTTTATAACCGGGAGATGCGGTATGTTGTGGAGCCGGGCGAGATCGAGTTCATGGTGGGCGCGTCGTCCGAGGACATTCGCCTGCGCGGGACGGTGCGGGTGGATGGCGCCGTGACGGAGATCGAGCGCGAGAAGGTGTACCGGAGCGGAGTGGACGTCGAGCGGATGTAAGGACGTGAGAAGAGGGGCGCTCCGCGGGCGAACGCGGGGCGCCCCCCTTTGCGCTTGCGGGCAGTCAAATAAGGTACAATGAAACCGAGGTTCATGGACGCCATCCATCATCACGCAGGGGAGACTCGTCTTGGAGAAAACGGCAGATCAGGCGTTGATGAAGGAAATCAACAAGTCGATTGTCTTAAACCGCATTCGGTTTCACAGCCCGATTTCGCGCAGCCAGATTTCGAGCGAGACGGGCTTGAACAAAGCGACGGTGTCCGCGCTCACGGAAGAGCTCATTCGGGATGGCTTGGTGCTGGAGGTAGGGCAGGGGAGATCGCGCGTGGGGCGGCGGCCCATCATGCTGTTGTTCAATGCCAGCGCGGGCAGTGTGCTTGGCGTCGAGCTCGGCGTGGAGTA
Source organism: Alicyclobacillus sendaiensis NBRC 100866 (assembly GCF_001552675.1). Lineage (GTDB taxonomy): Bacteria > Bacillota > Bacilli > Alicyclobacillales > Alicyclobacillaceae > Alicyclobacillus > Alicyclobacillus sendaiensis. The sequence continues at coordinate 91,666 of NZ_BCRQ01000001.1, forward strand.
CGTGCGCGTCGCCATCACCGACTTTGCTGCTCGCGCGCTCAGCGTGCGCGAGGAGCCGCTGCCGAAAAACCTGGGTGCCGAGGAGGTGCTCGAGCGGCTTCGGGGCTCGATTGCGCGCGCGCTGGCCGAGGCTCCGGAAAGTCGCTACGGGGTCATCGGCATCGGCGTCGGCGTGCCAGGCCTTGTGGACTTCGCGCGCGGCGTGGTCCTGCGCGCACCGCATCTCAAGTGGGAGAACATCCCGCTCAAGGCCATGATGGAGAGTTGGTTCGGGAAGCCCGTGCTCGTCGACAACGAGGCCAACGCGGGCGCGCTGGGCGAGAAGCTGTACGGGGCGGCGACGCACGTGTCGAGCCTGGTGTACATCAGCGCGGGGACGGGCATCGGGACCGGAATTGTCGTCGGGGACGAGCTCATCCGCGGCGCCGACGGCGTTGCCGGGGAATTTGGTCACATGAGCATCGATGTACACGGCGAAACGTGTCCCTGCGGCAATGTGGGGTGTTGGGAGCTGTACGCGTCGGAGCGGGCGCTCGTCGCCGTCTACGCCAAACTGACCGGCGAGGAGCTGGACTTTGACGAGGTGCTCGCCCGGTTTCGAGCGTCCGATCCGGCTGCGCTCCAGGCGTTTCAGACGGTCGGGCGGTACCTCGGCGCGGGCGCGGTGAATCTGGTGAACGGGCTGAACCCGGCCATGATCATCCTCGGCAATCGCCTGGCTGAGGGCGGGCGCATGGTGACGGACGCGATGCAGCAGGCCATCGTGTCGCGGTGCCTCGTGAGCCCTTATGCGAAGGTTGTGGTGCAGGCTTCTCAGCTCGGGCGGGACGCGTGCGCCATCGGGTCCGCGGCGCTCGTTCTGCACGACTTCTTCGCAGGGCCCCGCGCTCGCGTCACGTCTCGCGCGCCGGCAGGTCGATGAGGCCGCGCCAGTGCGGTGCGCGGCCCAGACGTCTTCAGGGACCGTACGGGCTTCGGCTTGCGGACGGCCGCTGCTCGGCACCACCATTCTGTGTCCGCGTGAACAGCCGCTCGATGGCGTTGAACAGCGCGTCGCGACTCTGTGGGATGCACAGGAGTGTCGCACCGAGGCCGACGCTGATCCCGCCGATCACGGGCCATCCCCAACGGTTTTCCTCGCGGCGAACCCCAAACGCTCGATGACATCGAGACATCGTCAGACCACCTCGCGGTTAACGTTCCTCAACCTGCGGAAATCATGCGACCGCTCTGCGGCGGCTCTCTGACCCCGCGGCGAGCCCATCAAACGCCTTTTCGCCCATGACCTGCGCGATGCGTCGGCCTATATCGGCTGCAATTGGGCACACTGCACCAAGGACCATCCCGCGTGCGTTTGGGCTCGAATGTGTCCAAGTCTCGAATGTTGTCGAACTTGGACGAGGTTTTACGGAAACTTAACAAAACACTCACGACATCTTTACGCGAATCATGTAGTTTCTTAACGATTCGATTCAATGGGGGATGAGCCGTGTCGAAGCGCAGTGATCAGCTGTTTGCGTTTCTGGTCGAGATCGCAGAGAACATCGCACAGGCGACGGAGACGTTCCAGCGGGAGCTGGAGCAGGGGGGCGATTTCGGCGCTCTTGCCAGCCGCATGAAGACGTATGAGGACAAGGGCGATGAACTGATTTCCAAACTCATCTCGCTCCTCAACAACACGTATATCACGCCGCTCGAGCGCGAGGACTACGTCATGCTCGCCACGACGCTCGACGACATCATCGACGGCATCCACGCCTGCAGCGTGCGCTTCACGCTGTATGACGTGACGGGATCCACGCCGACGATGATCGAGTTTGCCAAGGACATTCATCGCAGTGCCAAGGAGATTCAGGAAGCGATTCACAAGCTGAACGAGCGCAAGCTGCTTCAGATTCGCGAACACGTCAAGGAGTTGAACGTCCTGGAGAAGCACGGGGACCAGCTTTTGCACGCCGCGCTTCGGTCTCTGTTCGCGGAGAGCAAGGACGCCATTGAACTCATCAAGCTCAAGGAGATCTACGAGATTCTGGAGAGCGTGACGGATCGCTGCGAAGATGTGGCGGACGTGCTCGAGTCCGTGATCCTGAAAAACGCCTGAGGTGCGTCCGCATGCTGGTTGTCATTGTGCTCATTGTGATTCTGGGACTGGTGTTCGATTTCACCAACGGATTCCATGACACCGCAAATGCCATCGCGACGAGCGTCTCGACGCGGGCTCTGTCGCCCCGCGCGGCGGTGTTGCTCGCGGGCGCGATGAACCTGATGGGCGCCATGACCTTCACTGGCGTGGCCAAGACCATCGGGGGCAAGATTGCGGATCCCCTGAAGATCCCGCACGGGACCATCGTCGTCCTGTGTGCACTCGTGGCCGCGATCTTCTGGAATTTGTTCACATGGTATTTTGGCATTCCGAGTTCTTCATCCCACGCCCTCATCGGCGGGCTGACGGGAGCCGTGATCGGCGCGGCCGGTTTTCACGCGGTGAACCTGGCCGGATTCACCTCGATCATCGAGGCGCTGATCACGTCGCCCATCTGCGCCTTCGCGCTGGGCTTCGCCATCATGGGGGCTTTTCGCGGCGCGTTCGGGTGGCGATCGCCGCACCGGGTCAACCGCGTGTTCCGCGTGCTGCAGTGCTTCTCGGCGGCCGCGCAGGCGTTTATGCACGGCACGAACGATTCGCAGAAGACCATGGGGGTCATCACGTTTGCCCTCATTGCTGGGGGATACCAGCACACGATGCACGTCCCTCTGTGGGTCAAGACGCTCTGCGCCGTCGCCATGGGCCTCGGCACGGCCTCCGGCGGCTGGCGGATCATCAAGACCGTCGGATCGAAAATCATCAAAATTGAGCCCATCAACGGGTTTGCCTCCGACTTGACGAGCTCCATCATCATCTTTGGGTTCACGCTGTTCAAGCTGCCGGTGAGCTCGACGCATGTCATCTCGTCCGCCATCATGGGCTCGGGCGCGGCGAAGCGGGCGCGCGGCGTGCACTGGAACGTCGCCGGGCGCATCCTCGTCGCGTGGCTGGTCACGATTCCGATGTCCGGGCTCATCGCGGCGGGACTCACGAAATTGGCGCTCCTTTGAGGTGGGAAAGGCGGTAGGGACAAGCCGCGGAAGGGTCGTCCTTTTCGTGGGCCTCCCTCCCGGGCGGCGTTCGACGCGTTGAAACATGATCCCGCGCGATCTCGTCTCCTTGGTAGGAGGTGGAGGTCGATGCGCGCCAAGTGGTTCGCCGCGGGATGCGTCGCACTCTTTCTGATTTCCGTCATCTCGGTGTGGACGTTTGCGGAGCAATACGTGCTCGCCGCGTACGCGGGCGCGGGAGTCCCGGAGGGGCAGGCCGCTTACCCGTGGGGCGTCTTGCTGGTGCTGGCCGTGTGCGTTGGCAGCGTGTCGGCCGTTGCTGCGGCCATCCTGTTCGCCCGGATGGCGTGGAAGGATTGGCGGATGTGGCGTTGAGCCAGACAAGCATCGCTCCTCGAAGAGAACCCGCCTGTGGACGTCATGTCCAAGCGGGTTTTTCTTTTGCTCCGAAAGGAATGCAAGATTGACATCTAAAATGTCATGATATATTGTATGATCACATTGTCAGACAATAAAAGGAGGAGCGTTCCGCATGTAGGAATATGCGCGTTGATCCCGGTGCAGGGGTCCGGTACGTTCGAAGGCAGCGAGGCGGTTCAACAGGTGGAGAGGGGGAGAAAAGGGGCGCAGCGCGTGTGAAACCGGTTGCAATAAAGTGTAGGCGAGTTTGTTATGCGAAGATGTCGACAACATTTCACGGAAAGGGTGACCTCCGCACATGGATCAGGGACCTCAGAAGCCGTTCTGGCGGTATGAGAATGGCGTCGTCCTCATGATGTTCTTCACGTTCGGCTTCGTCTTCATGGAGCGCCTGAGCGTGGTGTACCTGTTTCCCTATGTGGCGCCGGATCTCAAGCTGAACGACGCTCAGCTCGGCATGATCGTGTCCGTGCTCGCCATTTGTTGGGCGCTCTCCGGCTTCTTCTTCGGCACCATTTCAGACTTTTTGGGATCGCGCAAGAACGTGCTCGTCCCTATCACCTTGGCCTTTTCGCTGCTGTCCTTTCTGACAGGTGTAGCGAAGAATTTCGGGCAGATGCTCGGCATTCGCGCCCTGATGGGCGTGTCCGAAGGACCGGTGCTACCCATCGCTCAGGCCGCCGTGATGGCCGACTCCTCGGAGGCGAGGCGCGGGTTCAACATGGGCTTTGTCCAGAGCGCGCTCGGCCTGATTGGGTCGACGTTTGGCCCGCTTATTCTCACCTGGGCGGCCACGAAGTACTCCTGGCACGTCGGCTTTTACGTCGCGGGAATTCCGGGACTCATCATGTTCTTCGTGCTCCTCTTCTTCATGAAGGACCCGAACAAGCGCATGTCGAAAGAGGAGCTCGCGAAGAGCGAACACCGCCTGCGCAAGGAAGATTTTCCGGTGGTCTTCCGGACCTGGAACATCTGGTTCACGCTGCTCATCGCCATCCTCATGATGACCTGGCTGTTCGCCTTTACCTCGTTCGCGCCGACGTTCCTCGTCGAGTATGACCATTACACGGGCGAGCAGATGGGCGTCATCTCTGCGGCGATGGGCCTGGGGACATTCTTCTGGGGGTTCATGGGCCCGTACATCTCCGACAAGTGGGGGCGCCGGCCGACGCTGGTGTTGTTCTCCTTCATCGCGGTGCTGTCGCCGCTCGTGCTCATCTTCGTGCACGGTTCGGTCGCGCTGATGTGCGTGCTCGGGTTTTTGACCTGCGCAGGGCAGGCGTGCTTCCCGCTGTTCATGGTGGTCATCCCGGGCGAGTCGCTTTCGCCGAAGTACGTCGGCACCGCGGTGGGGTTGGTGCAGATGGTTGGCGAGCTGATTGGCGGCGCCGTGATGCCCACCGTCGCGGGCGTGGCCGCCGATCACTTCGGGCTTCCGGCGCCGATGTGGATTGCGGCGGCGGGGGCGTTTGTAAGCGGCATCATGGCGTTCTTCATCCGCGAGACCGCGCCCGTCCGCCTGCGCCGCCGCGGCCAGGTGGCGGCGAGCGAACCGGTCCGACTCTGATGCATCAGGAGCGCGGCGCAACCGGGCTGCCGTCGGCGACGCGCACGGCGGCTCGGATGGCCGCGCTTTCGATGGCCGCGTACATCATGCGAGCGCTTTCGACGTTGTCTGTCGATTCGGTCTCCGCCGGTCGCCCAGTCCTCAGGGCTTCGAGCATCTCGCGCAAGCACGCGGCGTGACCCTGTTCATCCATCGGCTCCACATCGATGCGCACGCGCCTTGACGAGCGCAGAAACCCGTCCGCTTCCTCCACCACCACGTCCGCTTCAGGACCGGTCGATCCGTCCCATACGACGGTGCCTTGGCTTCCCACGATGCGCCACGTCGACTCCCACGAGGTCCGGAATCCCTCCGCGGACCAACTGCCGCGATAGCTGAACACGGCCCCATCCTCCATCTCGAACGCGCAGACGGCGCTCGCGTACCCATGGTACCAGGAGCTCGCCGGGTTGTAGGCCAGGCACAGGGCGGTCTCCGCTCTGGCGCCGCCCAGCAGGAACCGCGCCTGGTCAAACGTGTGGATGGCCATGTCCAAGATCAGCGGGTGTTCCATGTGCTCTCGGAACCCGCCGAAGTGAGCGCCGATGAAGAAGTCCGCGTGGACCTGTTCCACGCGGCCGATGAGCCCCTGCTCGATGGCCCTCCGAATGGCGCGAAGGTGCGGTTCATATCGGCGGTTCTGCATCACGAGGTAGCGCCTGCCGGATCGCGCCACGGCGTCGAGAATGGCTTCCGCGTCCGTTCGGGTGGGTGCGAATGGCTTCTCGGCCATCACGTCGCAGCCCCGCTCGAGCGCAGCCACGCAGATCTCGCGCCGGGCCTCGGGAATGGCGGTATCGACGACGAGATTCGGACGGGTTTCGTCGAGCAGGTCCTCGACGGTCGCGAAGAGGGGCACCTCCAGCCCGTGTCTCACAGCCATCTCCCGCGCTCGCGCCAGATCAAGGTCGGCCAGCGCCACAATCTCCACGTCCGGTTCCCGTTGGAGACATGTCACCCACGTGTTGGCCATCTGTCCGCAGCCGACGATTCCGACCCGAAACGGACTCCCCATATCCTTCCACCTCTCATCCCGTCGTGATGGACAGTGCCTCGAGATCCGACGGCGGGACGGGGCGGGCGAAGTAGAACCCCTGCGCCTCGTCGCACCCGAGGGACTCGATGACGGACAGCTGTTCTTTCGTCTCCACGCCTTCCGCGACGCACCGCATGCCGAGGTTGTGCGCGATGTCCACGATGCTCGCCACGAGCGCTCGCGCCCGCCCGCCGTCCACCGCGCGCTGCGTGAAGGCGCAATCGATCTTGACCACATTGAGCGGGAGGTGGGTCAGGCGGCTCAACGAGCTGTAGCCCGTGCCAAAGTCGTCGAGCGACACCTCGATGCCGAGTGCCTGGCAGCCGGCCAGAAATCGTTCGGCGCGCTCGGCGTCCATCATGGCGCTCTCGGTGACCTCGATTTCGAGGTATTCCGGCGGCAGGCCGGTTTCAGCGAGGACGTCCCGCACCACGTCGAGGAAGCCTTCGGTCAGCACCTGATACGGCGACAGGTTGACCGCCACGCGCAGCGGCCGCCCGGCGTCGAGCCACGCCTTGGCTTGGCGACACGCGGTCCTGAGGCACCACTCCCCGATGGGTACGATGAGGCCCGTCTCTTCGGCGATGGGAATGAATTCAGACGGTGGCACGCACTCGCCGGTGGCGCGGCGCCAGCGAAGCAGAGCCTCCACGCCGACGACCGACTTTCGGCGCATGTCGATCTTCGGCTGGTAGTGAATCTCGAACTCGCCGCGCTCAACCGCCGTCCGCAGCTCCTGTTCGAGCTCCAGCAGGCTCTTCGCACTGGCGGCCGCCCGCTCCTCGAACAAGCGGTACGTGCTACGGCCTTCGGCTTTCGCCGTGTACATGGCGAGATCGGCATGGCGCAGCAACATGTCGCGCGTGATGCCATGGCGCGGGAAGCTCGCGATGCCGACACTCGCCGTCATGTACAGGGGGCGATCCTCCACGCGAACGGGTTTGCGCAGGCGGTGCAGGATGGCGTCCGCGACCGCGACAGCGCGCTCCATCGGTTGGCGGAAGAGCGTGATGGTGAACTCGTCGCCCCCCATGCGCGCCACGAGCGCGTCCTCGCCGGCAATCTCCTTCAGAATGCGGGCAATCTCCTGAAGCAGCTTGTCTCCGAACTCGTGTCCCAGAGTGTCGTTGACGGATTTGAACCGGTCGAGATCGACGAACAAAATCTGCATTTCGTCGTCCGGGCGGGCGGTGCGAATGAATTCGTCGACGCGCGCTTCGAAGTGGCGCCGGTTGGCGAGCTGCGTCAGGGTGTCGTGGAACGCGAGGTAGTTCATGCGCTCGGCCGCCGCCTTTTCCGCGGTCACGTCGCGCGCCACCAGAAACACGCCCTCGATCTCGTCGTCCAGCACGATGGGGATGTGCGTGGCGCTCATGAAAAGAGCTCTGCCGTCCGCTTGCAACACGAACTCGCCGTTCGTGGTGCTGCCGGCCAGCGCTCGCCGGTAATCGGCAAACACCCTCGGCCGATCCCGCCGATCGATCATGCGCGCGAACGCCCGGGCGGATTTGCGCAATTGGTCCTCGGGCACGAGCTCCTTCGCGCGGGGATTCTGGTCGACGATGGTCCCGCGCGCGTCGAGCGTGAAGATGGCGTCCGAGTGATGCGTGTACAGGGAGCGAAACCGCTCGTCCGCGAGCCGGAGGCGGCGCCGGTCCGCCTGCATCCGCCGGTCGAGCATCACGGTGGCGATGGCGGCGAGCAGGACGAACACGCTGAACACCGCGACGACCAGCGCGAGCGGGCCGCTGTACGCCATGGGGGCCGTGAGCCGCCGGGCCGGCAGCACGAACACGGTGGCCCACATGCCCGTGTAATGCATGCCGGCGATGGCGATGCCCATGACGAGCGCGCACACGACCTTGGCCATCTGCGCCAGCCATCCTCGCGCCGTGGCCAGCCGGAACGAGAGCCAGAGCGCCACATAGGAGGCGACGACCGCAATGATCACGGACAGGACAAATGGTCCCGCGCGATAATAGAAGCCGCCGCCCTCGACCTTCATGGCGGTCATGCCCGTGTAGTGCATGAACACGATGCCAGCGCCCATGAAGAGGGCTCCATAGGCGAGCTTCGCCTGCGAGGCGGATCTCGCCACCACGTACAGCGCGGCGCCTGGGCCGGCCATGGCGAAGAGCAGCGACAGGCCGACGACGGCCCAGTTGTACGTCATCTGTGCAGGAAGCATCAGCGCGAGCATCGCCACGAAGTGCATGGACCAAATCCCAATGCCCATGGCGACGCCGCCGAGCACCACCCAGACGAGCTGGCGATTCGCCCGGGTCTCGAGCACGCGGCGGCCGAGATCGAGCGAGGCGTAGGCAGCGAGCGACGCCACGACGTAGGAGAGGATCACGAGCGTCGGGATGTACGTTTGCGGAACAGGCTGCAAAATGCGTCATCATCCTTTGGACTCAATTGAAACGCTGCATCAATTCGCCGCCCGGCCCGCGAAATCCTCTGCTCACGCGCCAACAAACCGCGTGGGCGCAAAGGTGAAACTCACGCCCACCTCGCCGGCGAACGGGGAGGATTTGCCGCCAATCGGCACCCAATCGCCCCCAGAGGTCAGTTCCCAAAGTCCGCCGAGATCGCCGCCGTTGGTCACCAGCGCGCCTTGGGGCGACCACGCGAATTTTGGCGGCGTGGCGTTCCGGTTGGTCGCGTGGGTCTTGGTCCACACGGGCGTCCAGCGCCCGCCGATGAGCTCGAAGATCTGGCAGCGGGAGGCGTCGCTCACGGTCAGCACGCCTCGCGGAGACCAGCCGAACTGGTAAATCTTATCCGCACCGATGTTCGGGCCCGCCCCCTGCACCTGCTGCCACCGTCCGCCTTGAAACTGCCACAGGCCGTTTTGCGATCCGGCCCTGCCGCTCACCGTGAGCACGCCCTCAGGGGACCAGCCGAATTGGCCCACGTCGGTGACGGGGCACGGCACGCCGCCCGGTTGGACAAAGCGGCCCCCTTCGCGGATCCACACGCCGTGCGCGCTCGTGCCGACGGCGAGATCGCCGTGTGGGGCGAAGCCGACGGTCAGGGAATCCGCGGCGAACGGCTCGTGCGCGCTGGTCACGGCGACAAAGCGGCCGCCTTTGAACTGCCAAACGGTCGTCGCGCCGTTCTCCGGCACCGACACCACCGTGAGCACGCCTTTCGGCGACCAGGCGAGTGAGGCAATGTAACCGAGCTGCGCGCTGCCAGGGACCTGCTTCCATCCTCCCGGCGTCTGTTTCCAAATTCCCGGCAGAGTGCCGTCGTCCGGTACGACGTACAGCGTTCCATCCGGTCCGAAGGTGTGCAATTGAACGTCCGTGTCGTTGCGGATGGACACCAGATGCCAGCCCTTGTGGTACGTCCACAGCATGTTGGCCGAGGACATGCCGGGTGTGGACGCGTCGGGCGATCCGCTCGTCACCGCCGCCACCTCCCCGGTCGGCGACACGTCCACCGATTCGAACAGGGTCGACGGCGCGCTCAGAATGGACGACGCCGGGAAGTACACCCACTTTCCACCCGCGTATTCGGCCACTTCCGTCGATCCGCACGCCACGAGCGCGCCGGGGGACGCGCCCTCGGGAAGTTGGTCGTTTTGTGATGTCGAATGGGGCGGCGCAGGCGTGGCGGGCGCCGTCCCACACCCCGCGAGCGCTGCCGAGACGGCGAGCGTGGCGAGGGTCGCGCGAAGGCCTGGATGCACGAAGGATCACCTCGTCCTCATTATGCTCGCGCGGGGAGCGGCGCCGCAAACGAAGGCGCTCTCGCGCCACGAGCTGCTGCGAAATCGTCGAAAAAGATCCGATCTCGCCGCCTTTGTTCGACATGCGAGATCCGATCGCGCCAGCCTTGTTCGACAACGGAGATCTGATCACGCCGACATGCACCGCGGTATGGCAGAATGGAGAGGAGGCGAAGCCGATTGACGGTTGAAGGGGTGTTCGGATGAGGAAAGTCCGCTTTGGCATTCTCGGATGCGCGGATATCGCTATCCGCAAGGTGATTCCTGGGATTCTTTCGTCCGAGACAGGGGAGCTTTACGCCGTCGCGAGCCGCGATGGCGCCAAAGCCGAGGAGGTGGCGCGCCGGTTCGGGGCGCCACGCGCGTGCGGGAGCTACGAGGATCTCCTCCGGGACCCCGACGTGGACGCGGTGTACATCCCGCTGCCGAATCACCTGCACAAGCCCTGGACGATGCGCGCGGCTGAGGCGGGCAAGCACGTGTTGTGCGAAAAGCCCATCGCGCTTGACGCCCGCGAGGCGCAGGAAATGGTTGACGCATGCCGGGCGCGGGGCGTACATCTCGTCGAGGCGTTCATGTATCGCCACCACCCGCGCTACGACCGCGTGATCCATCTCGTCCGTTCCGGGGCCATCGGGGCCGTGCGCGGAATTCGTGGCTCGTTTACGTTCAACAACGCGCACGACATGGGCAACATCCGCTACCGCCGCGATTGGGGAGGCGGATCGCTCTACGACGTCGGCTGCTATCCCATTTCCGCCGCGAGGCTCATCGTGGGGGAGGAGCCGGTCGCGGCCACGGCGCACGCGTTTTTCTCGGACCAGCACGACGGCGTCGACATGTACCTCGCGGGCCTCGTCGAGTTCGAAGGCGGCGTCTCGCTCACCTTCGACTGCGGCATGTGGGCGGCGGAGCGCAACGAGGTCGAGGTGGTGGGCGCAGACGGCCGCCTCATCTTGGAGCACGCCTTTGTCGGCGAGCCGGTGACCCTGCGCGTCGTGTCGCCCGAGGGGGATCGCGTGGAGACGTTTGATCCGCTCGACCCCTATGCGCTCGAAGTGGACGATCTCGGCCGTGCCATCCTGGAAGATAAGCCACTTCGCTTTCCGCCCGAGGACGCCATCAAGAACATGAGCGTGATCGACGCTTGCCTCCGATCCGCGCGCACGAGGCAGCGCGTCGCCATCGAGCGCTGAAGCCACAGGCTTGTCGCCACGCACAAAAAAAGCCGCCCCGCGCGGGCGGCTCCGTTCAAACCATTTCCCAGAGGCGATCCGGCTTCAGGTGCGCGGCCAACAACCGGCTCTGCTCGCGGTGTTTCCGGCGAGCCTCGGCGCGCGCCGGTGCGCTCTCGTACAGCGCCTTTTCCTCCTGCGTCTCGGGAATGACGGGCGGCACCGGAATGGGTTTACCGTCCGGCCCCAGCGCCACAAACGTCAGAAACGCCGTCGCCGCGATTTTCCGCTCTCCGGTTCGAAGGTGTTCAATCACGACCTTGACGAAGACCTCCATCGACGTGCGGCCCGTTGACGTCACGTACGACGTGAGGCAAACCGAATGTCCTTCGGTGATGGGCAACAGGAAGTCGACGCTGTCGGTCGACGCCGTGACGGTCTGCGCTCGAGCGTGACGCTCCGCCGAGATGGAGGCCACATCGTCAATGTAGGCCATCAGTTTGCCGCCGAACATCGTGTGGTGGTCGTTGAGATCGCCCGGGAAGACCCGCAGGATCTTCGTCGCGCGCGACTCCTTGCACGTCTTTGGGCGAAGCCGCTCTTGTTCGTCCATCCTCTTCCCCCCCTCGCCGAGAACGAACCCTTATGACGAGAACCATGCTATCAGACGCCTTGCGTGAGTGGCAAATCGTGTAAGCGCTCTCGGGATCGAAGGTGAAGCAGATGTCGAAAAACGGCCATCACCCACTCAAGCGGCGCCAGCCTGGGTTTTGCGTCCGAGCGCGCGAGAGATGGCGCGCGCAGCCGCGTACGCGAGCGCGGACAGGCAAGCGACGAAGAACCCAACTGGCCATCCCAGGGCAAACGACAAAAAGAGCGACAGCCACGTGATGACAAGCGACAGCGCGATGCTCTGCACAATCGCTTGCCAGGGCCTGTGGGCGAGATGGCGCGCGGCGAGCGCCGGGCCGACGAGCAGGCTGAAGGACAGGAGCGCGCCAACCACGGGCATCATGGCGCTCGTCGCTAGGCCCAAGCTCGCGAGTAGCGCCCAATCGGCCGTTCGGTTGGACGCGCCGCGCACGAGGGCGGCTTCCCGAGCGACGGTGGTGAAGAGGAGCACGCGGTGAAAAGCCACGACCAGTGCGATGGCAGCGGCCGACACACACGCCGTCTCCACCACGCCGGACGAGCTCACGCCGAGCACCTGGCCAAACAGGAGCGACATGGCATCCGCCGCGTACAGGTTGCCGAGGCTGAGAAACAGGGCGCCCGTGCCGAGTCCCAAGGCGAGCACCAAGGCCGTCGCCACATCGCGCCGATCCCGTTCTGCCAGCGCACCGATGCCGAGCGCGGCGATGGCCGAATAGAGGCTCACGCCAAAAAGCGAATTCACGCCGAAAAGCAGGGCACCGCTGGCGCCGGCGAAGCCGATTTTCGGGAGCGCGTGCGCCGCAAACGCGGTGCCCCGCAGCACGACGTAGAAGCCAATCCAGCCCGCTGCGACGGCCACGAAGCTCGCCGCCAGAAACGCGTGGCGGGCAAACGGGAAGGCAAACATCACGAACGGGTTCATGGCAGCTCGACCTCCGCTCTGCGCTGAAACGCCACCCGATGCGTGGCCGCCGCGATCGCGTACGCGAAGAAGGTGAACGCGGCCACGAAGAAGCTCACCGGCCAGCTCGTGTGCTGGGGCAGCCAGGTGTAGCTGTCGTACGACAAGAGCACGCTCGCGGCCACCAGCAGGGCGCCAAGCAGGCCGCCCACGAGCCCGGCCCGAAGCGGGCTCGTGGTGAATCGCGCAGCGGTCGCCGCTGGCCCCACGATGAGCGCCGTGGCGAGGAGCGATCCGGCCACGAGGGCGTCCGTCTCCACGGCGACCGCGAGCACCACCATGAACGCGATGGAGATGGCGCGCACCGGCACGCCCCGCACGCGGGCCAGGTCCGGGTTGACGGACGCGAGGGCGAGCGGGCGCCAGATGAGGAGCATCGCCACCACGCAGGCGGCCGCCGTCAGCGAGATCCACGGCACGAGGGCGGGATCGAGCGTGAACAGCGAGCCGAAGAGCACCGCCATGGATGCGTTGGCGTGCGCGAGCTGCGCGTCGAGGTACAGGAACAGGGCGCCGAAGCCGAGCGCGAGGGACAGCACCACGCCTGTCGCGAGATCGCGTTCGCCGCGCGTCCGGCCGCCCGCGAGCTCCATCCCGACAGACGCCAGGACGCCAAATGACAGAAATCCAAACCAACCGTTCATGCCCACGAGGTACGCGCCGGCCCCGCCGGTGGTGCCGACGTCCGTCAACACGTGGCCCGCAAAGGACTGGCCGCGAAGCATGACGAACGCGCCAACCAGACCGGAGAGGAAGGCAATTTCGGTGCCGGCGATGAGCGCGTGCTCGACGGGCGCGCTCGCGAGCGCTTCGCCGATCCAACCGAGTGTCATGGCAGCATCACGCTCGCCTCTGGGCTGGCCGACGAGACGGCGTGTGCGTGACCGTCCATCGCGCCGGCGGCCACGATGATGCGGCCTCCTGCGCGCAGCACCTCCACGGGGTACCCGTAGAGGCCGGACAGCACCTCGGGGCGCAGCACGTCGTCCAAGGCGCCCTTGGCCATCCTTCCGTTGGCCAGATACAGGATCTCGTCGGCGCGGCCGATGAGCGGATTCACGTCGTGCGCCACGAGCAGCACGGCCATCTGGCCCTCGTGCGCGAGCCGCTTCACGAGTTCCACCACCTGGTGGGTGGAGGCGAGATCGAGGTTGTTCAGCGGCTCGTCGAGCAGCAGGACGCGGGGCTTCGACACCACAGCCTGCGCAATCAGCAGCCGTTGGCGCTCGCCGCCCGACAGCCTGCCGATGCGCCGATCCGCCAGGTGGAGCGCGTTCACCTGTGCGAGCGCCGCGTCAATCGCCTCGCGGCGCTCCTTGGTCGGAAGGGGGAAGCCCAGGCGATGGCCGTCCAGGCCCAGTCCGACGAGATCGCGCCCCGTGAGCGGAACGTCCTCGTCCAGCTGCACCGACTGGGGCACGTAGCCGATGGCCTTGTTGCGCCGCCTGACGGGCTTCCCGTCGATCTCGACCGCGCCTGCAACGGGCCGGACGAGGCCCGCGATGGCCTTGAGCAGCGTCGATTTCCCGGCCCCGTTTGGCCCCAGCACGCCGACGAACTGTCCGGCGCGAATCTCACCCGTCAGGTGCGCAAACACGGTGCGGGAGCCGTACGATACGGTGAGATCGCGGAAGGAGATGGCAGGATTCACGAGATCGCCTCCAGCGACGTGCCGTGCGCGAGGGCGTTGTAGATGGCGTTGGTCTCTTCAAGCATCCACCGTTGATACGTAAGCCCTGTTGGCTCCGTCTCGTACACGGCCACGGTCGGAATATGTTCGCGCTCGGCCAGGTGGAGAAACGTCTTGGTGACGTTGGTTACCACCTGCTTGTTGTAGCAGAAGACGCTCACCTCGTGGTGGGTGAAGAGCTGCGTCTGCAGCGCCACGTCCTGCGGCGACGGGTCTGTCCCGTTCATGATGGCGGCTTGGAACGCCCACGGGGTCTTGATGGCGAGTCCAGCTTCCTGAAGCAGGTAGTCCGACACCGGCTCGGTGACCGCCGCGCCGCGGCCGTGGTAAGCCGCTTTGAGGCGGGCCACCGCCTCGTCCCACGGTTTGAGCGATTGAATGAAGGCGCGCGCGCGGGCCTGGAAGTAGGCCGCGTGGCTGGGATCCAGTTTCCCCAAATCGGCCGCGACGATCTTCGCGAGCCGGGGCATGGTATTCAACTGATACCAAATATGAGGGTTCGCCGTGTCGGCCTGATAGCCGAGCGCTTCTCCGGCGTCAATCACGAGACGTTTGGGGTTCGGAGACGCCTGTTCGAGCTTGTTCATAAACTCATCGTAACCGAGCCCGTTTTGCACAACGAGGTTGGCTTCGGCCACCGCGATGGCGTCCTTCGGGTTGGCCTCGTACTCGTGCGGATCCACCGCGGGGTTGGACATGATAGCCGTCACAGACACGTACGGCCCGCCAATCTGGCGAATGAGATCCGCGTATTCGCTCTCTGCGCCAACCGCGCGGATGTTCGCCTGTGGCGCTGCAGGCACACCGCTGTTCGACGCGGGCTTGGCGATGCCGCAGCCCGTCACGATGAGCGCGGTGGACAGCGCGGCAGCGGCTGTGTTCCACCATGGGCGCTTCATGTTCTCTCTCCACCCTCTCAAATCAGAACGATTCCGATTTGGGTTGCCGAGAGGAGTATATCAGGTTGTGCGCGGTTTGTAAATCGGATTGATTTCGATTTATGATAGGGGCGAAAGAAGGGAGTTGCATCCGGTGCACGAGACCACGGCCTCGATTCTTCAGGCTTTGAAAGAGGCAGGCTATAAATTTACCGGCAAGCGGCGTGCGGTGGTGGATCTCTTCGTGGAGAACCGAGATCGGTATTTTTCGGCGAAAGAGGTGTACGATCACGTCAGCCAGATCTACCCGTCCGTGAGTTTCGACACCATCTACCGGACGCTCGGGATCCTCGTGGAGCAGAACGTCATTGAGCCGATGGAGTTTGCGGACGACAGGGCGCGCTACCGCCTCCAATGCGCGCGCGGACATCACCACCATCTCGTGTGCCTGCGATGTGGAGCCTCCATTCCCATTGAGGAGTGCCCCATCGACCGAATCCGGCAACAGGTGCCGAACTTTCACATTGCCGACCACCGGCTCGAGATTTACGGCTATTGCCAACGATGTGCACAAGAGGGCGGCGAGCGGCTTGAGCGCGGGCAGACATGAAAAAGCCGCCCGCCGAGCGATGTCCGCGTCGACAAGCGGCTTGGTATGTAACCCCGTTCTGCCGTGGGGCAATCGGTTTTGCATCCCCATCTCCAAGGTGGGTATCCTACCGCCGGTTTCAACCGTCCACAACGCCGAGGCATGGCATCCGCAGACGGACACGGATTCCCGTAGGTCCTGCGTGGATGAAAACCAAAACTGCCCCACGAACATCACAGGAGCTTGTTGCTGTAGTATAGCACGCTCTGCGGCGAATGCCAAGCATACG
>NZ_BCRQ01000002.1 GCF_001552675.1 Alicyclobacillus sendaiensis NBRC 100866
GAACGGCGGGAGCCACAGCGGTTGAAGTCGTGCGCGTGTCGGCGAGCGCATGGCGGTCGGAGGCGGTGAAGGAGCTCGCAAGGGGCCGGTTGACCGGTGTCATGCTCGTGTGCCAAGACGCGAGCGCCGTCGCGCCGGGCGTCGACGAATTGGCAGCTTCCCATCCTTCCGTGCGCTTTCTCGTGGTCAGCGATTGGCCAGCTTCTCTTGCCTCATCGACCAATGTGGCGGAAATTGCGCAGGATCCCGTCGGCATCGCGTACAGCATCGGGGCGCTCTGCGGGAATTGGATGACGGCTATGGCGTCGGGATCGACGAGTGGCGCGGCCCTAGGCGGTGTGCCGAGTCTTGTGTATGTGCCGCAAGGCGCGAGCGTGGCTGAACAAAAGGCGTTCTTCGTCGGTCTGTATCAGACGAACGCGAACGCCCGGGTGGTCGCGCTTCCCCAGCAATCCGCGCCGAGCTTGTCGATGTACGGATATGCCGTGGAGCTCGGCGTCGTGGCGGGCGACGCGCCACCTGCCGAGATCCAGTCGCTGAGCGGCGTCACCCCGAATTGGGGGTACTTCGGAACCGCCGCCGGTTCAGGCTGCGCCATCGCGCCTGGTCACCTTGCGGCTTCGGAGGTGCTTCGCGGGTTCCGGACCCTCGCATCGCCTGAGTCTTGGCAGCCTGGAGAGCATCTGGTACTCGACCTGACATCGGTCGCGCTCGACGACAAGCGGTTGCCCGCTTCGGTACTCACCGCGTGGGCCGCGCTCCAGGTTCGGGCCGAAGCCCAAGCAGCCCGTGTGGACGCGACTTTTGCCTCGCTGCCGGCCAACGTGCGAACGAACCTCGCGAACTCGTTCCACCTGTCGTAGGACTTCGGGAAAGGTTGAGATGGCGTGGCCGAGTATTACTTTCAGTATCACATTCGCCGGGATCGCCCCGGGTTGTTGGGCGATATCGCCTCGTTGCTTGGCATGCTCGGTGTCAACATCGTACAATTATCGGGAGTCTCGGAGTATGGAAGAGGGTTCCTGATCGACGTCGACCGGCCGGACATTCTCGACGTGTTGAGGACGATGCTCGAGTCGATGGAAGACATCGAGGTGACGGCGCTCCGGGAGCCGACGCTGCGGGACAGGTTGGCGCTCCGCCATGGGCGGTTCATTGAGCGGAGCGACACGGAGAAGCGGACGTATCGGTTCGTCCGAGACGAACTCGGGGTTCTCGTTGACTTTTTAGGGGAGATTTTGAAAAGGCCTGGTCGGCAGGTCATTGGCGTGCGCGGTCAGCCGCGCGTCGGCAAGACCGAGGCTGTGGTCGCGGCGAGCGTGTACGCGAATAAGCGTTGGCTCTTCGTGTCGTCCACGTTGCTGAAGCAGACCATCATGCGCGAACTTCCTTCCGCAACGTTTCGCGCTGAGCCATTCGTCTACATCATTGACGGCGCTGTGTCCGTGATGCGCGGCGGCGAGGACCACATGCGCTGCGTGGATGAAATTCTTCGGATGAAGGCGCCAGTCGTGATCGAGCATCCGGACATCTTCGTCCGGAGGACGCGCTACACGTGGGATTTGTTCGACATGTTGATCGAGTTGCGCCGAGATCCGCAGGAAGAAATTCGCTATGATATGTTCGAAGATGAAACGGCCACGTGGGCTCAGGAGTAGAGATGCCACAGGACAAGGGAGGGCGACGCGTGCACGAGCAGTTGGGGCAAGTTCTGCGCGCCAGGCGCGAATCGCTCGGACTCACGGTCGAAGATATCGAGGAGCGGACAAAAATCCGGAAGCGCTATATTGAGGCACTGGAATCGGGGCAATGGGATGTCCTTCCCGGCCCAGTGTATGCGCGCGGTTTTGTCCGGAGTTACGCGGAGGTACTCGGGCTGGACGGGACCGAGCTTTTGGAAAAGTACGTGGATCATGGTGAAAGGGTGAGCGCCGAGCCGGGGGCGAGAACGGACTCTCGCGCGCCGATCTCGGAACATCCCGCCGCGGAACGAAAGCCGGCGGCGCGGATGGTGGAGCCGAGATCGGTCCATGAGATGGAGCGGACGAGGTCGCGCTCGCACGAGCGACCTGAGCGATCTCGGCGCGAGATCTATGAGCGCCCCGTCCGGCCGGTCGGGTCCTGGGTCGGACAAGGATTGCTCATCGTCGGCGCGCTCGTGGTGGTGGGCGGGCTGTACGTTCTGCTGCATCACCACCACGGCCAGGCGGCCCGCGGGGCGAATTCCACCACGTCAAGTCCGCAGAAGACGCAGGCCACGAAGCCCGTCACGCACAAGTCGGCGCCGCCGAAGCAGGCGACGCAGCCGGAGAAGAAGGCTCAGCCTGTGGTGGTGGCGTTGCCCTATGCGAACGGGGCGTACACGTACAAGGTGCTCGACGCCGACAGCCTTCAGGTGGTGATCACCGTGAATTCGGGCGAGCTGTGGTTCAGCGCGACCGCGGACGGCCAGGCGGTGGCGCCGAACGTCATCCTGAACCAGGGGCAGTCGAAGTCGTTTTCGGCGCAGAACAACGTCACCTTCCATCTCGGTCACGTTCAGGGCGTGTCGATCACGGTGGATGGGCAGCCTGTCCAACTTCCCAACATCACGTGGGCGCCGGTGGTCGTGATCGAACGAGGGTGACGAGGAAGCATCGGAAGCGTACACTGGATGTAGAGGGGCGGGAACATGGCGAAAGAGGCTTCGTTCGACATCGTGTCCAAGGTGGATCTGCAGGAGGTGTCGAATGCCGTTCAGCAGGCTCGGCGGGAGATCGAAACGAGATTTGACTTCAAAGGCTCGAAGAGCGAGATCCGCTTGGAGGGCGACAAGCTCACGCTGATCTCGGACGACGAATACAAACTCGAGCAACTGATGGATGTGCTGAGGACCAAACTCGTCAAGCGAAACGTGTCGCTGAAGGCGCTGAGACCGGGCAAGGTGGAGCCGGCCGCGGGCGGCACGGTTCGCCAGGTGATCGAGCTCGTCAACGGCCTCGACGCGGACCACGCGAAGCAGATCACCAAGATGATCAAGGATTCGAAAATCAAGGTCCAGGCGCAGATTCAGGGAGACCAGATCCGCGTCTCCGGCAAGAGCCGCGACGACCTTCAGGCAGTCATTCAGATGCTCCGGAACGAGGATTTCGATGTTCCGCTGCAGTTCACGAATTATCGCTCGTAATGGGGTGCCCGTGCGCAAATTGGACAAGAGGGGCGTGGGCCATTGAATCTGGCGAATCGGATTACGCTGGCCAGGATTCTGCTGGTGCCTGTCGTCTGCGTGATTTTATTGGTACCCTTTCACATCGGTTCGGTAACGTTCCACGGTCAAACCACCACGGCGAACGAGGCGCTCGCTGCTCTGGTGTTCATCGCGGCGGCAGCCACCGACGCGCTGGACGGGCGGATCGCGCGGAAACGGAAGATGATCACGAACTTCGGCAAGTTTCTCGATCCGCTGGCGGATAAGCTGTTGGTGTCGGCGGTGCTCATCATTCTGGTCCAGATGCAGCGGATGCCGGCTTGGGTTGCGATTGTCATCATCAGTCGCGAGTTCGCCGTCACCGGGCTCCGGCTGATTGCGGCGGGAGACGGCGTGGTCATGGCGGCGAGCCAGTGGGGGAAGTGGAAGACGACCGCGCAGATGGTGGGAATCGTGCTTTTGGTGTTGAATAATTTTCCTTTTTCTGTGATTGATGTTCCGATTGCCCAGGTAATGATCTACGTGATGGTGATCATGACCGTGGTGTCGGCGATCGACTATTTCTTGAAGAATCGAGAGATGATCTTGTCACGCGCCTCTTGAGGCGCCGTCAGGATGGAGAGGGTGGCTGTGGCCTTGGCAGAGCCTTGCCGCGCCGAGCTGATTGCGGTAGGTACGGAGATTGTCATCGGGCAGATCCATAACGGGCATGCTCGAGAGATTTCTCAGGAACTTGCGAAGCACGGAATGTACGTGTACTATCACAGTGCGGTAGGAGACAACGAGGCGCGGATCATCGAGACGTTCTCCATCGCGTCCCGGCGCTCGAACGCCGTGATTGCGACCGGGGGACTGGGGCCGACGCAGGACGACTTGACGAAGGAAGCGCTGGCGAAGTTTCTGGGGAGAAGGCTTGTGCTCTCCGAAGAAGCGCTCGCGGAGGTCGAGTCGTATTTCAAACGCAGAGGCCGGCCCATGCCGGACCAGAACCGGAAGCAGGCCCTCGTCATCGAGGGCGGAGAATGGATTCCGAACCCGAACGGGACCGCTCCCGGACAGTACGTGTTCGACAACGGCGTGCATTATTTTCTTCTCCCGGGTCCGCCCCTCGAAATGCGTCCCATGCTGCAAAATTATGTGATTCCTCGCCTGGTTGACCACTTTGGCGGCACGCGCAAGTTGGTTTCCCGGATTCTCCATTTCTGCGGCATCGGCGAGTCAGATGTGGATGCGAGAATCGCCGATCTGACGTGCAAGGACAACCCGACCGTGGCTCCGTACGCCGGCGAGGGCGAGATGGTGCTCCGCATCACCGCATCCGGCCCTTCGGAAGAGGCGTGCTGGGAACTCATTCGCCCGGTGGAAGACGAGTTGCGGAGGCGGTTTTCGCCCTTCATCTACGGGGTGGACGACGACTCGCTGGCTTCCGTCGTCTTGCGGAAGCTTCAAGAGACCGGATCCACCCTGGCCGTGGCAGAAAGCTGCACTGGCGGCATGCTGGCGCAGATGATCACGGAGATCCCGGGCAGCTCGGCGGCGTTCCTAGGCGGCGTGGTCGCGTATGACAATCGGGTGAAAACCTCGGTCGTTGGGGTGCGCGCGGAGACGCTCGCGGCGCACGGGGCCGTCTCGGAAGCGACGGCCCGCGAACTGGCGGAAGGCGTCCGCGCGAAGCTCGGCGCCACGTACGGCGTCGGCGTGACCGGCATCGCGGGGCCTGGAGGCGGCACGCCGGAGAAACCGGTGGGGCTCGTGTACGTGGGGCTCGCGAGTCCTCGCGGGTCGCAGGTGTTTGAGCTCAGGCTGCGCGGTTCCCGCGCTCAGATTCGAATCCGAAGCTGTAAACAAGCGCTCTGGAGACTATGGCAGGAGTTGAATGGAGATTCTGATGTGGGAAAAGACAAAGCAGGCAGAGGAGAGAAAGGTTGAGAGTATGTCATCGTTTGAGTCTTTTGGGTTGAACCGCCGCGTACTGCAGGCGATTCACGATATGGGGTTTGAAGAGCCTTCGCCGATTCAGGCGGCTTGCATCCCGGTGGTGCTGGAGGGACGAGACGTCATCGGCCAGGCCCAGACAGGCACAGGGAAGACCGCGGCCTTCGGCATTCCGCTCGTGGAGCGAGTGTCGACGGAACCGCGCGTGCAGGCCATCGTGTTGACGCCGACGCGCGAACTGGCGATCCAGGTGGCGGGTGAGATCCGCAAGATTGCAAAATACAAGCGAGTTCGATCCGTCCCGATTTACGGCGGTCAATCCATCGTGCACCAAATCCGCGCGCTGAAGCAAGGCGTGCAAATCGTCATCGGCACGCCGGGCCGGGTGTTGGATCACATTCACCGCGGAACATTGTCGCTCAGCGATGTCCGGATGGTGGTGCTCGACGAAGCCGACGAAATGCTCGATATGGGCTTCATCGACGACATCGAGGCCATTTTGCGCGAGACGCCGAGCGACAGGCAGACCATGCTGTTCTCGGCTACCTTCCCCAACGAGGTCAAGCGGCTGGCGCTGCGCTACATGCGGGATCCGCAGCACATCACGGTCAATCGCGGCGAGGTGACCGTGCCGCAGATCGACCAGGTGTGCTATAAGGTGCTCGAGCGCAACAAGCTCGACAGCCTGTGCCGGATCGTGGACAGCGAGGACATCCAGCTCGGAATTATCTTCTGTCGGACGAAGCGGGGCGTGGACGATCTCGTCGAAGCCTTGCTCGCGCGCGGCTACCTCGCCGATGGGCTTCACGGCGACCTGAGCCAGGCTCAGCGCGATCGCGTCATGCGGAAGTTCCGGAAAAACGAGATCGAGCTGTTGGTCGCGACGGACGTGGCGGCTCGCGGTCTCGACGTGGACGACGTAACGCACGTCATCAACTATGACGTGCCGCAGGATCCCGAGTCGTACGTGCACCGCATCGGGCGGACGGGCCGCGCGGGCAAGCGAGGCTTGGCCATCACGCTCGTGACGCCGCGAGAGTACAAATTGCTGAAACAGATTGAGCGCGAGATCAAGCAAAAGATCACGGTCCGCGAGGTTCCGTCGCTGGAGGATGTGGCGGAGCGGCAGGCTGAGATGTGGAGGAGCAAGATCGTGGATGTCATCCGCGAGGGAGGACTCGCGCCGTACCGCGCCATTTTGAGCGCTCTCGTGGACGAGCACGATCCCATCGACATCGCTTCGGCCCTGTTGAAGTTGGCGTCGTCCGGGGATGGAAATCGGACGGAATCGGACGAATACGACTTCGGAGACACCGGAGCCCGGCCCGGCATGGTGCGGTTTTTCGTCAATGTGGGCCGCACGTCCCGGATGAGCCCGCAGGACTTTGTCCGCGCTATTTCCGAAGAGGCCGGGGTGCCCGGCGACGCGGTCGGCCGGATCGATATGTTCGAGAAGTTCACGTTCATCGAGGTGGAGGAAGAGAGCGCGCCGTTTGTCTACGAGGCGTTGCGCCAAAGCCGAATCAATGGCACGCGGGTGAATTTGGAGCCCGCGAAGCCGCGCTCGTCGCGCCGCTGAGCGGCACGGCGCAGGGGACGGGGAGCCGGACATGGGAGATGTCCGGCTCTTCCTGTGTTTCGAGCCCTCGGGACGAGATACGAACGTTTGTTTGCGTTTTTCGCAGGAACGTGTACAATCGGATCGAAGGATTCCTGCGAGCGTTCGCGAATAGGTTCCCGTGTTCGGGGCAAGCGGAGACGTGGCTCACGGGCATATGCGCTCGAAGAAGTTGAGGGATGGTGTGTCATGGGAGACAAAAAGGCGGCTTTGGAACAAGCCCTGCGAAAAATCGAGAAGGAATTCGGCAAGGGCTCCATCATGAGACTCGGCGAAGCGGCCGCGATGACGGTGGAGACCGTGCCGACAGGATCCATCGCGCTCGACATTGCGCTCGGTGTCGGAGGACTGCCTCGGGGGAGAATTGTGGAGATCTACGGGCCGGAGTCGTCGGGCAAGACGACCGTGGCGCTGCACGTCGTCGCGGAGGTGCAGAAGCTCGGCGGACAGGCGGCGTTCATCGACGCGGAGCACGCGCTGGATCCGGTCTACGCCCAAAAGCTCGGCGTCAACATCGACGAGCTCCTCATTTCCCAGCCGGATACGGGAGAACAGGCGCTTGAAATCGCCGAGGCGCTGGTACGAAGCGGCGCGGTGGACGTCATTGTCGTGGACTCCGTGGCAGCGTTGGTTCCGAAGAACGAGCTCGAGGGCGACATGGGCGATTCGCACGTCGGATTGCAGGCGCGCCTGATGTCCCAGGCGCTGCGCAAGTTGGCGGGCGCCATCAGCAAATCGAAGACCATCGCCATTTTCATCAACCAAATCCGCGAAAAGGTCGGCGTCATGTTCGGAAATCCCGAGACCACGACCGGCGGGCGCGCGCTGAAATTCTACGCCTCTGTGCGCCTGGAGGTTCGGCGCGTCGAGGCCATCAAGCAGGGAAATGACGTCGTGGGATCGCGGACGCGGATCAAAGTGGTGAAGAACAAGGTGGCGCCGCCGTTCCGCCAGTGCGACGTGGATATCATGTTTGGGGAAGGGATTTCGCGCGAAGGCAGCCTGATCGACATCGCCACCGAGATCGACGTCGTTCAGAAAAGCGGGGCCTGGTACTCGTTTGGCGAGGAGCGGCTCGGACAGGGGCGCGAAAATGCAAAACAGTACCTGAAGGAGCATCCGGAGATTGCGGAGCAAATCGAGGCGGCGGTTCGCGAGTACTTCCACGTGAACCCGGCGAAGCCGTTGGTCGCGGCTGCTGCGGAGGATGCGGAAGATGACGCATTCGACGAATTCGACGCCTTCTGATGGGGAAGCCGTGGTCTTGGTGGGGCGCACTGAGGCGACGGGCAGATGGCGCCCCTTGATTTGCGCGGATTTCGAGGACGCGCCTTCTCTGTACCTGACCGCCGAAGACTGGGTGGATTGCGGGCTCAAAGTGGGGATGCGGCTGTCTGCGGAGCAGTACGAGGCGCTCGCGAGGCGCGCGAAGGTTGCGCAGGCGTGGCACCAGGCGCTGAAGCTGCTCGAGGTGCGTCCGCGGTTTGAAGCAGAATTGAGCCGGGCGCTGCAGCGAAAGGGACTGCCGCGCGACGTGATCGACGCGGCGCTCGCCCGCCTGCGCGAGAAGGGGATTCTGAACGACGAGGAGCTCGTGCGAGACCGCGTGGAAGCTTGGGCAGGCACGAGAAGTCGCCGGGAAATCCGGGCGAAGTTGAGAGCTCGGGGAGCGCCGGCAGCACTGGTGACCGAATCCGTACAGGCGCGTGTGGACGACGAGGCGGAGCGAGAGGCTGCCGTCCGACATGCGGAGAAGTACGTTCGGCGCGCGGCGGGTCGCCCTGCGGACGTGGATGAGCGCCGGGCCCTGATGCACCTGGTTCGAAAGGGATTTTCGCCTTCCATCGCGCGCCAGGCTGTCCGAGAAGCCGTCAAGCGCCTGGCGGCGCAGGACGACAATCCGCCGGCGTAATCGCCTTTTCTTGACACCGTTTTGAAACAACACGTAGAATAAAAGTGCGTATCACCTACGGCCTCTAGCTCGAAGACGTCATGGTTCCGATGCGAACAGGTGATCGTCGACCGGAGCAAGGAGGCGCCTCATTGGAAGTCGCAGTCTGGCTGTTGATTGTGGTTTCGCTTGTCTGTCTAGGGATTGGTTTAGGTGCTGGGTACGTGGTCCGGCGCATGGTCGCCGAGGCCAAGATTGGCGCGGCAGAAGCGCGCGCATTGGAAATTATAGAGGCCGCGCAGCGGGACGTCGAGGCTCGGCGCAAGGAAGCGGTCCTCGAGGCCAAAGAAGAAGCTCACCGCATCCGGCAGGAGGCCGAGAAGGAGCTGCGCGAGCGACGCAACGAGATTCAACGGATGGAGCGCCGCATCCTCCAAAAAGAGGAGGCGCTCGATAAGAAGCTCGAAGTCCTGGAGCAGAAGTCGGAGGAGCTTCGCCGAGAAGAAATGGCCATCCAGGCGCTTAAGGACGAAGCCGAGGCGCTGCGCCAGGAACAGGTCCGGGAACTCGAGCGGATTTCCGGTCTGACGCGCGAGAGCGCGAGGCAGTTCATCCTGGAACAGGTTGAGCGCGAGGCGCGCCATGATGCGGCGGTGATGGTCAAACAAATTGAGCAGGAGGCCAAACGAGAGGCGGATCGCCGGGCAAGGGAAATAGTTGCGAATGCCATCCAGCGGTGCGCGGCGGATCACGCCTCCGAAATCACCGTGACGGTGGTCAACCTGCCGAACGACGAGATGAAGGGACGCATCATCGGGCGAGAGGGTCGCAACATCCGAACGCTCGAGTCGCTCACGGGCGTCGATCTGATCATCGACGACACTCCGGAGGCCGTCATCCTGTCCGGCTTTGATCCCATCCGCCGGGAGATCGCCAAAATTGCGCTTGAGCGACTGGTTGCGGATGGACGCATTCACCCCGCGCGCATCGAAGAGATGGTGGAGCGGGCACGCCGGGAAATCGAGGATGTCATCCGCGAGCAGGGCGAGCAGGCTACGTTTGACGCGAACGTCCACGGCCTGCATCCTGATCTCGTGAAACTTCTCGGCCGCCTCCGCTTCCGCACGAGTTACGGACAAAATGTGTTGAAACACTCCATCGAGGTCGCGCATCTCGCGGGGATGATGGCCTCTGAACTCGGGCTCGATGCGGCCCTTGCGCGGCGAGGCGGTTTGCTGCACGACATCGGAAAGGCGGTCACGCACGAGGTGGAGGGATCGCACGTGGAAATCGGCGTGGACCTTGCGCGCCGATACAAAGAGCATCCCGTCGTGATCAACTGCATCGCCGCCCACCACGGCGACGTGGAGTTCACTTCGCCCATCTCCGTCATTGTGGCGGCCGCCGATGCGATTTCCGCGGCTCGCCCGGGTGCGCGCCGCGAAACGCTGGAAGTGTATATGAAACGCCTTGAGAAACTCGAACACATTGCGGATTCGTTCGCGGGTGTCGAGAAGAGCTATGCCATTCAAGCGGGTCGGGAGATCCGCATCATCGTAAAACCCGAATTGGTCGACGATGCTGAGTCTGCGCTGGTTGCGAAGGAGATATCGAAGAAGATCGAGAACGAACTCGACTATCCCGGCCAGATCAAGGTGACGGTAATTCGAGAAACTAGAGCCGTTGAATACGCAAAATAGGGCAGCCTGTGGGCTGGCCCTATTTTTATCCAGGTCGCGCGAGAGCCCTCGGAGCGCGGCGTTGAACGGCGTTCGCCCCCTTGTCCGTTGGCATAATGGCCTTTTTGGCGAATATCGTATAGTGTCCTACTGCCGACGGAACAGAGGAGGTCATCTCACTGTGGATGTGTTAAAAGTCTCCGCAAAATCGAATCCCAATTCGGTCGCCGGCGCCCTGGCGGGAGTCGTGCGAGAGCAAGGTTCGGCAGAAATTCAGGCGATTGGAGCGGGGGCGCTCAACCAGGCCGTGAAGGCTGTCGCGATCGCGCGAGGGTTTGTCGCGCCGAGCGGCATCGACCTGATCTGTGTGCCAGCGTTCACAGACATTAAAATTGATGGCGAGGACCGAACTGCCATTCGCCTGCTCGTGGAGCCTCGCTGAGAAAGGATGAGATCGGTGGCGCGAATGCTTGTGGCCGACGCGCATGTCGATGTCTTGATGAAGTTGGCGGAGGGCCGCGTGGCTTTTCTGGAGGACTCGCCCGACCTGCGGGCGAACTACTATTCGCTGCGCGAGGGCGGTGTCGCCACACAGGTGTTCGCGCTGTACGTCGATCCGTCCCTGGATTCCTACACCCAGTTGGCCGTGGTCCTGCGGCAGATCGACGCGTTCTACCAACAGATTGCCGTGCTGGCCGATGTGCGGGCGGTGCGTTCGAGAGAGGATTTGCGCGTCGCCCGCCAGCAGGGACAGATGGCGGCCATCCTGTCGCTTGAAGGTGGCGGCTGTCTCCGCGGCAGCGTCGAGATCCTGCGCATCCTGTATCGCCTCGGCGTTCGGGGCGTGGGCTTGACGTGGAACGACGCCAACGAACTGGCCGACGGCTGCGGAGAGTTGCGGGGAGCAGGACTCACCCGCGCCGGCCGCGACGTGCTGAGAGAAATGCAGCATTTGTCGATGTGGATCGATCTCGCCCATCTGCACGACGCTGGCGTGCGCGACGTGCTTCGGCTCACGGACGGGCCCGTGATGGCCTCTCACGCCAATGCTCGAGCCGTTCATCCGCACCGCAGGAACCTGACCGACGACGTCATCCGCGAGATCATCCGCCGAGACGGTTGGATGGGTCTCACGTTTCAGCCGTCGTTCGTCGGGCGGGATCCCGTCAGCATCGACGACGTGTTTCGCCACTTGGATCACGTCCTCGATCTCGGCGGGCATCGCCACGTCGGGTTTGGCTCAGATTTCGACGGCACGTCCGCGGACATTCCCGGCCTCGCTGCGAGCAGGGACTACCGCGCATTCGCGGAACGGCTCTGCGACCGATACGGCCAAGACCTCGCGCAGGCCTTCCTCTTTGGCAACTTCGAAGCCTTTCTCATGCGACAGTTGCCGTCCACGTCGCCGCTGTGACCGCCGCCTCCGCCGGAGGCGGCCCGCGCTTGCCTTCGCCTCGTTCGACCCTCCTTCACGTCCTTCCTCCCCGTGACCGGTTCGGTGGGCCATGGCCCAATTTTCCCCCGGCCCTTCCCCACGCGGCGCACCTCCGTTCGCCCATGCATACGATGTGCTGTGAGCGCGACTGGGCAGAAGCCGCCGGGCGACACGCCCGATGGGCTCCATGCCTCGCAAACGGTTCGATTCCTGCGAGCGCAGGTCCGCTCGATTCTGCACAGAGGAGGTAGCCGCATGGTGCTGTCCAGCAAAGACCTCAGCTACCGGGAAATCATGGCGAATGCCGTGTGTGGCCGCGGCAACAAGTACACGCAGACCACGTATACGGTTCGCCCGGCCCATCGCCCGAGCACGATCGGAGGCTGCTGGGTGATGAACCACGTGTACGAGGCGGAGCTGGTAGGCGACTACGTCGAGGTCCGGGGCCGATTTGACATCAATGTATGGTACTCGTACAACGGCAACACGGACACGGCGATCGCCAAGGAGACCGTCACGTACACGGAACAAATTGCCCTGCGGGACATCGACGACGCCTGTGTGCGCGACAGCCGGGAGGTGCGCGTGCACGTGATCCAGAGCCCGAATTGCCTCGACGCAACGCTGACAGGCAACGGCTCCGAGGTCTTGGTGCGCGTCGAAAAGGAACTCGGGGTGGAGGTCATCGGTCAGACCAAGTTGTGCGTCGTTACGGTCGATCTCGCGGACAAGAAGGACATCGACTTCTTCGAGGAGGAGAGCCAGGTCGAGGAAGTCGAGATCGAAGACTGAAGCCCAAGGCGCGTCGGAGGGGGCAGTCGCCCCCTCGCTTTGTGCCCGGAGGAGGTGGCCGCATGGGAGATGATGTCGGGCGCACGCACCTCGCCGTGTACGTGGACGGACCGTATCCCGGGCCACGGAAGTTCGGCGAACAGACGCGGCTGTTTGAAGACCTCTCCCTGCTCGGGCGCGACACGGGCGTCGATGTGCAGGTGCTGACGCCGGGTGATCTGTCGACAGGGCGCGCGCACGTGTTCACGGGCACCGCGTGGGAGACGGCGCCGCGGGCCGCGATGGACGTGGTGTTGCGCCGCTCCGGCGTCTTCCACCGCCACCCCGCGGTCGCCGCCCGGGAACTCGTCGCGCTCCGCTGCCAAGGCCTTCTACATACACTCCCTCGACAAAGCGGGCATAAATGGAAGCTGTATGCCTGGCTGCGCGGCGATGCGCGGTTGCGCCCCCACCTTCCGCGCACGTGGCTGTGCGCTCGCATCGAGGATCTGATGGCGCTTCTCGCGAGCCAGGACGATCTGTACGTCAAGCCGCTCAACGGGACGCAAGGCCACGGCATTTATCGCGTTCGGCGCCGAGCAGGGAAGATTGAGCTTTTGCCCGCGGCTGGCGGAGGATTGATCTCGGTGGCGACGCCATCGGAGCTTCAGCGCGCCTGGCCCGCCGATGCCTGGGTGCCCGCCGTGGCTCAGACCACCATCTCGCTTGCCCGCGTGGGAAACAGGCCGTTTGATTTGCGCTGGCTCGTCTGCGACGGCGACTGCCCGCAGATCATCGCCCGGGTCGCGCGGCTTGCCAAGCCCCGCGCGGTGACCACCAACATTCACACGGGCAGCGAGCCGCGCGCCGCCGAGATGGCCCTCGTGGAGGCGTTTGGCGCGCAAACGGCGGGCGATCTCGTCAATCAGCTGGACGATATTGCCGTAGCCGTGGCACAGCTCGCGCGGGACAAGTTTGGGCCGTACGCCGAATTGGGCCTGGATCTCGCCGTGAGCGACGACGGCCGAACCTATTTCATCGAGCTCAACCCCACGCCCGGCCGGCGGATGTTGCGCCGGTTGGACCCAAAGGTGCATCGTCTGTCACTCCAAGCGCTGCTGGAATATGCTATCCAAGTTCGACAGCGGCGCGGGGGATACGCGCGGGGGTGAGGAAGATGGTTCAGCGGCCGCTCATCGGCATTCTCGACTCCCCGCGATGGGACGAACGCCATCAGACCCTCAGGGAGACCGATCAAATGGCGGGCATCCGGCGCATGGTCGAGATCGCACAGTCGCTCGGTGCCGAGGCGTTCGTGTTTGGTCTGCAGGACGTCGACCTCAAGTCCAAGCAGATCCGCGGGTTTTCGCGCCTGGACGACCGATGGGTCGCGCGCGTCTATCCATTTCCGGACGTGATTTACGATCAACTCGTCTCTCGCAAGGTCGAGCGAAACCAGGCGTATCGGTCGATCCGGCAGGCGCTTTCGGCCGCGTACGGCGAGAGGTTCTTCAACGATGGCTTCTTCGACAAGTGGCAGATCTACGAGTGGCTGCGCCGTTCGCCGGTGCGACCGCACGTCCCAGAGACCATTCGCCACAGGTCGTTGGCCCAAGCCACGGCCTTCGTCGCTCGCCATCCCGTCACCTTTCTGAAGCCCCTTCACGGGAGCCTCGGCCTGGGCATTGTGCGCTTTGCCCTCGATAAGGACGGGTCCGTGTCGTACGAGTGGAAACGATCGCGCGACGGGGTCGTCCACGGCACCGCCGCCTCACCCGCCGAGGCCGTGCAGTTGTTCCGCACGCAATTGCGAAGGCGGCCGTATATTTGGCAGCAGGGTATCGATCTCGTCGCGTTGGACGGTCGGCCCGTCGATGTCCGCATCCTGCTCCAGCGCGACGGGACCGGCGCTTGGAAGCGCACGAAGATGTTTGCTCGGGTCGCGAGGTCCGGCGACTTCACGTCCAATCTCGCGGCGGGCGGCGGCGCCATGCCTGTCGACCGGGCGATTCTCGGCGCCTTTCCCGAGGGCGCGAAGAAGCGCGTGCGCGCGTCCATCCGCAGGCTTGCGGAGGCCGTGGCGGAAGCGGTGGAAACGGGCGCGGGCCGCACCTTCGGAGAACTCGGCATCGATCTCGGCGTCGACCGACGCGGTTTCGTGTGGGTCATTGAGGTGAATTCCAAGCCGCGCAAAGCACCTGCGTCGGCGAGCGGACGCGACGACCTGGTCGAACTCTCGTTCAGGCGGCCGATGGAATACGCGCTGTTCCTCGCGCGACGATCGTCGTGAGCCCGCGCCGAACCAGGGGGGAGAGCAGATGGCGTACTACCTTTTATTTAAAAACCAGCCCTCGGCAAGACGGCTCATGGCAAGCGTGCCTCGCCTCTCCAGGTACACAGCGAGCAATCGAATGACGGATCGCGACGTCTTGGTTCGATGGGGAATGGTGAACGAGAGCGATCCGGCCCGTGGGACGGTGCTCAATGCAAGCGAAGCGCAGCGGCGGATCGCGTCGCGCGCGCAGATGGCGAAATTTCTGCGGCGAGTGGGCGTGCGCGTGGCGCCGCGCGTCAATCGCGACGGGCTTCCTACGACGTTCAGCCGCCAGTACCGCATTCCGATATTCGACTTCGTGCCGATCGGCTGTTTTCGCTCCGACTCGGCCGTCGACTGGACTTCCTCCCGCATTTCGCGGATCCACGATTCGTTCGAGGAGGTGCCGTTTGATAGCGACGGGCAAACCCGCCGCGCCACGTACCTCGCGACGCGAACCCTGCACGCGCTGGGACTCGACTTCGGCCTTGTCTCCATCGGGGTGTCCGAACGAGGATTCCTGCAGGTCCTGGACGTCAGCGCCGCGCCCATCTTGGAGGGGCGCCTGCTGGAGCTGTACCGGGAGGCCGTTCAGCGCTTCGTCGAGCGGGAGGAGGCGTGGCAACGCAAGGGTCCTCCCGACGTCACGCTTGGCGCCGACGTCGAGATCATGTTGCGAAACGCCCAGGGAAAGATGGTGCTCGCGAGCAAGTACTTTCCTCGCAAAGGGCGCATCGGCTGCGACGATCGCAGTGTCCAATTCGACGGCCGGCGGCTGCCCTTGATGGAACTTCGGCCGGCGCCGGACGCCTCGCCCGACGGCCTCGTCGGCCATTTGCGCGCACTGATGGAGGAGGCGAGCGAGACCATCAACCGGCCCGGCGTCGAGTGGAGGGCCGGGAGCGCGCCGTTTCGGCCGTACTGCACGGGAGGCCACATTCACATCTCCGGGGTGCCGCTTTGCGCGCGGCTGGTCAGGGCGCTCGATCACTACGTCGGTTTGCCGCTCATGGCCGTCGAGGATCCCGTGCGCGCCAAGTGGCGTCGGCCCAAGTACGGATTCTTAGGCGACGTGCGCCAGAAGTCGCACGGCGGATTCGAGTACCGGACGCCCGCGAGCTTCGTGTGCAGCCAGGCGGCCACGCGCGCCGCGTTTCACCTGGCACATCTCGTCGCTCGCCACTATCGCGATCTCCCGCTGTACGACATCTACTCGCCGCAACTTCAGTTCGCGTTTTACCAAGCGGACCGCGAGACGCTGCAGCCCATCCTGCTGCGGAACATCGACGCCATCCGCGCGCATCCCGAGTATGCGCACCATCGAGATGCCATCGAGCCTTTGTTTGCGATGATCGAACGCGGGGAGACCTGGGACGAAACAGTGGACGTTCGTCAGGAGTGGGGCGTGCCCCTGCGGCGCGCGCAGGGGCCAAGGCGGGCGAAGGTCCTCGCCGCTCGCAGCTAGTAAACGGCACGGTCGCGCGAGGTGTGGACGATGAATGAACCCTTTCACGGAAGTGTCCCGGACGAACGGGCGGAAGACATCGTGTGGAAACACGACGGGCCTGCGTTCGCGATTCTCACCGCCGAACACCCCTCCGGCTTCGCGGGCTCCAGGCGGTATTTTCGGGATATCATCGCCGCTGGGCAAAAGCGAGGATGCCTCGTCTACATCGTGACGCCGCCATCCGTATCGGAGGGCGTTTGGTGGCAGGGGTATGTGCGGTTGGGCTACCGCAATTGGAGGCGGATGTGGCTGCCTCGCCCGCTCGCGGTTTACAACCGCATCCCGAACAGGGCGCTTGAGGCGAGCGCTGCCGTTCAACGCGCACGGGCGACGCTCCAAGCCATGGGGATCCCGTTCTTCAACCACCGCTACTTTAACAAGGCGAAGATCTACGAGGCCATTCGGAGCGCGGGGCTCGGCCATCATCTGCCGGAGACGCAGGTCTTCGAGGGTACGGGATCGGTCGTGGATCTGCTGAGCCGTCATGAGGCGGTCTATCTCAAGCCGGTGGGCGGCAGCATCGGCCGGGGCATCGTGCGGGTCGAGCGCCGGGGCACGTCGTTCGACGTTTGGACGCAGCGCAGCACGCGGGCAGAGCATTGGGCGATTCACGACCTGCGGGAGTTGGACGAAGCGCTGCGCCGGGCGCGCCTCCCCGGCGTCTACGTGGCGCAAGCGGCCGTACCCGTCATTCGGTTCGAGGGACGGCCGTGCGACGCGCGCGTGCTCCTGCAGCGCCCAGGGGCGCACTGGAAGGTGGTGGGATACGGGATTCGCGTCAGCGGCGCTGAAAGCATCACGAGCCACGTTCCGAACGGAGGACGGATTGCGGACCGGTGGGTGGTCCTGCGTCACGCGTTCGGTTCCCGCAGCGAGGAGGTGGACGCTCGGCTCATCTCGTTCGCCCAGTCCGCGGCGGCTGCGATTGAACGGTCGATGCCCGGGCACGTGCGAGAGATGTCCATCGACGTCGGACTCGACGAGGCCGGACATCCCTGGTTCTTTGAGGCGAACGCGAAGCCCATGCGGTTTGACGAGCCGGACATCGCGCGGCGCGCGAGCGCAGGCGTGATCGAGATCTTGCGCGATCTCGCCAACGTCTCTCGCTAGACAAGCGGCCACGGCAGCAGAAAGCGTTGCTTGCCCTTCGTCACATACTGGATCTGGTGCAGGGGAATGTAATGCCATTTGCTATCGTACACCAGCAGAGCTCGATGGGATTGAAGAATCTCGTCGATCTCCGGAAAGTCGCTGGCGTACGATTTTTTATTGGGCGAGACCACGGCCCCGTCCAGCGGCTCCTCGCGAAAGGCGACGTGCACCTCAAACGTAGGAATGTTCACTTTCTCCGACATGATGAAGTCCTCACCACGTTTATACGCTTTACTGCTTATGGTATCATGTGAGATTAGATGTGCAAGATGAAACCACCCTTCCACACGACGGAGTGTTGAAATATGGAGAACTTGATTCGCCTCGCGCGCGAGGGAAGGCTCGAGAAGGGCCTCGGCCTCGTGTTCGGGCAGACGCATCGCCCGAATCAGGCGGTGCGCGTGTCCTACGACGCGGAGGCCCTCACGCGCGCATATCGCGTGGGTCGAAAACCAAGCGGGGAGCCGTACCGATTTTTGATTCGCACGTACGGCTGCCAGATGAACGAGCACGACACGGAGGTCATGGCGGGCCTCCTCACGGCCATGGGTTATGAGCCGACGCAGGATGTGGAGGAGGCCGATTTCATTCTCTTCAACACGTGCGCGGTTCGCGAAAACGCAGAGGAAAAGGTGTTTGGCGAGATTGGCCGCCTGCGGCCTCTCAAGCGCCAGAATCCCGAGCTCATCTTCGGCCTGTGCGGCTGCATGGCGCAGGAGAAGGGCGTGCAGCGCATGGTTCGGGAGAAGTACCCGTGGATTGATCTCGTCTTCGGCACGCACAACATCCATCGCCTCCCGGCGCTCCTCTTCGCCGCCCGCGCCTCGCAGGAGACGGTGATGGAGGTCTGGGAGAGCGCGCCGGAGACCGTGGAGGACTGGCCGAAGCTGCGCAAGGACCGCGTGCGCGCTTGGGTCAACATCCAGTACGGGTGCAACAAGTTCTGCACGTACTGCATCGTCCCGTATACGCGCGGCGTCGAGCGGAGCCGGCTGCCCGAGGACGTCCTGCGCGAAGTGGCAGAATTGGTCCGCGAAGGGTATCAGGACATCACGTTGCTCGGGCAAAACGTGAACGACTACGGTGTCGATCTCGGCACGACCAACTTCGCTCGCCTCTTGCGCCAGGTCAATGCGGTGCCCGGCGTCGGCTGGATCCGGTTCACGACCTCCAATCCGTGGAATTTCACGGATGAGCTGATCGACGCCATCGCCGAATCGGAGAACGTGGTCGAACACATCCACCTGCCCGTGCAGTCCGGCAACAACGAGATTTTGCGCCGCATGAACCGCTCGCACACGCGCGAGTACTACCTGCGGCTGGTCGAAAAGATCCGCAGCCGGATTCCTGGTGTGTCCATCACGACCGATCTCATCGTCGGCTTTCCTGGAGAGACGGAGGCGCACTTTCAGGACACGCTGCGCCTGGTGCGAGAGGTGGAGTTCGACAACGCCTTCACGTTCATCTACTCGCCGCGGGAGAACACGCCGGCAGCGCGGTGGAAGGACGAGACGCCGCTCGAGGAGAAAAAGGAGCGCCTCCTGCGGTTGAACGAGGTGCAAAACGAGGTGAGCCGGCGGCACAACGAGAAGCTCCGGGGCGCGCTCGTCGAGGTCCTCGTCGATGGCGAGAGCAAGACCAACCCGGACGTGCTCTCGGGGCGCACGCGGACCAACAAGTTGGTGTTGTTCCGCGGCGATAAGTCGCTCATCGGGAGGCGTATCCGCGTGCGCGTGACGGAGCCGCAGACGTTTTTGCTGAAGGGCGAGATCGCGCAGGTGGAAGAGGTGGTCTCGTGATGGCCGTCGCGACGCGTGTCGACACGGAGGCGATTCTGGCCGTCGCGGACGAACTCGCGGAGATGATCCGCCGCTCGGACGAGTGCCGCTCGTACTGGCGCGCGCGAGAAAAGATGGAACGCAACCCGCGGGCGCAGCGCCTGTTTGACGAGCTCAAGAAGAAGACGAACGGGCTCTGGACGCTCCGCGACAGGCTCGGGGAATCGCACGACAAGTACCTGCGCATGAAGCAGGAGACGGATGCCCTCTGGGAGCGGCTGTACGAGATCCCCGTGGCGCTTCAGTACAAGGCTTGGCAAGACGAGCTGAATGCGCTCGTGCAGGAGGTCATTGAGGTCATCTTGGCGAATTTGCACGGGACGCTTCCCGTCGAGCGGGGGCCGCGCCTGTGCGGAAGCGGCGGGTGTTCGGGAGGTTGTGGCGGGTCCTGCCACGCGGGCGCGGGAAGGTGAGGAGGTCGACTCGTGAGCCTGACGCCGATGATGCGGCAATACCGCGAAATCAAGTCCAAGCTCGACGGCGACACGCTCTTGATGTTCCGCCTGGGAGACTTCTACGAGCTGTTTTTCGAAGACGCCGTCGTCGCGAGCCAGGCCCTCGACATCACGCTCACGGGGCGCGATGCGGGCGAAGCCGGGCGGGTGCCGATGTGCGGCGTGCCTCATCACGCGTTGGACGGGTATCTGGAGCGGCTCATTGAGCAGGGATTTCGCGTGGCCATCTGCGATCAGGTCGAGGACCCGAAGGCGGCGAAGGGGCTCGTGCGGCGGGAGATTGTCCGCATCGTCACGCCGGGCACGGCCGTGACGGACGAGTCGGAGGCGCGCTACCTCGCGGCGCTCGCGTGTCGGGATGGCGAAGTCGGGCTTGCGCTCGTGGACGTCGGCGCGGGCGACGTGTGGTTCGGGGACGGGAGCGCCAACGAGGTGCGCGATCACGTCGCCAGGTTTCGTCCGCGCGAGATGCTGATCCAGGGCGACGAGGCCGTACCCAGTTGGCTCGAAGAGGCGGTGCATCGGCAAGGAACCGTCGTGACGCGCGTCCCCGCTCCGCCGGGCGACGCGCTTCTCGTGCACTACGGCGTGACGTCGCCGGAGGCGCTCGGCCTGCGGCCGGGATCGGCCGCGCTTGCCGCCTGCAACATGGCCTTCCAATACCTGAGGGACACGCAGATGGCTGCGCTCTGCCATCTCGGCCCGCCGCGGCCGCTTCGTCAGCCTGGCCGGATGTGGCTGTCGGAGCGCACCATCGAACACCTGGAACTTGTGCCGGCAGGAGGCGGCCGAGAGCGGCGGACGTCCCTGTACGACGTCCTGCGCGAGACGGTGACGGCCGCGGGATCCCGCCTGCTGCGCACGTGGCTGCTTCGGCCGCTCACCGATCGAGCGGCGATTGAGGAGCGGCTCGACGCCGTGACGGCGCTCGCGGACGACTCGCTCCTCCGGGAGGAAATCCGCGAGTCGCTCAGGGGCATGCGCGATCTCTCGCGGCTCCTTGCGAAATGCGCCATCGGCCGCGCCACGCCGCGCGATCTTCTCGCGCTCGCGCACGCCATCGAGAGGGGCGAGGCGGCCATCGCGCTCTTGCCCGAGGACGGCCCGGCGCTTTTCCGCTACTTGACGCGAGACTTGCCTGACTTCCGGCCGCTTGCGGAACACATCGAGCGCGAGCTGGTGGACGATCCGCCTGCGACCGCGGCCGAGGGCGGCATCTTCCGCGATGGCGTGGATGCCGAGATCGACCGCCTGCGTTCGCTGCAATCGGAGGGCCGCACTTGGCTGCGCGAGTTCGAGGCGCGCGAGCGGGAGCGGACAGGAATCAAGTCGCTCAAAATCGGGTACAACAAGGTGTTCGGCTACTACATCGAGGTGTCCAAGCCGAACTTGTCGCTCGTCCCCGCAGAGTACGAGCGCAAGCAGACGCTCGCGGCCGGGGAGCGCTTTACGCACCCTGAGCTCAAGGCGCGGGAGGCGGACATGCTCACCGCGGCCGAGCGCGTGGTGGAACTCGAGCGCGCGCGCTTCGAATCGTGGATCCATCGCGTCCAGGAGCAGGCGGGCGAACTTCAGCGGCTGGCGGAGGTCACGAGCACGCTCGACGTGATCGCGGGGCTGGCCGAATTGGCCGTGAAACGCGGCTACGTCCGGCCCGAGGTGACGGAAGACGTCGGCATGGACATCCGAGAGGGACGGCACCCGGTCGTGGAGGCGTCCATCGGGGCGGAATTCGTGCCGAACGATCTCGTGCTCACGCCCGATGCGCCCATCATCCTCCTGACGGGCCCGAACATGGGCGGCAAGAGCACCTACATGCGCCAGGCGGCGCTCATCGCGATTCTCGCGCAGATGGGCTCGTACGTTCCCGCCCGCTCGGCCCACATCGGCCTCGTCGATCGCGTCTTCACCCGCATCGGCGCCTCGGACGATCTCAGCCGTGGTCAGAGCACGTTCATGGTGGAAATGACGGAGCTCGCGGAGATCCTGCGCGAGGCGAGCGGGCGGAGCCTCGTGTTGCTCGACGAGATTGGGCGCGGCACGTCGACGTACGACGGTTTGTCCATCGCGGAGGCGGTGTTGGAGGATTTGGCCGAACGGCGCGACCGGCCGCTCACGCTGTTTGCGACGCACTACCACGAGCTCATCTCGTTTTCCGAGCGCTTTCCGTGTGTCCGCAATCAGTCCGTGGCCGTGGAGGAAACGGACGCGGGCATTCGGTTCTTGCACACCGTCGTGACGCGCCCGTCCGACCGAAGCTACGGCATCCAGGTGGCCCGGCTCGCGGGTCTGCCGGATCGGGTCATCCGGCGCGCTATGGAATTGTTGGCGGAGCGAGAGGCCAGGCCGGAGGTGGCGGCGGCCGGGGAGGATCGCCGTGAGCGTCGCCCAGGCGCGGCCGTGCGCGAAGATGGCCCCGTGGCGCTCGACTTGTTTTCGGCGCCGTATCGCGATCTCGTCGATTGGCTGGCCGCGCAAGACGTCATGCGGATGACGCCACTCGAGGCGATGCAGGTCTTGCACGAGGCCGCGGAGAAAGCGAGGGATCTGGTCGGATGGGCAAGATCCAGGTAATGCCGAAGGTGATGGCCGACCAAATTGCGGCGGGCGAAGTCGTCGCTCGACCTGCATCGTGCGTCAAGGAACTGGTCGAGAACAGCCTCGACGCCGGCGCCACGCGCATCGAGGTCTCGCTTGCGGAAGGCGGGATCGCCTGCGTGACGGTCACCGACGATGGCGAGGGCATGTCGCCCGAGGACGCCCTGTTGGCGTTCCACCGCCACGCCACGAGCAAGGTGCGTGAACCGCGCGATCTCGCCCGCATCCGCACGCTCGGCTTCCGCGGCGAAGCCCTTGCCGCCATCGCGTCCGTCGCGCGCGTTCGCCTCATCACGAGGGCGCGCGGCGAGGAATCGGGGGTCCTGGTGCGCGTGGAGGGGGGCGAGATGCACCCGCCGGAGCCCATCGGCGCGCCCTTTGGCACGACGCTTGAGGTGCGAGATCTATTCTTCAACACGCCTGCGCGCCTCAAGTATCTCCGCAGCCCGCAGACGGAGCAGGCGAGATCCCTCGAAGTGGTCCAGCGCGAGAGCCTCGCCCATCCCGAGGTGGCTTTTGTATGCAAGACGGAGCGCCAAGTGCTGTTTCAGACGCCAGGGCGCGGGGATGCGCGCGAGGTGTGGGCGGCGCTCTACGGCGTGGGCGAAGCTCGCATGCTCCTCGAGATCGAGGGCGCGGCGGGCGACTGCGCGCTCAGAGGTTACGTGGGCCGGCCGACGCAGGCCCGATCCTCGCGACAGCACGGCTACCTGTTCATCAACGGCAGGCCTGTGCGCAATCCGGCCATCCAGCAGGCGGTAGAGCGCGCCTACGGCGAACGGCTGATGGTGGGGCGCTATCCGGTCTACGCGCTGTACCTGGAGATGGACCCGGCGCTCATCGATCCGAACGTTCATCCACAAAAATGGGAGGTGCGCCTGAGCGAGGAGCGCGACGTCTGTGTGCTCGTCGAGTCGGCCGTTCGCGCGGCCTTGGACAGCGTGATGCTCACGGCGGTGCCGCGCGTGCGGACGAGCCCCCGGCTCGGGTCGCCCGTGCCGCTCCCCTTGCCGGAAGAGCCCGAGCGCCTGCGCAGCGCGCCGCAGGACTCGCCACTCGCCGCGCGGCGGGATGAATCGTCGTACAGGCCGGCGCGGAAGCTGCTGCCACTTGGCCAAGGGGCGGGCCCGGACGTCGCGCCGAAGGAGGCGTGGGCGTCCGCGCTCGCGGTGCGCGAATCGGCGGGCGCGCCGGAGGGCAGTGCCGAGATCGAACCAAAGGCGGACGGCGCGGACGGCGTGCACGAGACCCCCCAGGAGCGGCCCGCGGACTGGCAGCTGCGCCCCATTGGTCAGGCCCTGCGCATGTACATCCTGGCCGAAGATGGGAATGACCTTTACATCATCGACCAGCACGCCGCCCACGAGCGGGTGCTGTACGAGGACCTGCTCGACGCGTGGCAGCGAGGCGATGTCCAGCCGATGCCGCTTCTGGCGCCGCTTGAACTTTCGCTCGCGCCGTCGGCCTTCGAAGAGGTCATGGCCCGCCGAGACGAACTGTTGGCGCTCGGATTCGAGATCGATCCGTTCGGCGCGCACACCGCCGTGGTCCGCACGATTCCCGATTCGTGGCAGGGACTCGATTACGCAGCGCTCCTGCGCGACGCGCTGGACGATGTCGCGTCGATGGGACCGAAGGCGACCGCGCGCGACATCATGCACCGGCTGGCCACCCGAGCGTGCAAGGCGGCCATCAAAGCGCACGACACGCTCACCCTGCCGGAGATGGAGGCGCTCTGCCGACGATTGACCCGCGCGCGGGATCCGTATCACTGCCCGCATGGGCGCCCCGTCTTCGTGCGGATGAGCGAGCGAGACCTGGCGAAATCGTTCCGGAGGATCGTATGACACACGCTTCCAACGAAGATATGCGCATCCTCGTGACCACGCCGCTTCGCCCGAAACCTCATCAGGTGGCGCGCGCGTCCGAGATGGCGCCCTGGTTTGGGGGCGCCGTGGTGCCGAGGCGCGGCCAGAGCATCGCCCATCTGCTCGCGGATGCAGACGCCGTCGTGGTGGTGGGCGATCCGGCCGTCGTGCACGTGCGCGGCGTGGAGCACCCGCTCTTCTTCCACCCGAGCATGGCTCACCAGCGGCTCAGGCGGATCGCGCAGGGAGAGCCCGATCGCCTGCTCGCGCTTGCTGGCGTGTCGCCGGGGGACGTGGTGATTGACGCCACGTTGGGCCTCGGCACCGACGCGCTGGTCTTCGCAGCGGCGGTCGGCGCAAGAGGCCGTGTCGAAGGCGTCGAGCGCTCGCCGGTGTTGTACGGCTTGCTGCGCGCGGTGCAGGTCTACGGCTCCGAAGCCCATCCGCGCGAAGCCGAGCTCCTCAGGCGCGTGCTGCTCGTCCATGCCGATCACGCCGATTGGCTCAGGTCGAAGCCCGATGAAAGCGCCGATGTGGTGTATTTTGACCCGATGTTCCGAGAGCCCGTGCACCAGTCCGCGCACATGCAACCGATTCGGCCCGTCGCCTGGGAAGCCCCCCTCTCCGAAGAGGTGCTGAACGAGGCGAAGCGCGTTGCCCGCAAGGCCGTGATCGTCAAGGAGCGGCCCAAGTCGGGCGTGTTTGAGGCACTCGGCCTTCAGTCCGACCGCACGGCGGGTCGGTTCGCGTACGGGGTATGGAGGAGGCCGCGATGACGGACAAGAAACCCATCGTGTGCGTCGTCGGGCCCACGGGGGTCGGCAAGAGCGAGCTCAGCGTCGAGATCGCGCGGCGCTATGGCGGAGAGGTCATTTCGGCGGACTCCATGCAAATTTATCGGGGGATGGACATCGGGACCGCGAAGCTTCGCCCGGAGGAGATGCAAGGCGTTCCTCATCACCTGCTCGACATCGCCCACCCGGCGGAGAAGTTCACCGTTGCGGCTTGGAAGCGACAGGCGGACGCGGTCATCGACGAGGTGGTCACCAGGGGCCGCCTTCCCGTGGTATGCGGCGGAACAGGGCTTTACGTCCGGGCGCTCCTCGACGATCTCGACTTCTCGCAGACGCCGGAACACGCGCAGCTGCGGGCGGCCCTCGATCGGCGCGCGGAGGAAGAGGGCGTGCAGGCGTTGTACGAAGAGCTGAGCGCGCGGGACCCGGAGCGGGCGAAGCGCATTCATCCGCATGACCGGAAGCGGATTGTCCGCGCGCTCGAAGTGGCCATGGTCCGGGGGACCGGCATGTCGGAGGACTACGATTGGACGCCGCGCCAAGGGCGGTACGAGGCACTCGTCTTGGGCATCACGATGCCGCGCGAGGCGCTGTATCGGCGGATCGACGAGCGCGTGGAACA
Organism: Alicyclobacillus sendaiensis NBRC 100866; assembly: GCF_001552675.1. Lineage (GTDB taxonomy): Bacteria > Bacillota > Bacilli > Alicyclobacillales > Alicyclobacillaceae > Alicyclobacillus > Alicyclobacillus sendaiensis. Next base: position 25,665 of record NZ_BCRQ01000002.1, read on the forward strand.
GATGTGGCGCCGCGGCCTGGTGGACGAGGTGAAGCGCCTCCTCGAGGCCGGCGTGCCGCTTGACGGGACCGCCATGCAGGCCATTGGCTACAAGGAAGTGGTCGCGTATTTGTCGGGCGCCGTATCGGAAGAAGAGGCCATTCGCATCATACAACAGAACACGAGGCGATTTGCCAAGCGGCAGTGGTCGTGGTTTCGGCGCGATCCTCGAGTGCGCTGGTTCGCGAAGGGCGACGATGGCCTGTTTTCGACGGACGAAATAGCGCGATTGTGGGCATGTATCGACCACTTTTTGCAGGATATCGGGTGGTCGACTGCGAATAGATCCAGCACCTGCAGATTGGAGAGTGAATCGTAGCATGTCGAAGTCGTCGGTCAACATTCAGGACACGTTTCTCAATCAGGTGCGCAAAGAGCGAATTCCGGTTATCGTGTACCTGGTGAACGGTTTTCAAATTCGCGGCCTGGTCCGCGCGTTCGACAACTTCACCATCGTGGTGGAGACGGATGGGAAGCAGCAGCTGATTTACAAACACGCCATCTCCACCTTTGCGCCGATGAGGCCGGTATCGCTGGTGCAGCCCGAGCCGAATGCGGAGGTTGATCAGCCAGCCGAATGATGAGAACCGGCGAGGGCTGTTGCGCGTCGGTCGTGTTGGATTTGGAGACGAAAGACGGTTGACAATCCGAGGCGCCCCGTGCTATAGTGATCCTCGCCGCGACAATGCCAGCGTAGCTCAGTAGGTAGAGCAACTGACTTGTAATCAGTGGGTCGCAGGTTCGATTCCTGTCGCTGGCTCCAGACGGTGGAGGGTGAAAGGTTCATCCTCCACAGGTTCCACGCAGGGGCGTAGTTCAGCTGGTAGAACGGCGGTCTCCAAAACCGCATGTCGTGGGTTCGAATCCTGCCGCCCCTGCCATTTCCCCTCGAAATTCCCCGCGCTCCCATAGCTCAGTTGGTAGAGCGCATCCATGGTAAGGATGAGGTCACCAGTTCAAGCCTGGTTGGGAGCTCCAGAGGGCGTTTAGCTCAGTTGGGAGAGCATCTGCCTTACAAGCAGGGGGTCGGCGGTTCGAGTCCGTCAACGCCCACCATATGGAAACTGGAAAAATCCCTTGTGCTGCAAGGGATTTTTGTTTTGCGTCGCCCGGCATGGGCGGTTGCGAACCGGTGAAAGCCTCATGACGAAAAGATCTCCCCTCACGTGAGAACGCTTTCTGCTGCGAGTGAATCGGGCGGCGAAAGGCACCTCTTATCAGGAAATGCATAGAAAATGATGTGAATGTTCAGTAAAAAATTGTTCACCATATGGTAGAAGACTTTTCATCACGGGTTGACCATGCGAACCACGCGTGAGCTATGATACACTACGGTCGTACCGATGGCAGGTCGGACTCGAATCTGTGGTTGAAGGGGTCTTTCTTATGGCGAAAACACCGATTACTGTTGCGTATGGCGACGGCATTGGTCCCGAGATCATGACTGCGACGCTGCGCATCTTGGAAGCTGCCGGTGCGGAGCTCGACTTGGAGACGGTCGAGATCGGCGAGAAGGTCTATAAGCGCGGCATTGACAACGGGATGGATCCCAAGGCTTGGGACAGCGTGCGCAGGACGCGCGTGCTCCTCAAAGCGCCCATTACCACCCCGCAGGGTGGGGGTTACAAGAGCTTGAACGTGACCCTCCGCAAGGCGCTGAATCTGTACGCCAACGTGCGCCCGACGGTTGCGTACAGCCCGTTTGTCGAGACGACGCACCCGAAGATGGACCTCGTGATCATACGCGAGAACGAGGAAGACTTGTACGCGGGCATCGAGCACCGCCAGACGCAGCAGGTGTATCAGTGCCTGAAGCTCATCACCCAGCCTGGGTCCGAGCGGGTCATCCGCTACGCGTTCGACTATGCGCGCGCCAATGGGCGGAAGAAGGTCACGTGCTTCGTGAAGGACAACATCATGAAGTTCACGGACGGACTATTCCACAAGGAGTTCGAACGCATTGCGGCCGAATACCCGGACCTCGAGCACGAGACCTTGATTGTCGATATCGGGGCGGCGCGCCTGGCCAACATGCCGGAGCGATTTGATGTGGTGGTCATGCCGAATTTGTACGGCGACATTCTGTCCGACGTGACCGCCGAGCTGTCCGGTTCGGTGGGGCTCGCGCCGTCGGCGAACATTGGGGATGGGTTTGCGATGTTCGAAGCCATTCACGGCTCCGCGCCGGACATCGCGGGCCAGAACATCGCCAATCCGTCCGGGCTTCTGCTCGCGGCGGTCATGATGCTCATCCACATTGGTCAGCCGGCTGTGGCCGAGAAGGTGCATCTCGCCTGGCTGCGCACCATTGAGGACGGCATTCACACGCGCGACATCTACCGCGAGGGCTCGAGCAAAAAGCTCGTGGGGACGGACGCGTTTGCGGACGCCGTGATCGAGCGCTTGGGCGAGCGCCCGCAAATCTTGAAGCCCGTGTCGTACCGTCAAGACGCGGCTTCCATCGCAAGGCGCACGTGGCAACCGGGGCCGAAGGCCGAGAAGCAGCTCGTCGGCGTGGACGTGTTCCTCGATTGGGGGCCGGGGGCGCCGGACGATCTCGGCAGCCGGCTGAGCCAGATCCACGTGAATGGGTTGAGGCTCGAGGTCATCACCAACCGCGGGATCAAGGTGTGGCCGAACGGTCTGCCGGAGACGTTCTGCACGGATCACTGGCGGTGTCGGTTCCGCAAAGAGGGCGGCGCGCCGGTTCAGGCCGCGGAAGTTGTGGAGTTGCAGCGGAGGATCGTGGACGCGGGGTTCGACGTCATCAAAACCGAAAATCTGTACACGTTCGACGGCGTTCCGGGGTTCTCGGCGGTGCACGGCTGATTGCTGACCGCCCGAGCGGGCGTGTGGCGGAAAGGGGCGTTCTCGAGTGCAGGGCACTCGGGACGCCCCTTTTTCGATTTGGCGGCGAAATTCCACACATGAAAACGGTACAGATGATCCAGGTTAGGGAGTAAAAGGGCAAGTGGCGAGGTGACGGCGCGTTTGGAGCAGGATTTCCTGGCGCGGAGGGCATCCGACGTGGCGAGGCAGATTGCTGAACGCCTGAAGCCATGTCCGGACCTTCGCGTGAAGGCGTGGACTTCAAGGCGCCATCGCGGCGTCGCGGTGTGGCTCGAAGGGCTTGTCGATCCCGACCGATTGCAGGAGGCGCTCGTATCGCTGCGCGAGCGTGGATGTGAGGGGCAGGCGAGTGGGAACCCTGGCGTCCCGTCGGAAGAGGTGCGGACCCTCACCGCGGCGGTGCGGGCCGTCCTCGATGGGTGTGCCGTGATCGCCCGAGACGGGGCGAGTGGGGCGCGCGCGTGGCGGCTCAGCGCAGCGCCAGCCCGGTCCGTGGAGCGATCGGAAAACGAGCCCACGTTACACGGACCGCAGGAAGCGTTGATCGAGAGCCTGGCCGTCAACCTGGCCATGGTGCGCAAGCGCCTGAAGTCGCCGCGGTTGAAAATCGAGACGTTCACCGTCGGCGAGACGGCTCCGTGCGACATCGCGGTCCTGTATGAAGCCGGCATGGCGAAGCCCCACCTGGTGCAGGAGGTTCGCAGGCGCATCAGCCGGATCCGCGTCGACTACGTCGCGGACAGCAACGAGGTGCGCGAGTTCATCAACGACCCGCGCTTCTCGGTGTTCCCGACGACCGAGGAGACCGAGCGGCCGGATCGCGTGGTGGCCGGGCTGATGGAGGGGCGCGTGGCCATCATCGCGGACGGATCGCCGACATGCCTCATGGTGCCGGTCACCTTCGCGATGAATCTGAGCTCTCCGGAAGATTATTACATGCACTACTCCCTTGCGCTGCCGCTTCGCCTGCTGCGGCACCTCATGTTCTGGAGCGCCGTGCTCTTGCCGGCGCTCTACGTGGCGCTTGTGACGTACAACCAGGACCTTTTGCCGACGCCTCTTTTGGTGAGCGTGGCCGCGCAACACGCGGGCATTCCGTTCCCAACCATCATCGAGGCGCTCGGCATGATGATCGCTTTCGAGGCGCTTCGCGAGGCCGGCACGCGCTTGCCTCGCGCGGTGGGCTAGTCGGTGAGCATCGTCGGCACGCTCGTGATCGGCGACGCGGCCGTGCGCGCAGGGCTCGTGTCCCCGGGCATGGTGATCATCGTGTCGGCCACGGGCGTGGCCTCCTTTACGCTGCCTGCCCTGGGCCTCGTGCAAGCGGCCAGAGTGCTCCAGTTTCCGTTTGTGCTGGCCGCGGGGCTGTTCGGTTTGTACGGCGTGCTTATGCTGGGCATGGCGCTTTTGGGCCGCATGGCCTCGCTTCGGTCGTTCGGCGTGCCCTATTTCGCGCCCATCGCGCCCACCTTCATCCGCGACATGAAGGACGTGATCGTCCGCGCGCCGTGGTGGATGATGCAGGGCAGGCCGCGGCAGTTCGAATCGGTCGAGCGCGAGCGCGTGCCGCAAGATGCCGCGCCCGCGCCGAAGAAGACGCCCTGGTGGAGGTGGCGCCCGTGACGAGGCGCGAGGCGGTTGGCAAGCGTCGGCGCGCGATCTCGGCCGCGATGCTCTGCGCCGCCCTTACGACAGGGTGCGACTATAACGACATCGACCACCTCTACATCGCGACCGGGATGGGCGTGGATCGAGGAAGACATGGCGTGCGCCTGTCCATGGACCTCGTCCAGCCCGGAGGCGCGGGGAACCCGGCGACGGGCGACAGCTCGAACGCGCAGAGCAATGCGCCGGACCGCATCGTGTCGGCGGAAGCGGCGACGTTTGAAGAGGCGATGAGCACGCTGCAGGCGAAGCTGTTTCACGCGCTGTACCTCCAGCACAACGCCCTTGTGCTGTTTTCCGAGGACGCCGTGCGCGACTTCGCGCCCATCGCGGACGCGCTGGAGCGAAATCGACAGCTGCGTCGCAGCCAGCTGTGGGTCGTCACGCCGATGTCCGCTGAATCCGTGTTCCGCGAGTCGACTGGGCAGAGTGAGCCCATCTCGCTGGTGATCCGAGATCTCGTGGACGAGGCGTCGCGCCGAGAGGCGTGCCTCGCGAGCGATGAGCTGCACGTGGTGAAGGCACTGCTTCGGCCCTCGGGTGTCGCCCCGTTGGCGGCCATTGACGAAGGGCCGGACGGGTTGCCGGAGATTCAGGGTCTGGCGTATCTCAGGCGAGATGGGAAGTTGGATACCGTCGATCGCGCGCAGTTGCTGGACAACGCGTGGTGGTTGGGGCGGACGTTGGACGTGCGCGAGGCGGTGCCCTGGAGCTATGGCGGGCACCGGGGCGTCATCGGGGTCCATTGGCTGCGCACTTCCACGCGCCGCGTGGTTGATACCTCCGGCGGATCGCTGAGATTGCGCGTGGTGTGGCGCGGGACGGGCGAGATCGAGCGCTGGCAGGCGAGCGAAGCGATGAGTGCCGACACGTTCGCCGCTCTGGAGCGCGCCATTCGCGAGGACGTCGAACACCGCCTCGCGCGGGCCCTCGATCACGCCCGGGCCGTCGACATGGACGCGTTTGGCCTGGCCAACGCGTGCTCGGAAAAGGGCATCCCACTTCGCCCGGGGGCGTGGAAACGCATTCCGGTTGAGTATGACGTCGAACCTCACCTAGTCCACGGCCAACTCGCCGCCACGACGCCGTTCGCGCGAAGGACCGAAGGGGGCGCGGGATCATCATGACGAGCGTGTGGGCCGTTTTGTGGGCCATCTTCGGCGCCGTCGTGGATGTTCGCAGGTGGGTGCCCAGGTCGTGGCGCGAATGGGTGGTGTGGTTCGTCCTGACGGCGCTCGCCGTCGGCGTCGCCGTGGCGTCGGATCTCCACCTGTGGCCTCCCTTCGGCCCCCTCCATCTGTTCGATCTCGCATTTTCCGGCCTAAGCTCGTGGCTGTACGGCGGCAGAACCGGGCTGAAGGAGGCGTGACGATGGTTCAGGTTTCTCGTTACCAACTCATCCTCATGCTCATCTGGACCGTCCTCGGAACCGGCATCGTCACGATGCCAGGGACCATCGCCCAGTTCACGCTCCGCGACGCATGGATTGCAGGTTTCGGCTTGATGCTCGGCGCCGGGATGTGCGCGGTCATTGCGCTCGCGCACGTGCGCCTGTTTCCCGGGCGAACGCTCACGCAGGCCGCCATCGACGCGCTTGGCCCCGTGATTGGCCGCGCCTACGGCATCTGGTTCCTCGCGTACGGCTTCGTGACCTTGGCCACCATCGGCCGCGAGATGAGCGCCTTCATCGGCATCTCCGTGCTGCCCAACACGCCGGACTTCCTGGTCAGCGCCATCGCCTTTGCGGTATCCATGTACCTCGCCTATCTCGGCATCGAAGTGGTGGCGCGCGTGAACGAGTTCATCCTGCCGCTCGCCGCCGTGGTCTCTCCCGTCCTGTTCCTGCTCGCGGCGCGGTTGTTTGACCCCTCGCCCTTTCAACCATTCTTGGGCGATCCCGCCGTGGACGCGTGGCGCGCAGCTGTGGTGCCCGCCTTCGCGTACGGCCTGGAGTTTGCCATTGCGCTGCAGTGGGTTCCTGCTCTCCGCACGCCGCGCACGCTGCCGTGGGACATCGTCATCGCCGGGGCCATCAGCGCCGTGGCCCTGTCCGCCCTGGTGACGCTCACCGTGGGCGTCCTCGGCGAACCCGCCCGATATTTGAATTACCCCGTACTTGAACTCGTGCGCGCCATCCGCCAAGGCAAATTCGTCGAACGGTTGGACACGCTGTACGTCATGGGCGTGTCCATCACGCTGGTCCTGAAGCTTGCGACGTTTCAACTCGCCGTTGGCGAAGCGGTGAAAGACGTGAGTGGATCGCACGAGCGCACGTGGATTCCCGTTCCCGTTGCGCTGCTTGGATGGTCGCTGTCCAACTATCTGTTTCGCAATGTCTTTGACGTGACGAACTTTATCGTGCGCGTGGTCCCTGGCTATCTTCTCACCACCGCCGTACTCCTGCCAGGCGTTCTCTACGGGATCCGCGCCGTGCAGACGGTCGGCGCCAAGCAGCGGCGCGCGCTCCGGGACACATAAAAACGTGGATTCCAAGGCATGGATAGGATGGGATACACCCATGGACGAAGAGACGGAGGAGATGCCATGCGACAGTCGGCCGAGCCCTTGGTGAGTCAGCCCATCAGCCGCACCCTGGAGCACAACGTCAACTACATCAACCAACTCCTCGGCATCGGCACCACGTGGGACATCATGGCCAAGCCGTTCCGGTACGGCCGCCTGAATATGATGTCGTACGTGACCAACGGATTTTTCCTGACGATGAACGTCGTCCTCGTGCTCGACAGCTTCCACCGGAACGTCGAGGCGTTCGAGCGCGAACACGAGGGTCGAACCTACGACATCGAGGAATTGGTGTTCTACCTGAACACGCACATCGATTTCGTGCAGGTTCAGGTGATCGACCAGATGTCGGACGCGGTCCGCTTCATTCTCTCGGGGCCGCTTGTCACGTTCATCGACGGGTACGACAAGGTCCTCGTCGTCGACACCCGCGTGTATCCCATGCGGGGAATCGAGCCGCCCATGATTGAACGCGTGGTTCGCGGAAACCACGACGGATTCACCGAAACCATGCTCATGAATACCACGCTCATCCGCCGCCGGCTTCGGGATCCGCGCCTTCGCAACGAACTGTATCAGGTGGGCGATCGCGGCCAGACCGACGTAAGCCTCATGTACTTGAAGGACGTGGCCGATGAGGAGACCGTGTCGGCCATCCGGGAGCTTCTGCGGAGCATCAAGACGGGCGGCATGATGATGGGCGAGCAGCAGTTGGTCGATCTCATCGGCAAGGTGAAGTGGAATCCGTATCCCATCGTGCGCTACACGGAACGGCCGGACGTCGCGGCCACGGCGCTCATCGAGGGACATGTCGTGATTGTGGTCGATGCCACCGCCGAGGTGATCATCGCGCCCACGACGTTCTTTCAACACATTCAGCACCCGCAGGAATACCACTCGTTTCCTCTGGTTGGGACGTACCTGCGCTGGATCATCATCATCGCGGTCTTCATGAGCGTGTTTCTGCCGGGCATCTTCTTGTTGGTGAACCAGCACCCTGGGATGCCCCCCTCCTGGGCCAAGTTCTTCATGGCGACTCGCGCCGATCCCCTGCCACTCTGGGCGCAACTGTTGTTGGCGGAGTTTGCGCTCGACGTGCTGCGGCTCGCCGTGTTGAACGTGCCCGTCACGCTGTCCAACGCGATAGGCATTGTCTCCGCCTTGCTGTTTGGCCAGTTCGCCACGCAAATTCAACTGCTCCAGCCCGAGGTGCTCGTGTACATGGGGTTTGTCATGTTGGCTCAGTACGCGACCTCGTCCTTCGAGCTGGCGTCCGCCAACCAGATGGCGCGCATCTGGATTATGCTGTGGACCGCCGCGCTCAACTGGGGCGGCTTTCTGCTGAGCACGGCATCCTGGTTCCTCCTGCTTCTGACCACCAAATCATTCGGCAAGCCGTATCTGTGGCCGCTCATTCCCTTCACATGGAAGGACGGCATGCGGGACGTTCTCATCCGCTGGCCAGCGAGCGATTTGGGCGGCGTGCCGGCCATTCTGCGCAACCGGCGGCGAGCGCGCTGACCCAAACCGCGAGGCGGGATCGCGATCCGGCCCCTTTTTGGTATAGTGGTCGTGGTTCTACTTCGCTGGGGGTGAAGCCATGATTTTGGTGACAGGCGCGGCCGGATACATCGGCTCGCACACCTGTGTGGCGCTCGTGACGTCCGGTTACGATATCGTCGCCATCGACAATTTCGCGAATTCCAAACCTGAGGCGCTGCGCCGGGTCGCCGAGATCACCGGAACATCGTTTCCCGTGCACTCGGTGGACATGCTCGACGCGAAGGCGCTCGACGACGTGTTTCGCACCTACGAATTTCAAGCCGTCATTCACTTCGCCGGGCTCAAGGCGGTCGGGGAATCGGTGGCGCAGCCGCTTCGTTACTACCGGAACAACCTCGGCAGCACGCTGAATCTGCTCGAATCCATGCTCCGGCATGGCGTCAAGAAAATCGTCTTCAGCTCGTCGGCGACGGTGTACGGCGCTTCGAACGAGATGCCGTTGAAGGAAGACATGCCCATCGCGCCGGTGAACCCGTACGGGCAGACGAAGGCGATGATCGAACAGATCTTGCGCGACGTCGCCGCAGCGACCGAAGATTTTGGTGCGGCGCTGCTGCGCTATTTCAACCCGGTTGGGGCTCATCCTTCCGGCCGGATTGGCGAGGATCCGCAGGGCATTCCGAACAACCTGGTCCCCTACGTCGCACAGGTGGCCGTCGGCAAGCGGCCGGAGGTCGTCGTGTTTGGCGGCGACTATCCGACGCACGACGGCACGGGCGTTCGCGACTATATCCATGTGATGGATCTGGCGTCCGGGCACGTGCGCGCACTCGACTGGGTGTTGTCGCACGCGGGCGCGGAAGCGTTCAACCTAGGGACTGGAAAAGGATCCAGTGTTCTCGAGGTCATTCGGGCCTTCGAGCGCGCGAGCGGACGGAGCATCCCCTACCGCATCGGCCCGCGGCGCCCCGGCGATGCGGCGGTGAGCTACGCGGACCCGTCCAAAGCGGCGCGCGTGCTCGGCTGGAAGGCCACGCAGGATCTCGACGCGATGTGCCGGGATACCTGGCGGTGGCAGTCGCAAAATCCCAATGGCTACGATCCCGCCTGAACAATCCTCAACGCGCCCCGAGAAATGGCAGCCGGCGCATCGCGCGCGCCAACGGTCGGCCGACGACCGGGATCCGGGCGATCTCGTCGACGGTCGCGAGGCCGAGATACATCGCCGCGATCACGTACGTGGCCATGCCAAGGGCGGTACACAGCGCGAACTGAGCCCAAGGCGCCTGTTGATCTGCGCCGTGCTGGACGCTGCTCATGGGCAGCCAGGCGATCACCGCGGCCAGCGCCATCTTGAAGCTCATCCAGAGGTCGAGGTCGAGATGGTGATACCGCCTCACGGCGAAGATGGCGAGCATGGCGGAAACGATGCCGCTCACGGCCACGGCCGACGCCAGTCCGCGAACCCCCTGATGTCCCGCGGCGACGAATTCGTAAATGCACCCGAGGCGGACGGCGCTCGAGACAAACGTGATGATGGTCGAGGCGAACGCCCGGTTCAGGCCTTGAAGAACGGCGAAGAGCGGATCGCTCAGGTAAAAGAATAGACACGACGGCGCGAGATACGCGAGGATATGTCCTGCGGTCGGGTTTCGATAGAGGGCCGTCGCCGCGTCCTCGCCCGACGCGATAAAGAGCGCAGCCGCAAACAGCGCCACGAACATGGCTGCGTGGATGGACTGGGCGATGCGGCGCGCGGCGAGCCGATCGTCGCAAAGGGCTTTGGCTTCGGAGATGGCGGGGACGATGACGGAGGAGATTGCGCCAGACAACACGGTCGGCATGAACAAAAGCTCCATGGCCATGCCGAAGGCACCGTACATGGCCGTGGCCTCGCGGCGCGACACCCCAGCCTCGAGAAACGCTTGGTACATGACGGTGGGTTCCGCAGCGAACGCAATGACGCCCAAGACGTTGGCGAGCACGGTCGGCACCGCGACTTGGGCGAGATCGCGCGCGACGCCGTGAGCGGGCCGCGCCGAACGCCCCGGCGTCACCAGCAGGCGCCGGTAGCGGAGCAGATACGCGCCGAGCATGGTGAGATAGCCCGCGAGTTCCCCGACGCCCCCGCCGATGACGAGCGCGAGCGCGCCGTATCGCACGCCCCAAGGGCTCATCCAAAGCATGAGCGGCACCGACGCCGCCGCGCGCACCGTGGTCTCCACGATCCACGCGAGCGCAGGCGGCGTCTGATTTTGAATGCCCATATAAAAGCCGCTCAAGACCGACGAAAGGCAGACGATGGGGATGCGAAAGATCATCGCGAGAAACGCGGGGATGGCCCGTGGGTCCATGAAGCGGTGCAGGTGGGGCGACAGCGCAAAGGCGAGGCACACCATGGCCAGACCGGAGACGGCGCACCACGCGTTCGCGGTGATCCACGCCTTGCGCGCGCGCGCGACGTCTCCGACGGCGAGATTCTCCGCAATGACCTTCGAGACCGCGGGTGGGAGTCCAAACGTGGCGAGGGTCACGAGCAGAAAGTACGGCGGACTGATGGTCTGGAAGAGCCCGAAACCTTGGGCACCCATGGTTCTCGCCATGACCATCTGGACGGTCAACGCCATGGCGCGCGTGACGATGCCGGCGAAGGCTAGCACGGCCGCGCCGTGCAAAAACGACTGTCGGCTTCTGGTCATCGCTTCCACCCCACATTTCCGTCAACGAAAGGGTATGTCACATCGGCTGGACAAAGACCTCGAATTCGACGAGCGTCGGAAGGCAGGTTCAGTTCCACCAATCGCTTGAAGTGCATTTGAACTCGGTGCGCTACCCTCGTGTCAGAAAGAGGCGGAGGCGAACATCCCTGCGGGGCTCGTTGCCGCGCTATCGCCGATAAGCGAAGAGAAATACGGGGGAAGCGGTAGATGAAAGTGAAGATGCTGGCCATGTCTGCCGCGGTTTGGCTCGCGGCAGTGGGTGTGACGGGATGTGGAACCGTCGGCGGGCCCGAGGCGGAGGGCGCGGCCGACGTGGCCGTGCGAGCGTTTGGCAACGACGTCCAGACACCGTCGACGGGATCGACGTCGGGCGCGGGGGGAAACACTACGGCGACGTCCGGGGGCGTGGCGGGCAATTCGGCAGACGCCGAGAGCCAGCCTTACCCCGTGGTCAACACGCATGTGCCTCCGAAGGTGTACGGGATGAGGAAGTTCCCGTACCCGTACGACGCGATGCTCGCCATCTCGTCCGACGCGGACAGCGAAACCTTGCGGAAATTCAACCTGATTCACGAGTTCATCAATACCACGCAGATGACACCGCTTGGCAAGGGGCTCGGGCTCGATTTCGCGGATTCGTTCTTTATGTACAACGAGGACAACTTGCCCGGAGATGTCGACATCCATCACGAGCCGATGTCCGACGAACTGAGTTGGTTCAAAGGCGTCTCGGATCAGCCGTACGCAGCATCCATTCTGAACCATTACATCCACGTCGGCTGGATTGACACGATGCACACCTTCGGCGACTTCAGCGAGCGGAATCAGAACGAGACGCTTTTCTCCCGGAAGCTCGCCATTCAGGCCATTGACGCGCTGAAAGCGGACGGAGACTACCTCACGGTGTGGACGGACCACGGCAACAAGTCGAACGTGGACAACTTCGGGGATTACGGCCGAACGCCGTTTTACAACTATCAGCAGGGCGCCAATCCGTGGTCGAAATACTACCACACCGATATCACCATCCCGTACGGCATTCGGTTTGTCTGGCCGGACGGCGCGAGCGATGAGTTCGGCATGAGTTCCATGATCTATCCGCTGCGGCTGCCGGACGGCCGGGAGGTGTGGGGATTTTGGCGCTACACGTGTGAGGCATTTAACGCCAAGGGAGATCCGGAGTGGAACTGGACGCCGTTTGGCCTCGACGAGCAGTTGTCGCCCGCTCATCTCCGCGAGATCGAAATCCATCACGACTATTCCATCGTGGCGCAGCACCTCTGCGGGACGACCTATCCGGGGGTCTTGCCCCAGACGGCGGTGCAGGCACTGCGGCGGTTGGCGCAGCAATACTACGAGGGGAAGATCCTCGTCACCCGGACGAGCCGCCTGCTCAACTACAACGTGGTGCAACAGTATGTGTCGTATCGCGTGACGTACCAGGATGGAAAGGCGTACATTCACATCCTGGCGACTCTGGATCCCGTGTTTGGCGCGTACGTCCCGACCGTCGACGATATCCGCGGTTTGACGTTTTACACATCGAATCCCGCGGAGACCGTCATCGAAATCCGCAATACCCCGGTTTCGGCCAACCTGATTCAGGAAAACCGCTCGGACGGTGTGGCGCCGAGCATCGGCATCAAGTGGTGGCCCGTCGACACCGCCAATTACGCCGAGACCGCTCCAGGCGTCTATTAAATCGGCGACTCGACGAGCGAACGCTTGTGGAGGCCGTCCCCTGGTCTCGCGGGGGGCGGCCTCTCTTCATGCGGTTCGCATGGGCGATCACCCATGGGCGCGCACGCGCATACCCTGTGGCGTGGGTCGGCGCTGCCGGCCAAGTGAGGGGTGACACGCGAATGACACCACGAAACACGGGTCGCAGAACCGCGCGTGCGGTGGACACCCGGAAAGCTGCGGGCGTGATCGACCTGTACGAGCGAGGCCATATCGATCTGAACGACGCGCTCGCCAGGATCTCAGGCGTCGACGACCCGATGGTCTCGGCCGCGCCGCCGATTGACAAGCGGCGCATGCACGAGCTGCTGCGCGAACTGGACGATCTCGTCGGGCTCGACGAGGTCAAACGGGTGGTGCGCGAGATCTTCGCGCTCGTGTACGTGCAGCAGTTGCGCAAGGAGCATCGGCTGAAGGCCGATCCGACGGTGCTTCACATGATCTTCTACGGAAATCCCGGCACGGGCAAGACGACGGTCGCTCGCATCCTCGCGCGCATGTTTCACGAGTGCGGCCTGCTGGAGAAGGGGCATCTGGTGGAGGTGGAGCGCGCGGACCTCGTCGGCGAATACATCGGCCACACGGCGCAGAAGACCAGGGAGCAGATTCAAAAGGCCCTTGGCGGTGTGCTCTTCATTGATGAGGCGTACTCGCTCGCGCGCGGGGGAGAAAAGGATTTCGGCCGGGAAGCCATCGACTGCCTGGTCAAGGCGATGGAAGATCACAAGCACGAGCTGATTGTGATCCTGGCTGGCTACGAGCGCGAGATGCGCTGGTTTTTGAGTACCAACCCGGGTCTGCCAAGCCGGTTTCCGATTCAGATCCGCTTTCCGGACTACAGCGTGGATCATCTCGTGCAGATTGCGAAAAAGATCCTCGCCGCGAGAGACTACCGCATGACGGCCGAGGCGGAGTGGGCGCTCCGCAGCCTGCTCCAGCGCGCGCTCCGCGAGCCACGGCTCGAACCGTTCTCGAACGCCAGGTTTGTTCGCAACCTGGTGGAGGGGGCCATTCGGCGTCAGGCCGTGCGCCTCTTTGAAGAAGCAAGGCCCAAGCGGGACGCCCTCATGCTGATCGAGGCGCGGGACTGGCAAGGAGGCGAGGCGCGATGAGCGACGTCGTCGTGATCGGCCGCACCAACGCGGGCAAGACCTCCGCGTGTCTTCGCCTGGCGCGCGCCCTTGGCGTGGAAGATTTGGTCTGGATGGTGGAGCGAACGGACGGTGGAAAGGAACGGCGCAGGCTGCCCATCCGCGAGGCCGAGCGCTGGCTCACGTCGGGGGAGCCCCATTCGACCACATCGCTCCAGACGCTCACCATTCCCGTGGCGAGGGGAAAGGTGAACCGGTCGGTCGACATCGTCGACAGCACCGGATTGGCGGACGGCCGCGTCGGGGACGAGCGGGTCCGCCGCGCGATGGGCCAGACGCTCCGCGCGTTGATCTCGGCCAAGGCCGTGTTGCACGTAGTCGACGCGGCGGAAGTCGGGCGCTCGCTCGAGGCTCGCGCAGCGCCCTTTCACGCTCTGGACGAACAGCTGGTGGCGATTGGGCGCACGAAGGCGTTTTACCTTGTGCTCGCCAACAAGATCGATTTGCCTTTCGCGGAGCGAGGCGTCGCATGGTTGCGGGGGCGCCTCCACGACGCGCGCGTGATCGCCACGTCCGCCAAGACGGGTGCGGGCTTTGACGAGGTGAAGCGATATGTATGGAAGTTGGCTTGATCTCGTTCGCCTCTTTGGTGCGCTGCTCTTGGCCGGCCTTGCGGTCAAGTGGATGGACGACGTCCTCGACGTGGACTACGACCTCTGTCAGGGTCAGCGCACGCTCGCCGCGCGATTCGGCCGGGCGGCCCTTCCTTACGCCATGGTCGTCATGGCGTGCGCTGTGGCGCTCGCCCAATCGCCGGCCATCGCGGCGTTCTTGGGGGCGTACGCGGTCGGGATGTTTGCGCGGCCGTTCGAACGGCTGCCATCCCAACTCCCGGCGTGGGCGGAAAGCCTCGTCGCGCTCTGCCTGTGTTCGATCATCGTCGGCTGGCGGGGCGCTTTGTGGGCCGCATCCTTCATGCTCGCCGTGGACTGGCTGGACGATCTCGTCGACCGTTTTCGCGACGCGGCGACCGGCCAATGGAACGCGGTGATTCGCTTTGGCCTCGTGGAAGCGTTGCTCGTCATTCTCGGCGCGCTCGCCGTCGCCATCTTTTCCGAGGTGATCTGGAGCCTCGTCGGACTCGTCGCCTTGGCCGCGGTCACGGTCGTATCCGAGATGACGACGTCGAAACTGGTGCCGGAAGATAGGGGGGAGGGGCCATGGTCGCGTCTCTCGTGACGGGGCTCGTGCTCCTGCTCGCCGCCCTGTCGTACCACGCCGGGCGCCGCGCGGGATTTGAATCGGGGCGTCGGGTCGGCTGGGCGGAAGCGCCGCTCGCGCTCCGCATGCGCTATCAGCTTGATGCGCGCTGCCCGATCTGCGATGATAGCGAAGGATCAAGCGGCGAGGAGGCAGAGCGCGAGAGCTGTGGAAGATGAGAAGGCCGTACTTCTGGTGTGGCAGCGCGACGACGAGTCGCCGGACGACCTTGCGTATCGCGTCGAGGAGTTGACGGGGCTGTGCGCAGCGGCCGGCGCGACCGTGGTGGGATCCGTCGTGCAGCGGCGCAGATCCCCGGATGCCCGTTGGTACCTGGGTCAAGGCAAGGTGGAGGTGCTCGGTCGGCTGGTGGAGGCGACGAGTGCGGACCTCGTGGTGGCGGACGGCGAACTGCGGCCTACGCAGGCGCGCAACTTGGAGGACGCCGTGGGCCGGCGCATCGTCGATCGCACCGTGCTCATTCTCGACATCTTTGCCCGCAGGGCCGTGAGCCGCGAAGGGAAACTTCAGGTCGAGATCGCCCAACTCAAGTACCTGCTGCCACGGCTTGCCGGGCGCGGCGCGGCGTGGTCGCGGCTCGGCGGCGGCATCGGCACGCGCGGACCGGGCGAGTCGAAGCTCGAACTCGACAGGCGGCGGATTCGCGCGCGGATCGCCAAACTGGAGCGCGATCTCGCCGAGCTCGCCGCGCATCGATCGCGGCTTCGGCAGCGCCGGGTCCGCGACAGCGCGGTGGTGGCGCTTGTCGGGTACACGAACGCCGGCAAGACCACCGTGCGCGCGCGGTGGGTGGCGGATCGGGGGCGAACGGCGGAAACCTTCGGGCGGGATCGGCTGTTTGACACGCTCGACGTCACGGCGCGGCGCGTCTTTGCGCGAAGCGGGGAGCCCTACGTCGTGACGGACACGGTCGGGTTCGTGGAACACCTGCCGCACCACTTGGTCGAGGCGTTTCGCTCGACGCTCGAGGAAGTGGTGTACGCGGACGTGGTTGTCCTTGTGGTGGACGCGTCACGCGCTCCGGAGCGGCATCTGCGGGCGACGCGCCAGGTGCTTGCGGATCTAGGGGCGCTGGACAAGCCCATCATCACGTTTTACAACAAGATGGATCTCGCAGCTTGGCAGCCGCCGCCGGATCTCGAGTCACAACAGACGGTGTACGGAAGCGCCGTCGGCGGGAACCTGGAGCCGCTGTACCAGGCGGTCGAGGCGAGGCTGCAGCAAGCAAAGGAGAAGGCGGACTGAGGATGTTTTTGGATGCGAAGGCAGACGATATTCACGCGTACGTCGAATCGTGCGCGCGCAAGATAGAGCCTTTTCAGCGAAGGTCGGAGGCGGTGGCCCTCGCGAATCAGGAGCGCGTGTTGGAGGCGTTTTGGCGCCACGAGGTGGCGCAGTTCCACCTCGTCGGATCGACCGGGTATGGGCTCGGCGACGCGGGCCGGGAGAAGTTGGAGGCCCTTTACGCGGACGTGTTTGGCGCCGAGGCCGCTTTGGTGCGCCCGCAGATGGTCTCGGGGACGCACGCCATCTCCCTCGCGCTGTTTGGCTGTCTGCGCCCGGGTGAGCGGCTCGTTGTCGCCACGGGCGTCCCGTACGACACGCTTCATGCCGTGCTGGGGCTTCGTCCGGCGGCCGGATCGCTCGCGGAGCACGGCGTGGACGTCGAGATCGTGGCGCTCGGCGCGGATGGAGACATGGACCTCGGCGCCATCGAACGCGCGGTGCGGGCGCCCGAGGTGCGAATGGTCTTGTTTCAGCGCTCGCGGGGATATGGAGAGAGGCGATCGTTTTCCATCGCGGAACTCGAGAAGGCGTTCTCGGCGGTGCGAGCTGTGCGCTCGGACGTCTGGATCGCGGTGGACAACTGTTACGGCGAGTTCGTGGAGGAGCGCGAGCCCTGCCATGTGGGTGCTGACGTCGCGATGGGGTCGCTCATCAAGAATCCGGGCGCAGGGCTGTGCCCGACGGGCGGCTACGTCGTGGGGCGGCGAGAGATTGTGGAGCGCGTCGCCGCGCGGCTCGTGGCGCCGGGCACGGCGGCGGAGTACGGACCCACCGGACCTTACCTGCTCACCATGTTTCAGGCGCTGTTTCTAGCGCCGCACGCTGTGCTTCAGGCGGTGAAAGGATCTCGCCTCATGGCCGCGGCTCTTCAGGGACTTGGCTTCCGCGTGAGTCCCGAGCCAGAGGCAGAGCGGACGGACCTCATCTTGTCCGTCGAGTTGGGCTCGCCGGATCGCCTTCTGGCCTTCTGCCGGGCCATTCAGTCGGTTGCGCCCGTCGATTCGCACGTGCGCCCAGAACCGGCGCCCATGGCGGGGTACGCCGATCCCGTCGTCATGGCCGCGGGGACGTTCATTCAGGGCGCCTCTCTGGAATTGACTGCCGACGCGCCGATGCGGCCGCCGTACATGGCGTACGTGCAAGGAGGGCTGACCTACGAACACGTGGTGTTGGCGGTTCGCCGCGTCGTGGCCGCGATCGCGCCGCTTGCGTCAAAGAATATCACGTGAGTGATTGTCGTGGCGCGCCCTCCATGTTACGATAAGTCTCAACAGGTCGCACAGGGAGGGGCGCGCCGTGGATTTGGAAGAGCGCAGGAACATGCCCTTATTTTCGATAGGCACGGTGCAAAAGCTGACGGGGCTTAGCGCACGGCAAATCCGTTACTACGAAGAGCACGGGTTGATCCAGCCGGCGCGCACGCCCGGGAATCAGCGGCAGTTTTCGTTTGCCGACGTGGAGCGCCTGATGCAGATCCGGCAATTGCTCGACGAAGGTCACAACATCGCGAGCGTGAAGCGCAACCTTCTCGAGAAAGACAGGCGGCCGAGATCGAGCCGCCCGTTGGCGACACGCGACGTGCCCGATTCCGAAGTGTATCAGTGGCTGGAGCGCGAGCTGATGGAGCGGCGGCAAACGGGCGAGTTTCAGGGCGATTTGTCTCGCTTCTACCGCCACCGCTGAATGAGCCGCGAGGGAGGATCGTATGCGGAAAGAATACACAAAAGAAGAAATATTGAAACTGGCTGAAGCGAACGACGTGCGGTACGTGCGCCTACAGTTCACCGACTTGCTCGGCATCGTGAAGAACGTGGAAATCCCGGTGGACCAGCTGCCGAAGGCCCTGGACAACCGCATCATGTTCGACGGTTCGTCGATTCAAGGGTTCGTCCGCATCGAGGAGTCGGATATGTATCTGGCGCCGGATCGGTCGACGTGGCTCATCTTTCCGTGGGACACGCCACAGGGCAAAGTGGCCCGCCTGATCTGCGATGTGAATCTTCCGGACGGCGCGCCCTTCGCGGGCGATCCGCGATCGGTGCTCAAGCGCGTGTGCGAGAAGGCGAGGCAGATGGGGTTCTCCGCGTTCAACGTCGGCCCGGAGCCGGAATTCTTCCTGTTCAAACTCGATGAAAACGGGAAACCGACGCTCGACCTCAACGACGAAGGGGGTTACTTTGACTGGGCCCCGGTCGATCTCGGCGAGAACTGCCGGCGCGACATCGTCCTCGCGCTGGAGCAAATGGGGTTTCAGATTGAGGCGTCGCACCACGAGGTGGCGCCGGGGCAGCACGAGATCGACTTTCGTTACGCGGAGGCGGTGGAGGCGGCCGACAACCTCACCACCTTCCGGCTGGTCGTGAAGACGGTCGCGCGAGAGCATGGGCTGCACGCCACCTTCATGCCGAAGCCGCTCTACGGCATCAACGGTTCCGGCATGCACACGCACCTGTCGCTCTTCCGCGACGGCCAGAACGCCTTCTACGACCCCGAAGGGGAGATGGGGCTCAGCGAAACAGCGCTCCATTTTGTCGCTGGGCTGCTCGAGCACGCCCGGGCGTTCACGGCCATCTGCAATCCGCTCGTGAACTCGTACAAGCGCCTGGTGCCCGGCTACGAAGCGCCAAGCTACATCGCCTGGAGCGGGAAAAACCGGTCGCCGCTCATCCGGGTCCCTGCCGCGCGCGGCATGTCGACGCGGGTCGAGGTTCGCAGCCCTGACCCGAGCTGCAACCCGTATCTCGCCATCGCGTCGCTGCTCGCCGCCGGGCTCGACGGGATTGAGCGCGAGCTCGAGCCTCCGCCGCCCGTCAATCGCAACATCTACATGATGACCGAAGCGGAAAAGGAGGAGGCGGGCATTCGAAGCCTGCCGTCGAACCTCAACGAGGCGCTGGACGCCTTGATCCGGGACCAAGTGATTATGGACGCGCTCGGCGAACACGTCCTGCTTCACTTCATCGAGGCCAAGCGCATCGAGTGGAACATGTTCCGCACGCAGGTGACGGAGTGGGAGCGCGAGCAGTACTTCACCATCTATTGAATCGCTCGCCAGGGGTGGCCGCCTGAGGTCACCCCTTCTTCGCGATCCGCGTGGGAGGCGGCGCCGTGGAACTGCGCACGGCGATCTCCGAGTGGAGCACAATGCGCGTCGGCGTCTTCCGCACGCCTTCAATGCGCTCGAGCAGGAGCTGTGCGCCGAGCGAGCCGTAGTTGTACGCTGGTTGAATCGCCGCCGTGGCGAGCGAATCGACGGAGGCGAGATCGTCCGTGTTGCCGAAGCTGACCACGCTGATGTCCTGAGGAATGGACAGGCCGAGCGCGCGCAGCCTTCGGACGATGTGCGCGTACTGAAACATGTTGCCGAGAAACAGGGCGGTGGGCGCGTCGGGGCGCCCGACGAGCCCATCGATGAACGACGCGTCCATGTCTCTCGTCATGGGCGCGGTGAAGATCAGGCTCTCATCAACAGGAATGGACCGGTGGACAAGGGCATCGCGGTACCCGTCGAGCCGCTCGCGGCTGGATGCGCTGTGGAGCGGGCCCACCACGGCGGCGATGCGCTCGTGCCCGAGGTCCAAGAGGTGTTCCACCAGTCGGCGCGAGGTCTCGCGAATGTCGCCCTTGACGAGATCGGCGTCGAGTCCCTCGATCTCGCGGTCGATGAGGACAAACGGCACCTGTTGCTCGGCGAGCCGCGCCAGGTTTTCGCTTGACGGATCCCCAACGGGAACCACCAGCAATCCGCGCACCTGGTAATCGAGACACATCTGCACGTATTCCTGCTCTTTCTGCAGGTCTTCGTCCGTGTTGGCGATGAACACGCGAAAGCCGTGTTTGCGCGCCACGTCCTCCATCCCGCGCGCGATAAAGGTGAAAAACGGGTTGGTGATGTCGGGCACGATGAGCATCCACGTATCGTGCGGAGACGACTGTTGGCCCTTCGGCACGTAGTTGAGTTCCTGCATGGCGGCGAGCACCTTTTGCCTCGTGGCAGGCTTGACATAACCGGAGTTGTTCACCACGCGAGATACGGTCATGATGGACACGCCTGCGCGCTTCGCGACATCCGCCATCGTGGTCACGCTGGTCATCCTTCTCTCGAACCTTTTTCATGTGAAAGATAACATATTGACAACGCTTTTTCGAGCGGCGTATACTGCACTTGAATCGCGAGAGAAATCGCATTCATGGTGCCGTTTTTTGTTTGTGCAATATGTTAATTTAACAGTTATGCTAACCGTAAGTTGCACATCAGTTGCACAATGGAACAGGCGACAAAGGAGGCGGTTCCGCGTGGCGCCCAAGGTTTTGCATCTCTCGCCGGTGGACGACGTCGTCGTCGCGCTTGAACCGCTCGACGCGGGGGAGGTCGTCGAGACGGCCTTCGGCCCGGTGGACGCCCGGGAGCCCGTGGCGATGGGGCACAAGCTCGCCGTCAAACCGGTGAAGTGCGGAGACGCGGTGCACAAGTACGGTTTTCCCATCGGTGTCGCCACGCAGGACATCCGACCTGGCGAGTGGGTGCACACGCACAACCTGCGCACGGCGCTCTCGGAGCGCGGGTCCTACGCGTACCGACCGAGCGGTTCGCCGGCACCCGTCCTCGACGACGGCCTCACGTTCATGGGTTATGTCCGGCCCGACGGGCAGGTCGGCGTCCGGAACGAGATTTGGATCCTGAACACGGTCGGGTGCGTGAACAAAGTGGCCGAACGGCTCGCCGCGATGGCCGACGCCAAGTGGCGCGGAGACGGCATCGATGGCGTGTACCACTTTGCGCATCCCTACGGGTGTTCACAGCTTGGCGACGATCTCGTCTACACCCAGTCTCTGCTCGCGGGCCTCGTCCGACACCCGAACGCAGCCGGCGTGCTCGTGATTGGGCTCGGATGCGAAAACAACCGGATTGAGGTGTTCCGGGAGCGGTTGCATTCGGAGACGCTGCCGAACGTGGCGTTCCTCGAACTGCAGCAAACCACCGACGAGTTCGCGGAGGGCATGCGACGCCTGGAGGCGTTGGTCGAGCGAGCGCGGGAGTGTGTCCGCCAGCCCGTGCCGCTTTCCCGGCTGAAACTGGGGCTCAAATGCGGCGGATCCGACGGCCTGTCCGGTGTGACGGCGAATCCGCTCGTGGGCCAGGTGGCGGATCGCGTCGTCGCGCGCGGCGGCACCGCGCTTCTCACCGAAGTGCCCGAGATGTTCGGCGCGGAGACGGTGCTCATGAATCGCGCGGACAGCCCGGAGACGTTCGCCAAAATCGTGGATCTGATTCAGTCGTGGAAGGATTATTACACGCGCCACGGCCAGCCCGTGTACGAGAACCCTTCGCCCGGCAACAAGGCGGGTGGCATCACCACGTTGGAGGAGAAGTCGCTTGGAGCCGTGCAAAAGGGCGGCCGGCTCTCCCGAGTGGTCGACGTGCTGGGCTATGGTGAACCAGCCGTGAAACCAGGCCTCAACCTGGTTTCGGCGCCCGGAAACGACATGGTGTCGGTGAGCGCGCTCGCCGCGAGCGGTGCGCAGGTGATTCTGTTCACCACGGGCCGGGGCACGCCGTTTGGCGGACCTGTACCGACGCTGAAGGTTGCGAGCAATCGCCAGCTTGCCTCGTCGAAACCCAGCTGGATCGACTTTGACGCGGGCCGGATCGTGCTGGGGGAATCGATGGACGATCTCGCCGACGAATTGCTGTACAAAGTCATTCGCGTGGCGTCCGGGGAAGAACTGGCCCGGAACGAAGTGAATGGGTATCGCGAGATTGCCATCTTCAAGGACGGCGTCACCCTTTGAGTGAAGCGGAGGTTGGATGAGGATGTATCTGGTGCGAGGAAAGTCGGAAAACGGGTATCACGAGCTGGTGCCGCAAGAGAATGCGGCCGGGCTCCGGTGGATTTCGTTTGGCCATCTGCGGCTGGGCCCAGGGGAGGCGCACGAAGCGGCCGTTCAGGGCCGCGAGGTCGTCCTCGTGCTCCTCTCGGGTGCCATGCGGGTGTCGATCGGTGACCACACCTTTGGGCCCTACGAGCGGCCGAATGTCTTCGCGGCCCGAGCGACGGCCGTATACGTGCCGGTCGGCCGGCCGTTTCGCGTCGAAAACGCAGGCGACGGCGTGCTGGAGGTCGCCGTCTGTCAGGCGGTCGCGGAGGAGGTCCACGAGCCGTTCGTCGTCACGCCGGACCAGGTCCAGGTGAAGACCGTGGGCCAGGCCAATTTCGAACGCAAGGTCCACGATATCGTCGTGCAGCAGGCCGAGGGCCGCGTTCACCGCATCATCGTCGGCGAGACATTCAACCCGCCGGGCAACTGGTCCAGTTATCCGCCGCACAAGCACGACGAGTATATCCCAGGCGTTGAGGCGCTCATGGAGGAGATCTATTTCTATCAACTCGATCCGCCTCAGGGATTTGGGCTTCAGTCCATCTACACATCGGATGGCGCCATCGACGAGACGTATCGCGTGCGACACGGCGATGCGTTCATGATCCCGCGTGGGTATCATCCCGTTTGCGCCGCGGGCGGATACCAACTGTACTACCTGTGGCTGATGGCGGGGCCCGTAGATCGCGTGATGATCCCGCACGACGATCCGGCCCACGCCTGGGTCCGCGAGCGGTCGTGGGGTTGACGTTCGAACATTTCCGTGGGGAGACGAGACCATGCGGTTACACGCAGGCGCATTGGAAGGGGAGGCCCGCGCTAGCTTCGAGCGCGCGCGGGCCATGCCCGTCCGGGTGGTTCAAATCGGCGAAGGGATTTTCCTGCGAGGCTTCGTCGACTGGCTGGTTCACCACCTGAATGAGTCCGGCGCGTTTCAGGGGCGGATCGCCGTGGTGAATCCGCGGCCGAGCGGCGCTCACCGTATTCAGCAGTGGCAAGAACAGGACGGGTTGTACACGGTCCTCGTGCGCGGCCTGCGCGACGGCCGATCCGTGCAATACGCGGAGGTGGTCACCTCCGTCGCCCGCGCGTACGACTCGACTCGCGCCTGGGGGCAGGTCCTCGAGTTGGCGCGCGATCCGCTCGTCGAGATCGCCGTGTCCAACACGACGGAGCTCGGCATTCGATATGAACCGGTGCCGAGGCCGACGCCGGATGTGCCGCCGGCCACGTATCCGGCCAAACTGACGCAGTTTCTGTACGAGCGGTACGCCGCGCTCGGTTGGCAGGAAGAAAGCCGGCTCATCGTCGTCCCGTGTGAGCTCATCGACGACAACGGCCAGCAGCTGCGGTCGATTGTGGAGCGCCACGCGGCCGACTGGCAGCTCGGCGAGGACTTCGATCGCTGGTTGCGCGACCGCGTCGACTTTTGCGACACGCTCGTCGACCGCATCGTGACGCCCTACACCGGCGATCCGCCGCTTGCCTACGAGGATCATCTGGCGGTGACGGTCGAGCCGTACTATCTGTTTGCCATCCGCGGCAGTGATCGGCTCAAGTCGCTGTGGCCGTTTGAGGACGTCGGCCTCAATGTCCATTACGCGGACGACATCCGCGACTTTCGGCTCCAGAAGCTTCGCGCCCTCAACGGGACGCACACCGCGCTTGCCAATCTCGGCCTCATGGCGGGCCTCGAAACCGTGCTCGACGTGATGAAGCACCCAACGCTTTCGCGGTACGTTCACCAGCTCGTGGAGGAGGAAATCGTGCCGGCCACCGAGCCGCGCGTGTCGCAGCCGGAACGGTTGCGCGCGTTCGCCCGGGATGTGCTTGAGCGGTTTCAGAACCCCTTTCTGGAGCACAGGCTGCGCTCCATTGCGATGAACGCCATCTCCAAGGCGCGCATCCGGCTCGTGCCGACGCTCCTCGACGCCGTGGAGCGCTCGGGCGACGCGCGACGGCTCACGGCGGCTGTGGCGGCGGTCTGCCTTGCGTACCGACCTGGGATGGAGCACACAGCGGAACCCGATCCGGCGGCGGAACGGCTGCGGGGATGGTGGCAAAACGATCTCGCGGCCTCGGCCCAGGCCATTCTATCGGATACCGCGCTTTGGTCGACAGATCTGACCCAGGTGCCTGGCGTCTTGGAGGAATGGGTTCGTTTCGTGGACACGGCCTTGCACCATGGCCCGGTTCAGGCCGTCGCCTCGTTATGACGGGCCAGAGCGCTGAAAGGGGGGTGGGACACGCGGCTCATGGACGCGAAAACGCCGAAGGGAGTCCATGGGCGCCTCGAGCCTGATCTCGGCGTTTGCGCCGAGCGTCGGCGTGTTGGTTCTGGGAAGGTTCATTGGGGGCGTCGGCATCGGTCTGGCGTCGCTGTTGTCGCCGCTTTACATCGCCGAGATTGCCCCGCCGCGAATCCGCGGCCGGTTGGTCGGGTCGAACCAGTTGGCGATCGTGTCCGGGATCTTCATCGTCTACTTTGTGAACGCGGCCATCGTGAGTTCGCACACCGCGGCCTGGAACCAGACGACGGGGTGGTGGTGGATGTTTGCCATGGGGGTCATCCCGGCCGTGATCTTCTTCGCCCTGCTTTTCTTCGTGCCGGAAAGCCCCAGGTATCTCATGAAACGGGGACGGGAGGAGCAGGCCGTCGCCATTCTCCAACGGGTGAGCGGGCCCGAACAGGCGCGCCGGGACGCCGAGGAGATTCGCAAGTCGCTCGAAGTCGTACCTGATTCGTTGTTCCAGGAACTGTCGCGCCCGGGCATTCGAAAGGCGCTCGGCATTGGCGTCGTCCTCGCCATCTTCCAACAGTTCACCGGTACCAATGCCGTCGGCTATTACGCCCCCATGATCTTCAAGGCGGCCGGGGCAGGCACCAACGCTTCGTTCTACGACACAGTGTGGATTGGCGCCATCAAGGTCCTGTTTGTCATCGTACTGATGCTCATCGTGGATCGCGTCGGACGAAAGCGGTTGCTTGTGTGGAACGGGCTGCTCATGGCGCTGTTTCTCGCCGTCCTGGGCGTCGCCTTCTCCCTGCCACACATGATCACGTGGCTGGTCCTTGCGCTGGTGTTCGCGCACACCATTGCGTACGAGCTGTCGTGGGGAGGCGGCGTATGGATTGTCTTGTCCGAAATTTATCCGACCGCCATTCGCGGGCGCGCCATGGCCATCGCATCCTTTGCGCTGTGGTTCGCGACCTACCTGGTCGCGCAGTTCTTCCCCATCTTGTTGCAAGCCATCGGCGGCACGTGGACGTTTTGGATCTTCGCGCTGTTCTGCATCGCCATGGCCGTCTTCATGCAACGAATGGTGCCGGAGACGAGCAAGAAGACGATGGAGAAGATCCAAAGCGACTGGCTCCAGTCGGAGCGAGGAAGCTCGCTGTGACCGCGTGAGGCGTCTCTCGATGAACCTGGTCTCGAAGAGGTGTTCTGAAGATGCGGCGAAGCGGAAAGGCTTGCGCCGCATGTTTTTTCTCTATCGGATCTGCCGAAAGATCCCGATGACCTTCCCTAAGATGGTCACGCTCGGAAAGTAGAGCGGCGACATCTCGTCGTTCTCCGGCTGGAGGCGCACATGCCCATCCTCCCGGTAAAACCGCTTAATGGTGGCCTCGTCCTCGTCCGTCATGGCCACGACGATGTCGCCGTTGTCGGCCGACGTCTGACGCCGCACGATGGCGAGATCTCCATCCAGAATGCCCGCATTGATCATGCTGTTGCCGACGACGCGCAGCGCGAACACTTCGTCGCCCTTCGCCACGTCACGCGGCAAAGGCAAGTACCCTTCGATGTCTTCCAGCGCCGAAATGGGAAGTCCCGCCGTCACGCGACCCACGATGGGGGCGAGCACGACATCTTCCGGCTCATCGTCCACCAGGAGCTCCAGTGCTCGCGGTTTGGTCGGATCTCGGCGCAAGTAACCCTTCTGTTGCAGCCGCTCGAGGTGTCCATGAACCGTCGAGCTTGACGCCAACCCGACCGCCTCTCCTATCTCGCGAACAGATGGCGGATATCCTTTTTCGCGGATGTTTTTTCGGATAAACTCGAGAATTGCGCGTTGACGAGCCGTGAGACCGCTCACCGTCCCCACTCCCTTCCGGCTCATTGTACCACGCCGAACGCACGTTTGCAAACACGTGTTCGGCATCGGGGCGTTCTCGAGGGGCGTTAGAGGAGCCCGAGTTCAGCCAAAGCGTCTGCGACGCCGCCCTCGTCGGCGCTCGACGTGACGCGTTTCGCCGCCCGCTTGACCTCTTCGCTGGCGTTGCCCATCGCGAAGGAGTATCCCATGATGCGAAACATGCCGACGTCGTTCCCGCCGTCTCCGATGTGCACGGCGTCCTCCGGGGAGATGCCGAGGTACGAGAGGAGGTGCAGAGCGCCGATGGACTTATCCGACTTGCGGCGCTGGAAATCGACGGCCTGTTCGTGCCAACGGTACACGTAGCATTCGGGAAACTCGCGCTCAAAGACGTCGTCCCACTCGGCCGTCATGAAGGCGTTGAGCTGAAACACGCCAATATCATCCAGCCGGTCGGCCATCGTCGGTTCGCACGCGATGGGCGGGAAGTCGTAGGACGCGAGAACCGGCAGGTACTCCGGCGGGATCGGCTTGAGGCTAAAGGCGTGATCGTGCGTGTGAATGATGGTCTGGATGCCGCGGCGCTCTGCCGACTCCAGGATGCCTCGAACCACATCGCGCGAAAACGGCAGGGCAAAGATCTCACGGTCTCCGGCCTTGACCAAACCGCCGTTAAAGTAGATGCCGTATGGGATCCCCAGCGAGGCCTGCACGTGCTGGGCGTGAATGACGCTGCGACCCGTGCACACGGCGACAGGGATGTGGTTTTCGATGAGTTTCGCGACCGCCGCGGCGCTTTTGGGCACGATCCGGCCGTTCACAAACAGCGTTCCGTCGATGTCGAGAAACACCATCTTGACGCGTTGCTTGGTCTTCACGAACACTCCCCCCATGCTGCGACCGCTCGCGCCGGTGTGAGACCAGTCGGAGTTTCATTATACACAACACGTTGCCAAAATAGGCACAGCGGACGCGCTCCGTTGCGCGCACGCACCAGCCTCGGCTATCATGACCATATTGAGGACGAGCAGGAGGAACAGTCGATGCAGGTGACGATGGATACGTTGGTGTCGCTCGCGAAGCGGCGAGGCTTTATCTTCCCCGGTTCTGAGATCTACGGCGGATTGGCCAACACGTGGGATTATGGGCCGCTTGGTGCTCAAATGAAGCACAACTTGAAGCGCGCCTGGTGGCGGTTTTTCATCGAGCAAAACCCCTTGAACGTCGGCCTGGATTCGGCCATCCTGATGAACAAGCAGGTGTGGGTCGCGTCCGGGCACGTCGCGAACTTCCACGATCCCATGGTGGATTGCCGCCAGTGCAAGGCCCGCTTTCGCGCCGACAAGCTGATCGAGGAGGCCGCCGAGGCGAAGGGCATGTCCCTGGTTGTCGATGGCCTGCCGTTTGCCGAAATGGAGCGCCTGATGGAGGAACTTCACATCGCGTGCCCCAACTGCGGCGCTCAGGACTTTACGAATGTCCGGCAGTTCAACATGATGTTTCGGACCTTTCAAGGTGTGACGGAAGACGCGGCCAACGAGGTGTATCTCCGCCCCGAGACCGCGCAGGGCATTTTCGTCAATTTCAAAAACGTGCAGCGCACGATGCGCAAGAAGCTGCCGTTTGGCATCGGCCAGTTTGGCAAGAGCTTTCGCAACGAGATCACGCCCGGGAACTTCATTTTCCGCACGCGCGAATTCGAACAGATGGAGCTCGAGTTCTTCTGCGCGCCGGGCGACGACGAACACTGGTTTTCGTATTGGCGGCAGACGTGCATGGATTGGCTGCTGTCGCTCGGCATCCGGCCCGGACACCTGCGGTTTCGCGATCACGCCAAGGAGCAGCTGTCTCACTACAGCAAGGCGACGACGGATATCGAGTACCACTTCCCCTTCGGCTGGGGCGAGCTTTTGGGCGTCGCGAATCGCACCGATTATGATCTGAAGGCGCACCAGGAACATTCTGGAGAAAACATGACGGTGCAGGAGGAAGGGCGGGAACCGTTCATTCCGTATTGCATCGAGCCCTCCATCGGGGCGGACCGTCTCTTCCTCGCCGTGTTTGCCGATGCCTACGACGAAGAAGAAGTGGCGGAAGGAGACACGCGGGTCGTTCTCCGCTTGCACCCAAAGCTCGCGCCTTATCAGGTTGCGGTGTTGCCTCTGTCGAAAAAGCTGAATGAACCCGCGCACCGGCTGTATCTTGATCTGATCAAGGCGTACAGTGCGGACTACGATGAGACGGGATCCATCGGGAAACGGTATCGGAGGCAGGACGAGATTGGCACGCCCTTCTGCGTGACGTACGATTTCGAGTCGGAATCGGACGGGCAAGTCACTGTCCGGATGCGCGACTCCATGGAACAGGTGCGAATTCCCATCGAGGGCGTGCGCACGTGGCTGGACGACCAACTGCGGGCGTCCGGCGCGACCTGGTGAGCGCATTGAACCGGCGTCGCGGTGCCATGCTAAACCGGGGGTGGGCCAGATGTCAGGTGAACACACGCAACATCACAACGACGAGTTCACGTTCGTGGGCGCGCTGAGCCACAACCACGACGTGGAGGCGTTTGTGGAGCGGCGGAACCAGATGCTCAGTTCGCGTCTGGATGCGGTGGTTCCCTGGAAGGCATATCACCGGGCGAATGTGCCTCACGGCAAGAGGCAGTCGAACGGGTGAGACCAACCCACGCCCTGGGCGGTCCGCTTCGGCGGATCGCCTTTTTTCGGCTCGCGAGACCTCGCGGCGCGCGCATGTGTTACAATGTCGAAAATCTCGCAAACCTCTCACGCATCGAGTGAACGAGAAGGAGAGTCCGCCATGAGCGATGCAGTGTGGCGCCAGTGGCGCCGTCCGCCCCGAGACGTGGAGGGACCGCTCGGCGCATACGTCATCTTCGACGGGGCCATGTCGACCTACCTGCACCAGATGGGCGTGCCCATTGGCACCCCGGTCGAGCAACTCAACTTGACTTCGCCCGATCTCGTCGCGCGCGTCCATCGACGTTACATCGAATCGGGTTGTACCGTTGTGCAGACCAATACCTTCATGGGCAACCGAGTCGCGTTGGAACGCCACGGCCTGGCCGTCGACGTGCAAACGCTCAATCGAAGGGGCGTCGAGATCGCCCGTTCCGCCGCTCGCGACGAGGCGAGCGTGTACGGCACCATGGGGCCTGCGATGGGCGGCTACCGATACGGGGCCCTGTTGCAGGATGAAGAGCGCGATATGCTTGCGCGCGTGTACGCGGAACAGGCCGAGGCGCTCGTGAGCGCCGGGATCGACGGGCTGCTGCTTGAAACCTTCCCGGATCTCGAAGAGGCGCTCGTCGCGGTGGCCGCCGTGCGCCCCATCCTGGGAGATCTGCCGCTTGTGGTCAACCTGTCGCCAGAGGAGATCGGGGTGACGCGCGACGGGGTGCCGCTGGGGGAGGCGTTCCGCAGGCTCCAGGCTGCGGGCGCCGATGTGGTGGGGTTGAACTGTCGCCTCGGACCCTACGGGATTCTGCGTTCCTACGAGCAGGCGGGCGTCCAAGGCGACGCCTTGTACGCGGCCGTGCCGAACGCTGGGATTCTGCAGCGGTCGGAGGGAGACGAGATCGCGTACACGGGGGACACCGCAGACTTTTCGCGCCTGATGCTCCGCATTGCGCAGCTCGGCGTCCGCTGGCTCGGGGGCTGTTGTGGAACGACGCCGGAGTACATCAGGACCCTTCGGGATGCCCTGATGCGCGCGGATCGCGAACCACATGGCTCCGTTCAGGTGGAGCCTCACGCGGCGAGTCGGCCGATGGCGGTGACCGCCGACGGGGGGACGTATCACGACGGCATCAGCGTCGTCGAGATCGCCAAGGAAAAGAAGGCCATCGTGGTGGAGTTGGATCCGCCCAAGCACTTGTCCATCGCCCGCTTTTTAGAGGGGGCCGAAGCGCTCGCGAGGGCTGGCGCCGATCTGATTACGATGGCGGACAATTCGCTCGGGTCGGTGCGCGTGTCCAACATGGCGCTGGCGAGCCTTTTGAAGCAGCGGGGCATCGAGCCGCTCGTCCACGTCACGTGCAGAGACCGGAACCTCATCGGCCAGCAGTCGCACCTGATGGGGCTCGCGGTCCTTGGTATCCGCAACGTGCTGCTTGTGACGGGCGATCCGTCCCGGTACGGTGAGTTGCCGGGTGCCACGAGCGTGTACGACGTGTCGTCCATGGACCTGACCAAGATGGTGCGCCGGTTGAATGAGGGCATCGGGTTTTCTGGTCAGCCGCTGAAGCAGCCGTCGCGGTTTGTCATTGGCACAGCGTTCAACCCGCACGTGCACAACTTTCGCAAGGCGGTGGAGCGCCTGCGGCGAAAGGTCGAGGCGGGCGCGGACTTCGTCATGACGCAGCCTGTGTTCGATCCCGAGCTGATGACCGCGATTGCGGAGGCGACGCGCGATTTGGGTGTCCCAGTCTTCGTGGGCATCATGCCGCTGACGAGCGCTCGGAATGCCGAATTTTTGCACCACCAGGTACCCGGGATCCGCCTGTCCGAACAGGCGCTGCGCCGCATGCAGGAGGCCGCGCCGGAGGAAGCGCCGGCCGTCGGCGAGGCCATCGCGCGAGAGTTGGTCGAGGTGGCCATCCGACACTTTCCAGGCATCTACCTCGTCACGCCTTTTCTTCGCTACGAGATGACAGTTCGGCTCACGGAGTACGCGCGAAGCCTGGAGGCGGCGCGCGTCTTTCGGCCCCGTGGGCTTGCCTGATGTGCGCGTCTCCCAAAGGCGATGAAGGTCTGCCGCATGCGATTGCGACACCCTTCGCGCCGCGTTAGGGTGGTGGGGATGACCTTTGTGGAGGTGGCCGCGCATGCGCCGGACGTGGGCGTGGATGTTGGTGAGCCTGGTCGCCGTGCTGGCGGTGGGGTGCGGGGCCATCGGGCATTCGGCGGGGAGTGGACAAGTGGCCAAAGGCAGCGGGCGGGATCGCGCGCATCCGCTGGTGTTTCAGAATCTCACGGGCGCGATGAACCAGGGACAAGATCCGCGCTGGGATCCCCGGCCTGCTTCCTCAGGGTTGTACGGCGCGGTGACGGTCTGGACGGCGAGCGGCCGGCAGGAGGTGCTGACGGCGGATCGCCAACCGCTGCTCTTCGCGGCGTACTGGTGTCCGCATTGCCAGCGCACGCTGCAGTTGCTGACGTCCATCCGCCATCGCCTGAGGCGGATGCCCGTGATTGTCAACGTGGGATATCCGGCCGGGACCTCGCTCCAGACCGCGGTGCGCATTGCCCGCGAGGAGGACGCGGCGCTGCACCTGGCGCCGTTTGAAGAGGTATTTATCCTCACGCCGTCTGCGGGAGATCGGTACGCGCCCCTTGGGTATCCCACGCTGGTCTTCCGTCAGGGGAACGCGCTGTGGTCGCTTTACGGCGAGCACCGGGCCGAGATCTGGATCCGGGCTCTGTCCTAAAGGTGCTAAAACGCGTACAATCACAGCATAACCACCACCGACGGGGTGGGGCAGGTCGGATCGCAGGGTGACGATGCAGATGGACGCGGGTTCGCTCAGTGCGCTCTTTCAACATACTCGGGCTTGGGGACGCGCGCAGCGCGGGTTAGAGCTGTTTCAGTTGGCCGGCGACGCGATGAGCCAGTTGGCGGCCGTCGACGGGGGATTCTTCATTTATCGAAAGCGGGGTGTCGAGACGGGGGGCGAACCTCAGCCGCCGGCCATTTACCACCGGTTTGGCGTGTTCGCCGATGGACCCATCTCGCCCAGCTTGGAAGCTCTCATGTGCGCGGATCTCGCCCTCGGCGTGCCGACGGGACGCTGGCTGCTGGTGGAGGACGTCGCGCACGAAGAACTTCGCTCGTGGCTGACCTCCTTGTCCGTGCTGGAGTTTGGCGTATGGCCGCTCTATTCGCGGGAGGAAGTGCGCGGCGCCATGATTGCGGCCCGCACGGCGCCTGTGGTCCACATCACCTGGGAGACGAGCCATGCGCTCATGGAGGCATGCGCGGCGCAGGTCTCGCTGGCGCTGGACATGATCATGGCGGTGCGGATCGCCGAACACGCGAGCCAGCGGGACCTGCTGACGGGCGCTTGGAATCGGCTCGGCATCGAGCGGCGATGGCCGCGCGTGCTCGAGGCCGCTCGCGCCGACTGCGCGCGTCACGCGATTGTCGGCATCGTGGACATCGACCATTTCAAGCGCATCAACGACACGTACGGCCATCCGACGGGGGACCGCGTGCTGCGCCTCGTCGCGCAGGCCCTTCAAGACCAGGCCGGGCCCGATGAACTGGTGGGCCGCATGGGCGGCGACGAATTCGTCGTGATTGCGTGGTCCGAGTCGCCCGATTGGCGGCCCAGAATGCTCTCCCTACAGCGCGCCATTCGAGAACGTTCGCGTGGCACGTGCGGGGTGTCCGTTGGGGGGAGCGTGTTCGGCTTGGACGGCAACAGCTTCGAAGATTGTTACTCCGCCGCGGACGCTCGCCTCTACGAAAACAAGCGCTGGAGAAAAGAACACGGAGAAAGCCCCGTTTCGTGAGTCTCCATCAATTCATGTCTCTCTGTTTTTGAAAAGCGGAATGACGGCCATCCGCGCCGCATACAACTGAACAGAGGTTTGGGCCCCACTGGGAGGATCGGCGCATGTTCTCGCTTCGTCGCCGCAAAAGGGAAACGGAGATCCTCGAACAGTTGGCGCGCGTGCTGTCGCTTTTGGAGGAGCGGCTCGAAGCGCCGGCGGATCGCCGGATCGACATTCGCGTTGAGCGCGTGCAGGTGGACCAGGTTGATCTTCAGGAACTCGTCTTTCGGCTGGACCGGCTGGACGTCAACGAATTGAGTGGCACGCTCACCTTGGGCAATCACATCCGCATGGACACGAGCCGAGATCCCGAGCCAGCGGCCGAAACGTCTGAACTCGAAGCGACGACAAGGGGGTACCGCATATCGTGGATCGAGGAACGACAGGCGCCGAATGTTCCGTGACGCCCGATCTCCATCCCCTGGTGCGCATCCTTTCGCCCACGTTTGTCATTGGCCAGATCACAGTTCATCAAGTGGCAGGTGCCTCCGTGATGAGTCTCGGGAATACGTGGGCGTCCGACTTTCGCCACCAAGCGCACGTGCAGCAGGGGTTCGGAAATGTGTACGGCAGTCGTTCCATCGTCGCCAACAATCAGTGGTCACCATCTGCTGGAACCCCCGCGCGCGAGGACAGACCTACGCCGTGGCCCAAACGCTGGTTGCGCGCCTGACGCCCGGGCGTTCCGCGTTGGAGGCTGAATCATGAACCAAAAGTCGAATCATCCGTTCGAGTTTCTCAATCAACTGCAGGAACTCGGCGACGTGCGAAAGTGGCTCGGCCCCGACTTTCTGAAAAACATGCCCATGCCAAACTTTCAAGGCATCCCGTTCTTTCAGGACGAATCATCCGCGGCGCCCTTTCCGCCCATCGACTTGTACAACCGGAGCAGTGAACTCGTGGCCGTGATCGCCCTCCCGGGGCTCAAATCCCAGGGGGACGTCGCACTGACGGTGCGACCTCGTCTGTTGCGCGTGCGAGGGCAACTCTCGTCGTATTTCGCCGGCGCGCACGATCACGTCTTCTCGTCCGAGCTGTTCCGCGGCGCGTTCGACCGGGAGATCGATCTGCCGGAGCGCGTGAATCCGGATGGCGTGAAGGCCGTCTACCGCAGCGGGCTGCTCATCGTGTACATGGCCAAGGATCTGACGCGCGAGACGCCCGGCAACACCGTCGCCATCGAGTTTTCACCCGAAGAGGGCTGAAGGGGGGAGGCTATTGCGCGCATGGCCGATGCACCTTCACGTCGGCTCCATCGAGCGCTCGTCCGCACTCCTCGTCGGGGGTGTCAACGTGGTCTACGGGCTCAGTTCGCACGAGAAGTCGAACGTCGGCTTCGGCGAAGTGGGTTCGCAATCGTGGATCGCTGAGAACCGCGTGCTGCTGTACGATCCCGACGGGGTTGACATGCCCGTCGACGATCGCGACATGCACGTCCTGCAAACGCGCCAGCAGGCGCCCATCGACACGCGCATCGCGTTTCAGGGGCTTGGTGTGAACTCGATGCAGCAGAATGCGGGCGTGTTTGTGGGAGATGCGCAGATCACCGGGTGGGACCAACACCAGAAGTCGAACAAGGCTTCAGGCGACATCGGCGGCGATCACAACGTCGAGATCGCGGGGCTGCACGTCAACTACGACGCGGACGGGATGGACGGCGTCTTTCTCGACAGCGATCACAAAGCGGGCACCTTCGTGCGCCAGGGATAGCGCAGCGAGGTGCCCGCTTCGTTCACGCGCACCTTAGGCGCGCGCCGCCGCCATCTTTTCCTTCAGCTTTTCCGTCAACTTCGGCACGATCTCGAACAGATCGCCCACGACGCCGTAATCCGCGATTTCGAAAATGGGCGCCTCCGCGTCCTTGTTGATGGCGATGATGAGCTTGGACTGGCTCATCCCAGCGAGATGTTGAATCGCACCGCTGATGCCGCACGCAATGTAGACGTCCGGCGTCACGACCTTGCCTGTCTGACCGATCTGCAGGCTGTAGTCGCAATAGCCCGCGTCACAGGCCGCGCGGGAAGCGCCCACTGCGGCGTCCAAGACTTCCGCGAGCTCGTAGAGCGGCTTGAAGCCCTCGGCGCTCTTGACACCGCGGCCTCCAGAAACCACCACGCGCGCCTCGGTGAGATCCCGGCCCGTGCTCGTCTTCTTTTGCACGTCTACCACGCGAGTCTTGACGTCCGCCGGTTCAGTGAACGCGCGCACGTCGACTTCCGCGGATCCGCCCTGTTCGCTGTCCGCAGGAAGGTTGTTCGGGCGGACGGTCACCACGTACGGCGTCGACAACACCCGCTTTGTCTCGAACGCCTTGCCCGCGTAGATCGGGCGTTTGAACAAGACATCGCCGCCCTGCGCCTCGAGGCTCACCACATCAGACACCTGCGGCGCATCGAGTGCCGCGGAGAACTTCGGCGCCAGGTCGCGGCCGCTCGCCGTGTGCCCGAGCACTACGACGTCTGGCTGCACCTCGTCGAGGACGGGGCGCAACGCCGCGTAGTAGTGTTCCGAATCGTAGTTGGCCAAGGACTCGCCTTCAATGGCCACCACCTTGTCCTGGGGGTGTTGCGCGAGTTCGGCGGCAGCGTCCTTGACCTGGCTGCCGATCACGACCGACACAATCGATCCGCCATCCGCAATGATGCGCGCGGCGCCGAGCGCCTCAAGAGCGACCTGACGAAGCTTTCCGTCTCGTTGTTCCGCAATGACCAAGACCTTCTTCGGCATACATTCCAACCTCCTGTCGATGTTTCATTCATCGTCGCGTCAGCGAAGCGCTTTGACGAGGATCTCCGCCAACTGCTCGGCCTGTTCGTCCGGGGTGCCTGTGATCTTCTGACCAGCTTGGCGCTTCGGCGGCAGCGTCACCTCGACGCGCTCCACCTTCGCGGCCACGTCGTCGTTCGACAGGCCGAGGTCCGACAGCGTGAGCGTGGTAAGCGGTTTCTTCTTGGCCTTCATAATGTTGGGAAGTGACGGGTAGCGCGGCTCGTTCAATCCCTGTTGAGCGGTGAACAAGGCCGGAAGCGTCGCCGTCACCGTCTGAACATCCCCGTCGATCTCGCGAACGCCGGTCGCCTGATTGCCCTCGATGGTCAGCTTTGTGACCGCGGCGATGTGGGGGAGACCCAGCTCATGCGCCACGCGGATGGCCACCTGTCCAGCGCCGTTGTCGACGGAGAAGTTCCCTGCGAGGAGCACGTCGAACGACTTGTCCTTCAGGTAGGCCACAATGGCCTTGGCAATCGCGCGCTCGTCCGACAGATCCGGCGCTTCGATGAGCACGGCTTCATCCGCCCCCATGGCCAATGCCGTCCGCAGGGCCTGGGTCGTGTTCTCATTGCCCACGCTGACGACCGTCACGGTCGCGCCCTGGTTTTCCTTCAATTGGATGGCCTCTTCGACAGCGTACTCGTCATATGGGTTGATGATCCACTTGACGCCGTCCTCCGCAATCTTGCCATCCACGAGGCGGATGCGTTCCTCCGTGTCAAACGTCTGCTTCATGAGGACCACGACATGCATGATGCAAACCCTCCTATACACCAGATAGGTGAAATGATTGGGCCAGCGCCATCAGGCGCGAAGGCCGCGGAGAAAGAAGTCGACGGTTTTGTCGACTTGGGCCGAGAGGGAATACCGCCTGCCCGAAATCAGCCAGGAGGAAACCACCTCGTCCATCGCGCCAAAGATCAACAACCGCGTGAGCTTCACGTCCAAGTCGCGGCGGAAGATGCCTTGTTCGATTCCCCGGACCAGCACATCCTCGATCAACTGAATATAAGGTTTCAACGCCTTGCTGATCTCGCTGTGCAACTCCCGCGAACTCTGGCGGAGCTCGAGCTGCGTGACCTTGGCGAGGTGAACATCCTTCTCAAGCTCGGTGAAATGAAGCTCGCAGATCTTGCGGATGGCTTCGTCCGCCCGATCATCCTCGTGCACGTGTTCGTGGAACTTGCGCACGAGACTGCCGAGCTTCTCCCGAAACAAGGAGATCAAGATGTCCTCCTTGTTTTTAAAGTACAGATAAATGGTCCCGTCCGCTACGCCCGCCTCGCGGGCGATCTTGGACACCTGCGAATTGAAGAAACCGTGTTCCGCAAACACTTTCAACGCCGCTTGGAGGATTGCCTCGTACTTTTCTCTCCTTTTCTCCGCCAATCCACTTGTCATGAATTCACCTCGGTGTTAATATCGAGTCAAGCAATGAATGAACGCTCATTCATTTTCGTACCCCCATAGTAAATGGCGTGGGCGAGAATGTCAACGATGCAACCGCTTTTTTTACCGGTCGGTTGTAAGCGGTTGCGGGTTCGCCTCATCGTGACGCCGGCATGTTGAGGCAGCGTGAGCGAACAAGACGAACGAAGCAGAAGGGAAGTGAGTCGACGTGTTGCTGGCCGTCAATGATATCGCCTTCGCGGTCGCGGTCGCGTATGCGCTTTATCTCTTTGGCACCGTGGTCTATCGGCGATATCGGTATGTGATGTTGGGGAAGCCGGTGCCCTTCAACTGGCGCCCGGAATTTGGTGAGTTCATGGCTCAGGTCTTTGGACAGAAAAAGCTGTTCAAGGACAAGAAGAGCGGCGCGATGCACTTCGTCATGTTCTACGGCTTCATCGTTCTCCAGTTTGGCGCGCTCGACATCATCGTGAAAGGACTTACGCTGGGACGGCACATTCCGTATCCGGCCTACGAGACGTTCTCGTTCACGCAGGAGTGGGTGGCCATCCTCGTCCTAGCCGCGACGGCGTACGCGGCCTATCGGCGCTACGGCGAGCGCGTGAAGCGCCTCAAGCGGGGATGGAAGCCGAGCATCGTCCTCATTCTCATCTCGAGCTTGATGATCTGCGTGCTCATGGACCTGTCGTTTGAGCGGATCTGGCAACAGGAGCCGAGCGCGTGGTGGGCGCCCGTCTCGTCGCTCATCGCGTCCGGTCTGTGGGGTATCGGCCCGAAAGGCGGAGAAATCGGCTTCTACGTGTTTTGGTGGCTGCACCTTTTGGTGCTGTTGACGTTCCTGGTGTACGTGCCGCAGTCGAAGCACTTTCACCTCATGGTGGCGCCCATCAACATCTGGTTGCACCGCAAGGGGGCGCCGGGGCGGCTTCGCCCTCTGAATCTGGAGGACGAGAACGCCGAATCCTTCGGCGTCGGGAAAGTCGAGGATTTTGAGCGGAAGCAGATGATTGACTTCTTTGCGTGCGTGGAATGCGGGCGCTGCACCAATTCGTGCCCGGCTTCCAACACCGGGAAGCCGCTCTCGCCGATGCACCTGATTGTCAAGATGCGCGATCACCTCATCGAGAAAGGGATGGCGCAAACGGGCTTGAAGGCCTTCGAACCGAGTTTCCTCTTGCCCAAGCGCGAGGGCATGGCGCACAAGATGGCGTCTGGTGGGGAAGACATCGCGTTTCCTGACGGCGCGGTCACGGACATCGAGCCCACCTTCCACTGGCAGCAAGAGGAGTGGCGGCTCACCGAGGCCGATCCGACCGAACTCTCGCTCATCGGCGATGTCATCACGGAAGAGGAGATCTGGGCGTGCACGACCTGTCGCAACTGCGAGGATCAGTGTCCGGTCGGCAACGAGCATGTCGATAAGATCATCGACCTCCGCCGTTACCTGGTCTTGATGGAGGGCAGCATGCCCAAGGAAGCGCAGCGCGCG
The DNA here is from genome assembly GCF_001552675.1 of Alicyclobacillus sendaiensis NBRC 100866. Lineage (GTDB taxonomy): Bacteria > Bacillota > Bacilli > Alicyclobacillales > Alicyclobacillaceae > Alicyclobacillus > Alicyclobacillus sendaiensis. The sequence goes on from NZ_BCRQ01000002.1 coordinate 64,588, forward strand.
ATGCAGAACATCGAGCGCCAGGGCAATCCGTGGGGCTTGAGCCGAAAGGACCGGGCGCAGTGGATGGAGGGCCTGGACGTTCCCGTGCCGACGGTGCATGAAAATCCGGATTTCGAATATCTGTTCTTCGTCGGCTCGATGGGTTCGTACGATCGGCGGGCGCGCAAAGTCACGCATGCCGTGGTGCGACTGTTGCACGAGGCGGGCGTGAACTTCGCGGTGCTCGGCGACGAGGAGAATGGTTCGGGTGATACGCCGCGTCGCCTTGGCAATGAGATGCTGTTCCAACAGCTTGCCATGGAGAACATCGCGACGTTCCAACAATATGGGGTGCGCAAAATTGTGACCGCGTGCCCGCACACGTTCAACACGCTGAAAAACGAGTACCCGGATTTCGGGCTCGAAGGCGTGGAGGTGTATCACCACACGCAATTGCTCGCCCAGTTGGTTCGCGAAGGGAAGCTGCGCCCGACACATCCGCTCCACGAGCGGATCGTGTATCACGACGCCTGCTACTTGGGCCGCTACAACGGCGTGTTTGACGCGCCCCGCGACATCCTCAAGGCCATTCCCGGCGTGGAACTCGTGGAGATGGAGCGGAATCGCGAAAACGCCATGTGCTGCGGCGCAGGGGGTGGGCGGATGTGGATTGAGGAGACCCGCGGCAAGCGGATCAATCTCGCGCGCACGCAGCAGGCCCTCGCCACGAATCCGACCGTCATTGGCAGCGCGTGCCCGTACTGCCTGACCATGATGGAGGACGGGACCAAGCTGACCGAGACGGACGATCGCGTCAAGGCGCGTGACGTGGCCGAGTTGCTCGCCGCGTCGGTCTTCGGAGAAGACCTTCGCCAACCGACCGAAGATGAGGAGGTTCAAGCCGGATGAGACAAATTCGCCGAGCTGCTGTCATTGGTTCCGGCGTGATGGGCGCGCAAATCGCCGCTCATCTCGCCAACGTGGGCATTCCGAGCCTGCTGTTGGACCTCGTTCCGCAGTCGTTGACCGCGGAAGAGCAAAAGAAAGGACTCTCGCTTGATCACCCGGCGGTTCGCAATCGCCTGGCCACGGAGGCCATCCGCAGGCTGCAGAAGATGAGCCCGGCGCCCTTGTTCCGCGCCGACTACGCGAAACTCATCACGCCTGGAAACCTCGAGGACGACCTGCACCGAATCGCCGAGGTCGACTGGGTGATTGAGGTCATCGTGGAGAGCCTCGAGCCGAAGCGCCAACTGCTCGAGCGCATCGAGCAATACTGGCACGAGGGCATGATTGTGAGCACCAACACGTCGGGCATCTCCATCAACGCGATGGTCGAGGGGAGAAGCGAGGCGTTCCGCCGACATTTCCTCGGGACGCACTTCTTCAATCCGCCGCGCTACATGAAGTTGTTGGAGGTCATCCCTGGCCGGGATACGGATCCCGCCATCGTGGAGTTCATGCGCGACTTTGGGACGGAGCGCCTCGGCAAAGGCGTGGTATTGGCGAAGGACACGCCGAACTTCATCGCCAATCGCATCGGCACCTACGGCCTCTTGGTGACCGTGGAGGAGATGCAAAAGGGCGGCTTCACCGTGGAGGAAGTCGACGCCATCACCGGCCCGGCTCTCGGGCGCCCGAAGAGCGCGACCTTCCGCACGCTGGATCTCGTCGGTATTGATACTTTCGTCCACGTGGCCAACAACGTCCGCGAAAACGTGACAGATCCGGCGGAACAGCGGGCGTTTGAGGTGCCGGCAGCCATCCAAAAACTCTTGGAGCTGGGATGGCTCGGCGAGAAGAGCGGACAAGGCTTCTACAAGCGCGTGAAGCAAAATGGCCAGCGCCAAATCCTCGTGCTCGATCTCGACACGTTCGAATACCGCGAGCAAAAGAAGGTTGCGTCAGCGGCGCTCGAGGCCTCGAAGCAGGCGAAGGGCGCGGCCGGAAAGGCGAAGGCGCTCCTCCAGGGCGGCGACAGGTACGCGGAACTCGCGTGGAACATCGTCAAGCGCGTGCTGGTGTATTCGGCCGAGAAAGTGGGCGAGATCGCCGACACGATTCAGGACATCGACGCCGCGATGCGGTGGGGGTTCAACTGGGACCTCGGTCCGTTTGAGCTCTGGGACGCGCTCGGACTCGTGCAGACGGCCGAGCGGATGCAGGCCGAGGGGCTTCAGTTGCCTCAGTGGGTGAAGGACTGGATTGCCGCGGGGCATCAGGCCTTCTACGAGGAGCAGGACGGCAAGCTCACCATGCCCGTGAACGGCAAGCCTGAGCCTGTGCGAGTGCCGGCCGGGGTGATCGATCTCGCCGCGCTCAAGAAGGCGGGCAAGGTCATCGCGCAAAACACCGGGGCGAGCCTCATCGACCTGGGCGACGGGGTCGCGTGCCTGGAGTTTCATTCGCAGAACAACGCCATTGGCCCTGACATTCTGACGATGATCGAAAAGAGCGTGGCCATCGCGGAGAAGGACTTCGCGGGCCTGGTCATCGCGAACCAGGGCAAGAATTTCTGCGTGGGCGCGAACCTTGTGCTCATCCTGATGGCGGCGCAGGAGGGCGACTGGGACGAGATCGACCTCTCTATCCGCCAGTTCCATCGCGCCATGCTCGCGCTGCGTTACAGCCAGGTGCCGGTGGTGGCGGCGCCACATCGGATGACCCTCGGGGGCGGCGTCGAGGTGTGCCTCGCGTCGTCGAGGGTGCTGCCGGCGGCGGAGACGTATTTCGGACTCGTTGAGGTGGGCGTCGGCGTCATTCCGGGCGGCGGCGGGTGCAAGGAAACGGCGCGCCGGGTGGCGGAATCGGTCGGCCCCGAGGACGATCTCGTCCCTGCGCTCGCTCGCATGTTCCAGGCCATCGGAACGGCGAAGGTGTCGACGAGTGGCGCCGAGGCCCTGACCATGGGCTGGCTGCGCGAGGCGGATCGCGTAGTCGTGAACGACGACCTCCGCATCTCGGCCGCCAAGGCGGAGGTGCTTCGCATGGCGGAACTCGGCTATACCGCGCCGCCCAAGGCGAAAGAGATCCGCGTCGCGGGCCGGGATGGCAAGGCCACCTTGCAGATGGCCGCGCGCGGGATGTGGAACGGGGGCTATATCACGGACTACGACCTTCACATCGCCTACAAGCTCGCGCACGTGCTGGCGGGCGGCGACGTCCCGGCGGGCTCCTATGTGAGCGAGGACTACCTGCTCGACCTCGAGCGCGAGGCGTTCCTGAGCCTGTGCGGAGAGCCGAAGACCATCCAGCGCATGCAGCACATGCTCACCACTGGGAAGCCGCTTCGCAACTGAGGCAATACGACGCATTTGACGATAGGGAGTGAAATCATGCGGGAAGCTGTCATTGTTTCGGTTGCACGCACGCCGGTCGGAAAGGCCAAGCGCGGTGTGTTTCGCCATACGCGGATTGAGGACCTCGGGCGCGCCGCGGTGCGGGCCGCCGTGGAGCGCGCGGAAGGGCTCGATCCCGCCGAGATCGAGGACGTCGTCATGGGCTGCGCCATGCCGGAGGGTGAACAGGGCCTGAACGTGGCGCGCATCATCTCTCTCTACAGCGGCTTGCCGGAGACGGTGCCGGCGATGACCATCAACCGATTTTGCTCGTCCGGCCTCCAGGCGATTGCCATCGCCGCCGAGCGCGTGATGCTCGGGCACGCGGAGGTGGCGCTCGCGGGCGGCGTGGAGACCATGAGCCACGTCCCGATGAGCGGCTTCAAGCCGTCGCCGCACCCCGACATCTTGCTTCAGATGCCGGACATCTACATCTCGATGGGCCACACGGCGGAAAACGTCGCCAAGCGGTTTGGCGTGAGCCGGGAAGATCAGGATCGGTTTGCGTACGAGAGCCATCAGAAGGCCTACGCGGCGCAGCAGGCTGGAAAGTTTGACGACGAGATCGTGCCCGTGGAGACCAAGGTCTGGGAGGTCGACGAGGAAGGGCGTCCGCACGCGAAGACCATCCGGGTCACGCAGGACGAGGGGGTCCGGAAGGACACGACGCCTGAGGCCCTGGCCTCGCTCCGGCCGGCCTTCTCGGTCGGCGGCACGGTGACCGCGGGAAACGCCTCGCAGATGAGCGACGGCGCTGCCGCTGCCGTCATCATGACGGCTGAGAAGGCGCAGCAGTTGGGCCTCAAGCCGCTTGCCACCTTCAAGAGCTTCGCGGTCACGGGCTGCGATCCGGCCATCATGGGCATCGGCCCGGTGAGCGCCATTCCCAAGGCGTTGAAGCTTGCGGGTCTTTCGCTCGCGGACATCGATCTCTTCGAGATCAACGAGGCGTTTGCGTCGCAGTGCCTGCAAGTCATCCGGTCGCTCGACATCGATCCGGCCAAGGTCAACGTGAACGGCGGGGCCATCGCGCTTGGACATCCGCTCGGCTGCACGGGTGCGAAGCTGACCGCCACGTTGATTCACGAGCTGCGCCGGCGCGGCGGCGGTTACGGCGTCGTGTCGATGTGCATCGGCGGCGGCATGGGTGCAGCCGGCGTATTTGAAGTGCACCAACCCTGAAATGACACTGCACAAGGAGTGAAGATGACATGGAAAACAAGACCATCGTCAAGGGCGGCGCGTTCATCATCGAGGAACTGGAGCCCTCCCTCGTGGTGACGCCGGAAGGCTTCACGGAAGAGCAGAAGATGATTGCCGAGACGACGAAGAACTTCGTCGAGTCAGAGGTCGTGCCGCACCACGAGGAGATTGAGTCCCTCAATTATGAGCTTACGGTGAAGCTGTTGCGCAAGGCGGCCGATATCGGCCTTTTGTCGGCCGAAGTGCCGGAGGCGTACGGAGGACTGGGTCTCGACAAGGTGAGCGCGACGCTCATCAACGAGCACGTGTCGAGGGGCGGATCGTTTGGGCTCTCCTTCGGCGCGCATACCGGCATTGGCACGCTGCCCATCGTCTACTTCGGCAATGAGGAGCAGAAGAAGAAGTACCTGCCGAAGCTCGCGACGGGCGAATGGATCGGCGCCTACTGCCTGACGGAACCCTCGTCCGGATCGGATGCGCTCGGCGCCAAGACGACGGCGAAGCTGTCGGAAGATGGAAAGTACTACATCCTGAATGGCACCAAGCAGTTCATCACGAATGCGGGTTTCGCGGACGTGTTTGTGGTGTACGCCAAGGTGGACGGACAGCACTTCAGCGCGTTCATCGTCGAGCGGACCATGCCCGGTGTGAGCCTGGGCCCCGAGGAGCAGAAGATGGGCATCAAGGGTTCGTCCACGCGCCAGGTCATCCTCGAAGATGTGAAAGTGCCCGTGGAGAACCTGCTGTTTGAAGTGGGCAAGGGGCATCAAATCGCGTTCAACATCTTGAATATCGGCCGCTTCAAGCTGGGCGCGGGCGCTCTCGGCGGGTCGAAGATTGCGCTCGAGACGTCGGCGAAATACGCGAACGAGCGCAAACAATTCGGGAAGAAGTTGTCCGAGTTCCCGCTGATTCAGCGCAAACTGGCGCGCATGAACACGCAGATCTACGCGCTGGAGAGCGTCGTGTACCGCACGGCCGGGCTGCTCGATGCGATTCTCGAGACCGTCGACGTGACGAAGCCGGATGCGGGCGTCCAATCGGCAAAGGCCATCGCGGAGTACGCCATCGAGTGCTCCATCAACAAGGTGTTCGGATCTGAAGTCCTGGACTACGTCGTGGACGAGGCGGTGCAGGTTCACGGCGGCTACGGGTTCATCAAAGAATACGGCGTCGAGCAGATGTACCGGGATGCGCGCATCAACCGGATCTTTGAGGGGACGAACGAGATCAACCGCATGCTCATCCCCGGCACGATGCTGCGGCGGGCGATGAAGGGCGAGTTGCCCCTGTTCCAGAAGGCGCAGGCGCTCCAGGCGGAGCTCATGCAGATGGTCCCGGGTCTTACGCCGCCCGAGGGCGTCCTGGCGGAGGAGAAGCAGCTGATTGAGAACATGAAAAAGATCTTCCTGATGGTCGGTGGCCTGGCTGCGCAGGCGCTGCAGGCGCGCGTGAACGACGAACAAGAGATCCTTGCAAACCTCGCGGACATCGCGATCCAGGCGTTCGCGGCGGAGAGCGCGTACCTTCGCGCGATACAACAGGTGGAGTCGGCGGGCGAGGCGCAGGCCGCGCTCAAGGTGGCCATGACGCGGGCCTTCGTGCAGGACGCCGTAGCGAAGGTGGAGCAAGCGGCCAAGGAGAGTCTGGCGCACGTGAGCCAAGGCGATGCGCTGAAGATGCAGCTGTCCATCCTGAAGCGGCTGACGCGCCGTTCGGAGGTCGACGTGATCGCGCTGGACCGCCAAATTGCCGAGCGCGTGATCGAAGCCGAAGGGTACGTCTGCTGAACGAAAGCCGCGAAGGGAAGGTGACCCTGGATGGAGAGGCCGTGGCTGAAGCACTACCCGCCGGAGGTGCCGAGCACCTACGACTATCCGCGCGAGAACCTGGCATCGTTTCTGCTGCACTCGGCGGAGGCTTACCCCGATCGGCCTGCCCTGTGGTTCTTCGGCTATCAGATGACCTACCGCGAGCTGTTGAACGCCTGCTGCCGCTTTGCCAATGCGATGCGAGCGATTCCCCTGAACAAGGGGGATCGCCTCGCCATCATGTTGCCCAACTGCCCGCAGGCCGTGATCGCGTACTACGGGGCGCTGTTGGCCGGGCTGACGGTGGTCCAGCACAACCCGATGTACACGCCGCGCGAGCTGAAGCATCAGCTGGAGGACTGCGGCGCCAAAGTGCTCGTCACGCTCGATGAGCTGTGGCCCAGGGTGGAAGCGGTCGAAGGCGAACTGCCGGTGGAGTATTACGTGGTGACGTCGATTCGGGATTACCTGCCTCCCGTGAAATCGCTTTTATATCCGCTTCAGAAGAGCCGGCAGGGCGGGATTCCCAAGGTGCCTTACGGGACGCGCATCGTGGCGTGGAAGCATTGCCTCGCGAGCGCGTCGGCCGAACTGCCGCAGGTCGAGGTCGATCCGATGGAAGACGTCGCGCTCATTCAGTACACGGGCGGCACCACGGGCGTTCCGAAGGGCGCGATGCTGACGCATTACAACCTCGTGGCCAACGCCATTCAGAGCTCGCTGTGGACGTACAAACTTCAGCGGGGCAAAGAGCGGTATCTCGCAGTCCTGCCCTTCTTCCACGTCTTCGGCATGACGGTCCTCATGAACCAGTCGATGTACACGGGCGGCATGTTGATTTTGGTGCCTCGCTTTCAGGCGGAACAGGTGCTGAAACTGATTCACGACTTCAAACCGACCGTGTTCCCAGGTACGCCGACGATGTACATCGCGCTGATGAACCATCCGGATCGGCCACGATACGACCTTTCGTCCGTCGAAGTTTGCGTGAGCGGGGCGGCTCCGCTGCCGCACGAGGTACAGGTGCAGTGGGAGAAGCTCACGGGCGGCAAGCTGGTCGAAGGCTACGGCTTGACCGAGGCGTCGCCCATCACACACGCCAACAACTTCTGGGCCGAGCGCAAGCCGGGTTCCATCGGCCTTCCGTTCCCGGACACGGATGCGCAGGTCGTCGATCCCGACGGAAACCCGCTGCCTGTGGGCGAAATCGGCGAGCTGGCGGTGCGCGGCCCGCAGGTGATGAAGGGATATTGGAATCGCCCGGATGAAACCGCTTCGGTGCTGCGCAACGGGTGGCTGTTCACCGGAGACCTTGCGAAGATGGACGAGGACGGTTATTTCTATATTGTCGATCGCAAGAAGGATATCATCATTGCAGGCGGGTACAACATTTACCCGCGCGAAGTGGAAGAGGTCTTGTATGAGCATCCCGCCGTCGCGGAGGCGGCTGTGGTCGGCGTGGAAGATCCGTATCGCGGCCAAACGGTGAAGGCGTTTATCCAGCTGAAACCGGGTATGCACGTCACGGAACAGGAGCTGGACGAATGGTGTCGAGCCAACCTGGCCGCGTACAAAGTTCCGCGCGCATACGAGTTCCGAGACAGTCTGCCCAAGTCGGCCGTGGGGAAAATCCTTCGCCGTGCGCTCACGGAGGAGGCCACTCGGCAGGCGTGACGGCAAGGAGGGTCGCGGCGTGCCCATGTATCCAGGGGGAAAGGTAGAAACGGAGACGGACGCGAGCGCCCGCACGTTCGCGGATTTCATCGGGGCGAAATTGGTCAGCGCGGACGAACACGAAGTGGTGGCCGAGCTTTCCATCCAGCCGCACCACTGGAATTTGGCGCGCATCGTGCACGGAGGCGTGTACATGTCGCTCTTGGATTCGGCGATGGGGCTCCTCGTCAGCCTCCACTATCCGAACTGCCCCGTGGTGACGACCAACCTCAACATTCACTTCACGGAGCCGGCGAGCGAAGGCACGCTCGTCTGTCGCGCGAAGTTCATACACCGCGCCCGCAGCACCATGACCGTCGAGGGGCGCGTGTACCTTGGCGAGGACAGGCTGTGCGCCCATGCCACAGGATCGTTCCGCGTGCTGAAGCTGCCGTCGTGAAGCGAACGCCCAAAGGCCGCCTGCGGCTAGAAACGAGCCGCAGACGGCCTTTTCAAACTTTTTCGCCCATATCTAATGTGTTTTTTGAGAGAAGGTCTTGCCAAACACTATATCTAGTGTTACGCTAATGCCTGTCCAAAGCATGTGATGTGTCAAGGGAATGGGTGCCCGCCGCGCGGCGGGTGAAAAGGGAATCCAGTGTGAATCTGGAGCGGTCCTCGCCACGGTGATGCGGATCGCGGCGGCAGGGCGTTGTCCAGCCACTCGCATGTCGAATGAAGTCGACAGCGGGGAAGGCGCCGTCCGCGGATGAAGCGAAGCCCGGAGACCTGCCCATTCTCCCGAGATCCGACGCTCACGAGGGGTTGAGCAGTCGGCGGACCGAGGACAGTCACGCACTTCGGCTGATCCGTCTTCCGCCGTCCGCTCATCCGGGTGAGCGCCCTGGATGGGCCTTTTTTGTGGGCGAAACCCAACGTCTGAGGACGAAGTGCGGGGAGTGAGTGCAGATGGTACACCCAAGCGACACGTCCACGGGACTCATGGAGCGGACGAGTCAGGACGGGGCGCGCGCCGAACGCGCGAGCCGCGTGCCGGAGGAGTGGCGCCAACGCGTCGAGACGTTCACGGTGGAAAAGCGGGATGGCCGCGTTGAGCCGCTGTCTGTGGACAAAATCTTTGCATTTTTGAAGCGAGGCTGTGAAGCGGCTGAGGGGTGCGACCCGGAGCGGTTGGCGGCGGACGTGTGGCCGCAGCTCCGCGACGGAATGCGCACCGCAGAAATTGCGCGCGTCGCGATTCAAGCGGCTGTGGAAAAGACGAGCGTTGCCGAGCCTGGCTGGCAGTTTGTCGCGGCTCGCTTGTTGCTCCTCGACGCGTACAAACAGGCCTCGCGCAACCGAGGGTACCGTCACCTGGGCTACGGAGACTTTTACGCGCTGATCGAAGCGTTGGAGCGCATCGGGCGGTACGGCACGTACATACGTCAACACTACAGCCAAGACGAGATCGCCGAGTTGGCCGCCTATATCAAGCCGGAGCGAGACCACTTGTTCAACTACGTGGGCCTGAAGCAGCTCTTGGATCGTTACGCGATTCGCAACTTGGACAACGGCATCATGGAGCTGCCCCAGGAGCTGTTCATGGGCGTGTCCATGCACCTGGCCATGAAGGAAAAGGAGAAAGTCGCGTGGGCGAAGCGGTTCTACGACATGCTGTCCACGCTCCAGGTCACGGTGGCCACGCCGACGCTGAGCAACGCCCGCAAGCCGTTCCATCAGCTGAGCTCTTGTTTTATCGACATGCCCGAGGACGATCTCGTCAGCATCTACGCCACGGACGAATCCTTTGCACGCGTCTCGAAGTTTGGCGGCGGCATGGGGATCTACGTGGGGAAGATCCGGGCGCGCGGATCCGCCATCCGCAACCATCCGGGAGCGTCGGGCGGCGTGGTGCCTTGGATTCGCAACTTCAACAACACAGCCGTGAGCTGCAACCAACTCGGCATGCGGGCCGGGGCGGCCGCCATCTACCTCGATGTCTGGCACAAGGACATCCTGGACTTTCTGCAGCTGCGCACGAACAATGGCGACGAGCGCATGAAGGCGCACGACATTTTCCCGGGCGTGTGCATCCCAGATCTGTTTATGCGGCGAGTCGAAGAGCGCGGCATGTGGTACCTGTTCTGCCCGTACGAGGTTCGCAAGGTCATGGGCTTCTCGCTGGAAGATAGCTTTGGCGAGGAGTTTGAGCGGCGGTATCAGGCTTGCGTGGAACATCCCAATCTGCCGCGCGTCGAAATTCCGGCTATCGAAATCATGAAGCGGATCATGCAGTCCGCGTTCGAGACGGGAACGCCGTTCATCTTCTTCCGCGATACGGCCAACCGCCTGAACCCCAACAAGCACGCGGGCATGGTCTACTGCAGCAATTTGTGCACCGAGATCATTCAAAACATGAGCCCGTCGCGCCGGATCGAAGAGACGGAAGAAGGCGGGATCATCACCACGAAGACGGAGGCCGGCGATTTCGTCGTCTGCAACCTGTCCTCGCTGAACCTGGGTCGCTGTCGCGATCTCGACAGCATTCGCGAGATGGTGCGCCGGCAGATCCGCGCGATGGACAACGTGATCGACCTGAACCATTATCCGGTTCCCCAAGCCGCGGTCACCAATCGGAAGTACCGCGCGGTGGGCCTTGGGGTGAGCGGTTATCATCAGTATCTCGCGGAGAAGGGCATCGCGTGGGAATCGGAGGCCCACGTGAAGCACGCCGACGAGCTGTTTGAGTGGATCAACTTCTTTGCCATCGAGGCCTCGATGGAGCTGGCTCGCGAAAAGGGGCCGTACCCGTTGTTCGAGGGGTCGGACTGGCAGACGGGGAAGTATTTCGAGCTGCGCGGGTACCGGACGCGCCCGGGCGGCCCGGACTGGGATGGTCTGCGTCAGAAGGTGGCCGAGCACGGCGTGCGCAACGCGTACCTCGTGGCCATCGCGCCGACCAGCAGCACGAGCCTCATCGCGGGGAGCACGGCTGGTATCGACCCGGTGTACGCGCGCTTCTTCTTCGAGGAGAAGAAGAACGGTGTCGTCCCCCAGACCGCGCCCAACCTGAACGACAAGACGTTCTGGTACTACAAAGAGGCGCACACCATCGATCAGCGCTGGAGCATCGAGGCTTGCGCGGCGCGGCAGCGTCACGTCGATCAAAGCCAGTCCTTCAATCTGTACATCACGCCTGGCATCAGCGCGCGGCAGTTCCTCGACCTGTATCTGCTCGCCTGGAAGCGGGGACTGAAGACGGTATACTACGTCCGCAGTAAGTCGGTCGAAGTCGAGGACTGTGTCGCATGTTCGTCTTGACGTCGGTGCCGGGCGTGCCCCGGCGCACACGGGGATGAGGAGCAATGGGAGGATGCGGCCATGGAGCTAAAACGGACGAGGCTGTTTAACGCGGAGGGCGATCGCGACTGGGGCAAGCGCCGGATCATCGGCGGGAACACCACCAACGTGATCGAGCTGAACAACATCAAGTACGAGTGGGCCTATAAATTGTATCGCGCGATGATGAACAACTTTTGGATTCCGGAAGAAATTCCGCTCGCCGATGACGCTCGTCAATACGATATGCTGAACGAGGACGAACGAAGGAGCTACAACAAGGTCCTGTCCTTCCTCATCTTCATGGACAGCTTGTTGACGCACAATCTGCCCAACATCAACGAGTACATCACGGCCCCCGAGGTCAACCTTTGCCTCACGGTGCACGCGTTCCAGGAGGCCGTGCATTCGCAGTCGTACGGCTACGTGCTCGATTCCGTGGTCAATCCGGCCACGCGCGATCAGATTTACAACGAATGGCGAAATGACGATCACCTGCTCCGGCGCAACCAGTTCATCACCGACCTGTTTGAAGAGTTCATCGAGCATCCGACGGATCGGAACTTGATGAAGACCATCGTCGCCAACTACATCCTGGAGGGCGTGTACTTCTACGCGGGGTTCGGCTTCTTCTTCGTGCTCGGGCGCCAGGGCAAGATGCTTGGCACGGTTTCCGAGATCAAGTTCATCCAGCGCGATGAACTGACGCATCTCGCCATCTTCCGCAATCTGTACCACGAGATCATCCGGGAAAATCCGGGCATCGTCACGCCCGACATGGAAGAAGAGTTCGTCGAGATGATGCGCACGGCTGTGCAGCACGAAGTCGCCTGGGGACAGTACGTGACGCAGGGGAAGATCGTCGGGCTGACCGACGCGCTGATCGACGCGTATATCAAGTATCTCGCGAATCTCCGGCTTCAGTCGCTGAATCTTCCCATCCTGTATCCGGAGATCAAGGAACACCCCATGCCTTGGATGGACAGCTTCGCGGCCATCAACTCGCACAAGACGGACTTCTTCGAACAGCGCGTGACGAACTACACGAAAGCGGGCAATCTCAACTGGGACGATCTGTGAGTTCTCTTCGCAGGGCCGCCTGAAGGCGGCTTTTTTTTCATTCGCATGACTGTGACGATTCCGGGAAACCATTGGTGGAGACGCTTAGGCTCTTTCTCCAGCGCCTCGCCGCAATTGCTTTTTTACGGCACGAGATTACAATAAATCACGTCTGACGACATCCGTGTGGCCCGATGGATGGCGATGAAATTCGTCGAGAAATGAGGAGCGCTTCCGTATCATGCGTGGACATGACTGGTCGTGGCTGCATCCCGTCATCATCTGTGTCATTATCGCTGCCGTCGCCTACGCCATGTTTAACTTCGGCAGCGTGAAACGGCTCGTGGTCGGCAAGCCGATGCGGACGCGCGATCTCCGCGAATCTCGCAACCTGCTCGTCTGGTGGATGGCGCTGCCCGTGCTCTCTGCCGACCTGTATTCGTCGGTCGCGTACGGTCCGGAAGCCGGCATGACCGAACTCACCGGCCTCGGGGAAAACGCGAAGTGGCTCATTCTTCCCATCACGGCCATGACGGTTCTGTTGCTGATCATTCTCATCACGTCCTACATCATGGGCGTGATCGCCTATCCCAACGGCGGCGGGGCGTACGCCATCAGCAAAGACAATTTTCAGCGCGCGTGGGTGCCCTTGCTCGCGGCAAGCGCCTTGCTGGTCGACTATGTGTTGACCGTCGCGGTGTCCGTCGCCTCCGGCGTTCAGAACCTGGCATCGTCCTATCCCGTGTTGCAAGGGCACGAGACGTCGCTCTCGCTGCTGTGCGTGCTCATCATCCTGCTCGTCAATCTGCGCGGGATTTCGGAGTCGTCGAAGGTGTTCGCCTATCCGACGTACGTGTTCATGGCGTGCATGTTGCTCATGATTGGCGTCGGTTTCTGGGACGAACTCCATCACGGTTTCGTGCAGCCGCGTACGCCGCCCTTCGGCGTGGTGCCGCAGGGATTGACCCTCATGCTGCTCCTGAAGGCGTTCAGCTCGGCGTGCTCGGCGCTCACCGGCGTCGAAACCATTTCGAACGCCGTGCCCATCTTCCGCGAGGGCAAGAACGGCGCCATCAAGGCGTATATCGCCCTGGGACTCATCACGGGCGTGACGCTGCTCGGCTTTGCGTATCACATGTACGTGAGGGGCATCGGCGTCAATCCAAACGACACGATGTTGTCCCAGTTGGCGGAAGGCTATTTCGGTCACGGGTTCCTGTACCAGTTCATCATGTGGAGCACGCTCGTGGTGCTCATCCTGGCCGCCAACTCGACCTTCACCGGGTTTCCGCAGGTGGCCGCCCTGCTGGCGACGGACGGTTACCTGCCCAGGGCGCTTCGGCTGCGCGGCGACCGGCTTGGCTACTCGAACGGCATGATTGTGCTCGCCGCCTTGGCGTCGCTGCTGATTGAGGTCTTTCACGCGCAGACGAACAACCTGATTCCGCTGTACGCCATCGGCGTGTTCGTGGCGTTCACCGTGGCCCAGCTCGGGCTCATCAAACGGTGGGCGCGGGTGAAGGGGCGCCTGTGGCGCCTGAAGGCCGGCGTCAACGCGTTCGGCGCGTTCATCACGGCGCTCGTGTCGGTGATCTTCGCGGTCACGAAGTTCACGAGCGGCGCATGGATCGTCCTGGTCGTTATCCCGCTGATGATGTATCTGGCCATGAAGGTGCACCGGCATTATCAGGATGTGGCGGACGAGCTGCGCATCGATCTCAAGGTGGACCGTCCGCAGCAACATCGCATCGTCTCCGTGGTGCTCGTCTCGGGCGTTCACCGCGTGGTGCTCGACACCATTTCGTTTGCCATGAGCACCACGCCGAACGTGCTGGCGCTGTACATCGGCTTCGACGACGAATCCATCGAAAAGATGGAGCAAAAGTGGGAAGCGTGGGGAAATCCGTGCCGGCTGGTGACGGTGAAGAGCGAGTACCGCTCGCTGTTGCAGCCTTTGTCCAAGTTCATCCGGCGCCTCGAGACGTATGAAGGCGGCAAGCCGGACCACATTCAGCTCTTCATCGCGCAATTCGTGCCGAAAAAATGGTGGCACAATCTGCTGCACAACCAGACGTCCCTGCTCATTCGCGCGTGGATGCTGCGCCACAAGGATGTGGTTGTGACGACCGTGCCGTACCACCTGAAGAAGTGACACCGAGGGCCGCGCCCCTGGGGGGACTGCGGCCCGCCTTGCCGGGCGAGGGAAGAGGGGATTGCACTTGATTCGCAGGCGGACGTGGCGATCGCTGCACAGCGTGATCGAACGAGACCGCACGTCTCTCCGCGTGCTCCCGGGCCTGCGCAACGGTGTGGGAATCCTCGTTCCGCTCGTGTGGGGCCTGCAGTCGGGCCACCTCCTGTCGGGCATCGGCGTCGCGGTGGGTGCGCTCGTCGCCGGGTTTGCGGGCAACGCAGGGACGGCGCGGCGCAGGCTGCGCACAATGCTCTTCGCCACGGCGTGGATGAGCGTCACCACGTTCGTGGGCGCTTTGGCGGGACACCGCGCGTGGCTCATCGTCGCCGTGGCTGCGCTCGGCGCATGGCTGGCCGGGATGATGCTCGCCATCAGCCAACCGAGCGGGCAGGTGGGACTCCTCGCCACCAACGCGCTCATCCTCATCTCCACGAGCCCGGAGCCCTTGCCCGGCGCACTCTACCGCGCGTGCCTGGTCGCGTGCGGCGGCTTGTTGCAGATGGCCCTCATGTTGGCGGTCGATCTCGTCCGCCCTCAGAGCGCCGAGGCTCAGTCCGTCTCGAACGTGTATCGGAAGCTCGGCGCGTACGCCGCATCCCCTTCTCGGCAAACCGACCTCGATCTGGCTGCGTCGCTCGTCGAAGCAAGCGATTTCCTTCGCGATTCGCACATGCCGAAACGTCATCGCTTGCGCCTCGTTCGACTCCTTGATGGCGCGGAACAGGTCCGCATGTATGTCGTGGCGCTCGCCGAGATCGCGCGCGACAGGTCGTATGCGCAGGAACTCGGGGACGCGGCCTTCGCACGCGACATCCTGAGGCAGTGCGCCCCCATCTTCTCGGCGCTCGGCGAGCACGTGTGGCTCATCGCGCAGGGAGACAAGCGGGCCCAGCCGCTCATGTACATCCTGGAGCGCGCGTCGTTCGAGCTGTCCGCTATCGCGCAATCGGCGCAGGGGGTGAGCCGGAAGGAAGATACAGCGGCGCACATCGAGGCCGTGGCGCGCTCGCTCATGGCCCTCCGGGACGATCTCGTCCAGTCCGACGCGCGCACCTCCCTGCCTGAGGGCCTCCCATCGCCAGCTTCGAAGATCAAGCAGGCGTGGCAAGCCCTGAAAAGCCATTTGACGTGGGACTCAGCCATCTTCCGCCATGCGGCACGAGTTGCCGTGGCCGTCGGCGTCGGCGAGGCGCTGGCGGTCGCGTCGCCCTGGCCGCACGCGTACTGGGTACCTCTCACGGCGAACATCATTCTTCGTCCGGACTTCACGAGCACGTTCACGCGCGGCATCGCCCGCGTGCTAGGCACTATGGCGGGACTCGTCCTCGCGACCGCGCTCCTCGCAGCCGTGCCGGATCGCACGGGGATCTTTGCGAGCGCATGCATCGTCGTGTTCGGGTCGCTCATGTACATGTGGGTGACCTACAATTACACGCTGTTCAGCTGTGCGCTCACCGCGCTCACGGTGGTGTTGCTGTCCGTGTTTGAGCGGCAAGCGGCGATTCCCACCATGGCGGATCGCATGCTGGCGACTCTCGTAGGCAGCGCGCTCGCCATTGCCATCTACCTGATGTGGCCGACCTGGCAACATCAGCAAGTCAACCGCGCGCTCGCGCAGGCCGTGGAGCGAGAGCGGGACTATTTTCGCGGGGTCCTGGGCGTCTTCGCGGAAGGTGGTAAAGGCTCACCGCGCAGACTGGCGCGAGAGCGCCAGGCGGTGCGCGTGTCGCGGACCAATGCAGCCGCGGCCGTTCGCCAGGTGCTCGCAGAACCGGTGGCGCCGCCGATGAGCGCGCACACGATGGTGGCCATCTTGCTCGGCATGCACCGTTTTTCGGACACGCTCTTGTCCCTCGAGGCGTACACCTGGGAAGGCCGGGCGGCGCGCCCGTTGACACAAGGGGAACAGGCGATTGCCGCGTGGATCGATCGCGCCCTGTCCTCGCTGGCCGAAGAGCTGCGAGGTGGGGCGGGCGAGCTCGCCATCGACCCGTCGGGTAAACTGTGGTGCGAGCGGAGCGTCCTCGTCCACGTCGAGGCGATGGAGATGAACTGGCGCGAGCTGGACGTGATTGCCCGGGCGGTGGTTCGCCTCTACCACGTGATTCAGACGCTGGCGCGCGTGACCCACGAGATGGCCGCGGATGCGCCTCAAGCCGCGTCACCGGAGTGACGCGGTCGCTCGGAACGCTTGGATTCGGTACAATAGGCGCAAGAGACGCGCTCGGGTGTTGAACGGAGGCGCGCTCTCTTTCGTCTATATGCCGGAATTCAGGATTGCTGGGAGGGACAGCGTTGGATCGGAGACCTCAACGGACCAGCCGCGGGCGCGAATCGGGGCGAAAGGAAAAGCCCAGGCGGCGCCGCAGGTGGTTGGGTGTGTTGGTGGCCACCGCGCTGTACGCGTTTGTTTCGTCGTCGCTCTTGGTCTTTCACGGGCCCTTTCCTGCGCTACGCACGTACGTCATCGACACCCTGGACGAGACGCGGCACGGGTATCTGCTGCGCCCGCTGTCGCTTTACACGCTGCCCGAATCGGTCATTTCCAATCACGCCCTGAGCGGCAGCCTTGTGTCGGACACGCTGCCTATCTCGGACATCGTGAGCCGCGACTTCAACAACGCGGACAACTCCATTCATCTGTACACCTATCACGGCAACACGTTTACGGCGTACATCCTCGTCGTGGACAACCCGAAGCGCGTGCGCGTCGCGGTGACGAAATACATCGGCGAGCGCGGCGAGACAGTGCCGCAGCTCGTGCAGGACGCAGGCGCCGTTGCCGGCATCAACGGCGGAGCGTTTGCCGACAACAATCAGCAGGGCACCGGCGCGGTTCCGCTTGGCATCACGATCGTGAACGGGCGAGTGGTGACCGGCGCGGGAAGTTCTACGAAATATCCTGAGATTGGGTTCACGAGCGGCGGCCAGATGATCGCCGGCGATTACTCGCTCGCCGACCTCGAGAAGCTTCACGTGACGCAGGCCCTGAGCTTCGGCCCCGTGCTTGTGTTGAACGGCCAGCCGGTGCAGGTGCCGGATCAGGGGCTCAACCCGCGCACGGCCATCGGTCAGACGGCGGACGGGAAGGTCATTATGGTCGTGACGGACGGGCGAGGGCAGTTCGGCCATCTTGGCGCTTCCATGGCGGACATCACGGCCATCATGCTCCAATACCACGCCGTCATCGCCGCGGATTTGGACGGTGGTTCGTCCACGACCATGGTGTACAACGGCCGGATGGTCAACACGCCGGTTGATCTCACCGGAGCGCGGAGCGTGGCGACCGCGTTCGTCGTCACGCCGAACTGAGGTCGAGGGGAGGCAAGAGGATGATTCAAACGGAACAACAACCCAGAGGCAGGCGAGTGGGGCGCCGTTTTCTCGCGCTCGCAGCGCTGTGCACGGCGTGTGAAGTTCTGTTTTTCGACCATCTCAACCATCTCCTCGTCTCCCAGCAGGCCGCCTCTCAACGCGAGATCCAGGCCGCGTTGCATCGCAGAGCACAGCTCGAGCTTGTGCAACTGAAACGCGAATACCAGGGCGTGACCGTGTCGCCAAACGGCGAATACGCGACCTATGTCACGTCTGACGCAAGTGGATGGGACACCGTACATGTGGTGGAACTCGATACGGGGACGCAGGTGAGCCAAGCGACCGATCTGTACCCGGTGCAGTACGTGGACTGGCTTGGCAACACCGAGGTGTTCGTCGGGGAGGAGAGGTCCCCGGGCAATCTGGAGCTGAACACGTTTTACGTGTCGAACGGGCTTCAGGCGGACGAAACGGCCGCGAGTGTGCCCGTGTTCTCCAATCTGTCTCCAGATGCCAGGATTGTGAAGGTGACGTACAGCACGGCGACCAACGACATCTTCGTGCTCATCGATGCAGGTGGATCGACCGAGGTCTATCATGTGGGCACGATGGAGACCATTCAGCCGGTCACTGTTCCGCCCGGGTATATCAAGAACATCGCGATGACCGAAACCGGAGACAACCTGTACCTGGAAATCAATCAGGGCGGCCAGTGGAACGTCGTTCGCCTCTACCAGACCCCACAGACCAGCAGCTACACGCCGGAATTTGAAATGGATTGGCAGCTGGTGAAATCGAACGCGGCACTGCTTGCCGTGATCGGCAACACGCTCTACTACGGAACGGTCAACGCAAACGGCCTTGTGACCGCCGTGTACCGACAGACCTCCGGCGGCGACGAACTGGTGCGGCAGCTCGTGCAACCGGCGCTCGCCAGTGAGATCGCCATCTCGTCGTCCGGCTCCATTGCGCTCAATCCGCCGGCCATGACGAATGTCGAGGTGTGAAGAGCAGGGCCAGGCGGGGCGGTCCGGCCGCCGGCTGCGATTCGCAACTTGACATAATATCGATTATCGGACGTAGAAGAGGGGTGCGGCACCGTGGCGCTCACGCCGGCGCCACCGCCATGCTCGCAACGATGAGCAGCCCTCCGAGGATCTCCGGACCCGTCATGGGCTCGCCGAGCGTCCACCAGCCGATGGCGGCGGCGAAGACGGGTTCAAGCGCGAACGTGACCGCGGTTTGCGCGGACGACAGGCGCTCCTGAGCCCAATTCTGCGCCCAAAGCGCAAAGGCCGTGCCGAGAAGGCCGTTGACGAGGACGGCCGTACACGTGACAGGCGCCATCCACGCGCGCGCGTCGACGACGGACGCCCATTGTCCGGTGACAAGAGCAGCGGCCCACGCCAACAGCGCCGTGACCCAGACTTCCACCGCGGCGACGGCGAACGCGTCGAGCCCCTTCGCCCACCGGTCCACGGCGGCTATCTGCAGCGCAATGCACCATGCGCACAAGATGGTCTCCGCGACGCCCTCCCATCTCCCGGCGAGTGGCGTGCCGACGCACATGCAAAGAAGTCCGGCTCCCGCCAGTGTCGCGCCCCACCACGTTCGGGCGTCAGGCCGTCGCTTGGTGAGCGCGCTCGTCAATACGGGCACAATCACGACGTTCAAGCCCGTGAGAAACCCGCTGAGCCCCGGCGTGATGGTGCGGAGTCCTTCGGTCTGCAAGAGAAAGCTCGCGCCAAGCGGGATACCGGCCGCCGCGCCGACGGCCCATGTGCGCGCATCCTTCCACGCGGAACTCCGATATCGCGGCAAGAAAGCCAGCGCCAGGGTCGCGAGGGCCGCGGCGGCAAAGCGAAGGGAGAGAAAGGCGTACACCGGCAAGACCACAAGCGCTTCTTTGGTCAGCGTGAACGTGGCGCCCCAGACCAGCGTGACGAAGATGAGCAGTCCGCGGGCCGCCCAGACGCTCGCATCTTGAGAACGAGGCATCCTTCCATCCTTCCTGCGCGGGCAAAGCGCTCGCGCGGCCCAGCAAAGGCCGACGAGAGCGAAGAGATCAGATCTCTTGTTTCTTCCCTGAAATTTCGAGAGACCTCGGTGGCCTACGCCTGCCGATGCCCTTCCCTATCTGGCTCCTTCACCACGAGCTCGAGAATGCGCTGCGCCGTTTCTTCGATGGCTCGGTCCGTGACGTCGATCAGGGGACAGCCGAGATCGCGCACAATCGATTCGGCGTACAGGAGCTCCTCCTCAATGCGCTTCCGGTCCGCGTATTGCGCGAGGACGGGCAGGCCCATGTGCTTGAGGCGCTGACTGCGGATGCGCATCATCTGGTCGACGCCCATGGTGAGGCCCACAATGCGCGATCGCGGCACCTGGTACAACTCCGCGGGAGGCTTGACTTCGGGCACGAGCGGCAGGTTGGCCACGCGCAGGCCCTTGTGAGCGAGGAAGATGCTCACCGGCGTCTTGGACGTCCTAGACACGCCGATGAGGACGACGTCAGCCTGCAAGAGCGCCCGAGGGTCCCGGCCGTCGTCCGCCTTGACCGCGAACTCGATGGCGTCTACACGCCGGAAGTAATCCTCGTTCAAGACGTGAAGAAGCCCGGGCTTCTGCTTGGGGTGGTCGTGAAACGTGTCGATGAAGGCCTGCATCATCGGGCCCATGATGTCGACGACGCGCACGCCGAGCCGGATGCTCTCCAATTTCATCATCTCTCGCAACTCGGGCTGCACCAGGGTGTACGCGATGAAGCCGCCGGTCTGCTTCGCCGCTTCCACGACTTCGCGGATCTCGTCCTCCGTGCGCACCTGCGCGTAGCGGACGATCTGGACACGCCGCATATCGAACTGATGGATCACGGCGTGAACCACGGCCTCGGCAGTGTCTCCCAGCGAATCCGAACAGATGTAGATGGTGCGCGTGTCCTGCACGTTCGATTCGGTCATCGCCAGTTGGTCCCCCATTCTGCCACCAGGCGTGCCAGCGTCGTCTTGGTGATCCGTCCGACCACAATCGGCGGCTTGCCATCCTCGCTCGACGACTGGACAACGGGCAGGCTGTCGACTTTGTACTCGATCATCCGCTTCGCCGCCTCAATGACCAGGTCGTCCGGCGTCACCGTCTCGATGTGCGGATACCGGGTCATGATCATGCCCACGGGAAGCGAAGTTGCGCTGGCATTTCCAAGGGTAAATTTGAGAAAATCCTTTCGCGAGACCACGCCCTGCAGCCGCCCCTCTTCGTCCGCGACGATGAGCCCCCCCACGTCCTCCAGAAACATCGTGATGACGGCGTCGTGGACCGTCGTCGTCTCGCGGACGATCACCGGGATGGATTGCACCTCACCCACGCGCAGATCTCGCCACGGGGCGGGTGCGACCGGCTCCGCCCGCTCCGCGAGAAAATACCCCACCCGCGGTTTGGCGTGAAGATGCCCCAGCATGACGAGCAGAGACAGATCCGCGCGAATCGTGGGCCGGCTGACGCCGAGCATTTCCGCGATCTGATCGCCAGTTATGGGCTCGTGTGCCTGCACCAGGCGTAAGATTTCCTTCTGACGAGGTGTGAGTTCGATGGGCCTCTCCCCCAGCAAGAGGCGGCCAGGCGGGTGTTCGACCGCCTGGCCGCGAATCGGATCGCGTGCGTCTCTATTGTACATCAACATCCGCATCTCATCTTGTCTCCATTTGTCCCCCTGGGTGGCTGCGTCATCAACCCGTCAAGCGTTTGCGCACGGCCGCCTGCGCTGCGGCAATTCGCGCGACCGGAATGCGGAACGGAGAGCAACTGACGTAGTCGAGCCCGATGTCCTCGCAGAACGCGATTGAAGCCGGATCGCCCCCGTGTTCGCCGCACACGCCGGCCTTCAAATCAGGACGGCGCTTGCGCCCCGCCTCGACCGCCCATTGAATCAGCTTGCCGACGCCCTCCGTATCCAGCGTCTCGAACGGATTGTACGGCAAGATCTCTCGATCCAGGTATACGCTGAGGAATTTCCCCTCGGCGTCGTCTCGGCTGAAGGCAAACGTCATCTGCGTCAGGTCGTTCGTGCCGAAGGAGAAGAACTGCGCATCCTCCGCAATTTGGTCCGCCGTGAGCGCGGCGCGCGGCACCTCGATCATCGTCCCAATGCGGTATTCGATCTCGACGCCCTCGCGCTCCATCGTCCGCTTGGCGATCTCCTCCATGCGCTCGCGTAAGACGCGAAGTTCCTTCGGCGAGCCGATGAGCGGTAACATCACTTCCAGCCCGACAGAGATGCCCCGGCGCTTCGCCTGCGCCGCCGCCGTGATAATGGCCTCCATCTGCATGTCGTAGATCTCGGGGTACACGATGCCCAACCGAGAACCGCGGAGCCCCATCATCGGATTGGCCTCGCGCAGATACCGAGCTTGCCGGAGCAACTGTTCCGTCTCGGCGATCTCGTCCTCGGGCGCGCCCTGTGCTCGGAGCGCCTGGAGCCTCTCGGCCAACTCTTCCTCGCGAGGCAAAAACTCGTGCAGCGGAGGATCCAGCAGGCGTATGGTCACCGGGAGACCGTCCATCGCTTCGAAGATCGCCGTGAAATCCGAGACCTGAAGCGGCAGCAGCTTGGACAGGGCCGCCTGCCGCTCGGCCGACGTCGTCGCCAAAATCATGCGCTGGACGAGCGGCACGCGATCCGGCGACAGGAACATGTGCTCCGTGCGGCACAGGCCGATGCCTTCAGCGCCGAACTCTCTCGCGCGTCGCGCGTCCTCTGGCGTGTCCGCGTTGGCCCGGACCCTGAGGCGCCGCACCTCGTCCGCGATGGACAAGAGCTCTTTCAGCTCGTCCGCCATTTTCGCTTCTTCCATCTGCGCCTCTCCGACGTACACCGTCCCGGTTCCGCCGTCGACCGAGATGACGTCCCCTTCCTTCAGCACCATGCCGTTGGATTCCACCTGACGCGCCTCGAAGTCGATGTGCACCCCGTCACAGCCGCAGACCGCCGGCTTGCCAATCCCGCGCGCCACAACCGCGGCGTGGCTCGTCATGCCCCCGTGGGTCGTCACAACGCCTTCCGCCGCCAGCACGCCGTGGATGTCCTCGGGGGTCGTCTCAGGCCGCACGAGGACGACCTTTTCGCCGCGCTGCGCCCACTCGACCGCCGTGTCTGCATCCAGCACAATGCGCCCCACGCTCGCGCCTGGCGATGCCGGAAGCCCTTTCGCGAACACCGGCAGCGCATCCGTTCCCTGCAGCCTGCGGTGCAAAAGCTGGCGCAGATGCTGAGCATCCACCCTGAGGAGCGCCTCTTCAGGCTGAATCAGGCCCTCGTGCAGCATGTCGATGGCGATGCGGACGGCGGCCTGCGCCGTGCGCTTCCCGCTTCGCGTCTGAAGCACGAACAACTTGCCCCGCTCCACGGTGAATTCGACGTCCTGCATGTCCCGGAAGCGCGTCTCCAGTTGCTTCGCGAGCGCCACGAGCGACTCGTACACGTGTGGCATGGTGTAGGCGAGATCGGCGATAGGTTGGGGCGTGCGAATGCCCGCGACGACATCCTCGCCCTGGGCATTCGACAAGAACTCGCCGAACAACACGGGTTCGCCCGTCGACGGATGGCGCGTAAAAATGACGCCGGTGCCGCTGTCGTCGCCCATATTGCCAAACACCATGGCCTGCACATTCACCGCTGTGCCGAGCGTCTCCGGAATGCCGTGGGCCTTCCGATACACAATTGCGCGCGGGCTGTTCCAGGAGCGGAACACGGCCTCGATGGCGAGTTCCAATTGCACATTCACATCCTGCGGGAACGGCTGTCCGACGTGCTCTGCAAAGAGCTTCAGATACGTCGCGACAAGGTCTTTCCACGCGTCGGGCGGCAAGTCGCGGTCTCGCTCCACGCCGTGCTTCGCCTTCGCCGCCCTGAGCGCGTGCTCAAAGGGCTCCAGCGACACGTTGAACACGACGTTCGCAAACATCTGAATCAGGCGGCGATAGGAGTCGTAGGCAAACGCGGGATCCTGCGACTGGTTCGCCAACGCTCGAACCGTCAGGTCATTGAGACCGAGGTTCAAAATGGTATCCATCATGCCCGGCATCGATACGGGCGCGCCCGACCGCACGGAGACCAAAAGCGGCTGAAACGCGTCACCGAACCGCTTTCCGGCCGTGCGCTCGAGCCGCAGGATGGCGAGCGCCACCTCGTCCATCAGCCCTTCGGGGAACTTGCCACCTCGCGCCCAGTATTCGTTGCAAGCCTCTGTGGTGATGGTGAAACCGGGAGGTACGGGAAACCCCCACTGCACCATCTGCGCCAGGTTGGCGCCCTTTCCACCCAGAAGGTTGCGGTTTTTCGGATCCGCTTGATCGAAGGAGTAAACCCAACGGGTCGTGAGCGCCTGATCGCGCTGTACATCCTTCACCTGCGCCATCTTGCATCCCCCTTGTCGCGCCCTGCGTGTCGCCCGTCCGGCAAAGCGCTTGCATCTGCGTCGCCATACGCTTGCCGCGAGCTCAGCATGTGATACATCACAATTCACGCTTCCTGTACTTCGTTCATACCATAGAACCAATTGTGACGCAACAATTTTCGTGAATGCATTGACGAAAGCAGGATTGTGATGTCATAATTCCGTTGAAGGTGAGTCTGCGCGCCCCAATCGACACAGGTCGCCGCGCGCGAACACCGCGCGATGAAAGGCCATCGCAGCCTACCGAGTTACGAAGGAGGGATCGCCGATGGATCGAGAGCTTGCTCTCGAACTCGTTCGCGTCACGGAAGCCGCCGCGCTCGCTGCGAGCAGGTGGGTCGGCCGAGGTGATGCGGACGGCGCGGACGGCGCTGCCACGGAAGCGATGCGCAACATGTTCCGCACCGTGAACATCCGCGGCGTGGTGGTCATTGGCGAAGGCGAGATGGACGAAGCGCCCATGCTCGCGCAGGGAGAAGAGGTCGGGACAGGACGCGGGCCGCGCGTGGACGTGGCTGTGGATCCCATCGAAGGCACGTCCATGGTCGCCAAGATGCTTCCGAACGCCCTTTCGGTCGCGGCCATCGCCCCACGAGGACATTTGTTGAAGGCCCCGGACATGTACATGGAGAAGCTCGCGTGCGGCCCTCGGCTGCGCGGCATCCTGTCCCTCGACGATCCGCTGGAGACCACCCTGCGGAAGGCCGCCGAAGCGCTCGGCAAACCTCTGTCGGAGTTGTCCGTGGCCATGCTCGAGCGCGATCGCCACAAAGCGCATCTCGAGGTGGCCCGGCGCTTGGGTGTGCGGATTAAACTGCTGAACGCGGGCGACGTGCTGGGCGCCATCGCCACGGCCCTGCCTCGCGGCGGCACCGATCTGTACATCGGCTCGGGTGGCGCGCCGGAAGGCGTCCTCGCGGCGGTCGCCCTTCGCTGCCTGGGCGGCGACTTCCAGGGCCGATTGATGCCGCAGACTCCCGAGCAGCGCGAGCGCTGCCAGCAACTCGGCCTCGACGTCGCCAAGACCCTGACGCTCGCCGATCTCGCCGGGGATGACGACGCCATCTTCGCGGCGACAGGCATCACTGACGGGGATTGGCTCGAGGGCGTGCGTCGCGAAGGCGACTACCTGCACACGCACTCGGTCGTGATGCGGGTGCGCACGGGCACGGTCCGCCACGTCAATGCCACGCATTATCGGCCGCTCGAGCTGCGGCTCGCGCAGACGGTGTGACCTGTCCGAGGTCCGTGTTGATGCTTCATCCTCTCCACACGTTCCCAACTTGAAAGGCCGCCACACGGCGGCCTATTTTCTTTGCTTGAATCCATGAGAGAGCATCGTGGGAGGCCGCCGAGAGCCTCCCTCCGAGCGCGTGCGCGCTTCAAATCCCATGGGCGCGCGCGAGCATTTGGAGCCATTGGCGAACGTCCTTGGGCGGGTCGTTCAACGAGGCGCGAACCGCCGCGGCGTGCTGCAAGCGGCGATATCCCCCTTCCGCGACGAGCGGCGCCATGCCGAGCGAGCGCAGCGTGTCGACGACCTCGCCGAGCTCGTGCGCCCGCCGCTCGGCGTGCGCGAGATTCCGCTCGACAAGGTACCAGGCCAAGTCGCGCAGGTGGTGTTCGGGGAACGAGGCGTCGAGCGAATCGAGGACGCGATCGGCCACCCCAAGGCTCTCGGCCGCAGCCAGCGCCTCCAAGAACAGCGCCTCCAGGCCCTTCAGCACCGCCGAGCGGCACATCTTGAGCAAGGCTGCGCCTCCCACCTCGCCATCCAACACCTCGATGCGGCAGCCGTATGGCGCGAGCGCTTCTTGCAACGCGCGCGCGCCGTCCCCGTCGACGACCAGCGGCACGCGGTGCCCGTGCGGTTTGACGGCGGACATCACGGCGACGGCCGCGTAGCGAGCAGCCGGTTGCGCGGACTTGATGACGTCTCCGACCTCGCGCTTCACCGCCGGTGAACACGAGTTGAAGTCCGCATAGAGGGCGCCCGGCCGCAGGTGGGAAGCGGCCGCCTTGGCGACATCCACCGCCACGCCCGCCGTCACGAGGGAGCACACGATGTCGGACTGACGCACGAGTTCGTCGAGCGATGTGGCCCATTCGACGCCCGCATCGCGCGCTTTCGCCTTCATCGCATCGCCTTGCACCGCGTCATAGGCGGCCATCGAGCTCCATCCCGCCTGCTTGAGCCCTCGCGCGATGGCGCTCGCGGCTTCGCCGAAACCGATCAAACCAAGCCTCATGGCGCTTCTCACCCTATTTCTCCGGGATCAAATCCAGGTCACACCGAGATCGCTCAACTTCTCGCGGAGGCCGTAGATGTCAAGCCCGAGCTCGCCGGCGGCGAGGCGAGCCCGCGTAGCCTCCTCCCTTTCCACGCGCGCGTCGGCGCGGCTTGCCACCTCGGCCGCGCGCTCCCTCGGCACACAGACGACGCCGTCCGCGTCGGCGACGATGACGTCCCCGGGGCGAACCGCGACGCCGGCACACACCACGGGCACGTTGACGCAGCCCGGCGTGGCCTTGACCGTGCCCTGGGCCGAGACCGCCCGAGACCAGACGGGAAAGCGCATGTTTTCGAGCTCCGCGACGTCCCGCACGCCAGCTTCGATGACGAGCCCCGCCACGCCGCGCGCTTTGAGCGAAGTGGCGAGGAGCTCACCGAACATGCCATCGGTCGAAGGCGAGGTGGTGGTGACCACCAGCACATCGCCGGGCTGGCAGACCTCGACGCTGGCGTGGATCATCAGGTTGTCTCCCGGGTGGCAGAGAACGGTCACCGCCGTGCCGAACGCTTTCGCGCCGCGGTAGATGGGCCGCATGTACGGCAGCATGAGCCCCTCCCGCCCCATGGCTTCGTGCAGCGTGGCCACGGCGTGGCGCCCAAGGTGTTCAACAAGCGAGCGATCCGGCCGCTCCACGTGCGTGACAATGACCGGCTTCACACGAACTCACCTCCGACCGAGGGAAACACCCGTTGATATGCCTCGGCGTACACGATAGGCTGTCCGGAGTTTCGTCCCGCCTGAACGCCGCGGCGTTTCGCCACATCGGTGTAGTACGCCCACAGGTGTTCCTGAGCCTGCATGCACTCCATGGCCTGCCGCTTCTTGTCGAAGACGGGCGTGATGTCGAGCAACAGATCGATCCGGAACTGGCATTGCTCCGGCTGGTGAGGCTCGAAAGCGTACAGTTGTGGAGCGCCGATGGGTGGATCGTCCGACGGATATCCGTGCGCCTGCGCGAGGATCCTTGCCTCGCGGACGAGTTCCGCGGTGCGCGGGTGATCGGCGTTGTACGGATCGACGAACGTGTGCGACAAGAGGATGTCGGGGCGATGCTTGCGAATCTCTTGCACCAGCTCGTCCCGCAGTTGCGGCGTCACGTCGATGGGATAGTCTCCGACGTCGAAGAAGCGGATTTCGGCGCCCAGGATCTCCGCTGCGCGCTCCGCCTCTTCCCGGCGAATGCGTTTGATTTCTTCGAGCGTCTTGCCCGCCTTCCACAGGCTTTGCGACTCCCCGCGCTCTCCATAGGTCAAGCACAGCACGCGCACCTTCCAACCGCGGCTGCTGTACAATGCAATGGCACCGCCGGCGCGCCACACGAAGTCAGCCGCATGAGCGCTTACGACCATCAGCGTTCCCTTTGTCTGCATCGTATTCCCTCTTCTCCTTATGACCAGCGTTTTTCGCGACGTTCGCCGACGAACCTCTCATACTTGGTAGCCAAGCAGCTTGCGCGGGTTGTCCACCCACATCGTCCGCACCGCTTCCGGAGAGATGCCGGCATCGAGCAGGCGCGACGTGAAATCCACAATCCCGTCCACAATGCTCGGATTCGATTTCTGCCCCAAATCCGTCGATAGAAGGGTGCGCTCTGGGCCCACCGCGCGGATGGCCTCGAACAGCGCGTCCCAGTCGCATTTCCCTGTGGCAAACGTGGTGTAACAGTGCTCGATGTACGCCCCCGCCTCGGCGAGCTGAACCTGGTCTTCAATGGACAGCGCTTCGGACGGAAACAGGGCGTGCGTGACGATGATCTTCTGCACACCGAGTTCGCGAGCCCGCCTCACCACGGCGAAGATTTCGTCGCGCGCGAGGTGTCCCGTGGCGAGTGCCATGTCGTAGTGGCGAATGCGGTCGAGGCATTGGTCGAGATCGCGGCGAAAGCGACCCTCGGCGTCCCAAACCGAGATGAGAGCGAGCCCGATGCCCGAAGCGCGCACCTCTGCCTGGATGCGCGCCCAAAACGGCAGATGCGATTGTCCGCGGGCCGCCTGCTTCTCGGGGCTTTCGTTGGCTGCGTCGACGGTGGGCAGCCATACGATGCGCGCTCCCGCGCGCCCGGCGATGTCCACCGCGACGGGGTTCAAGCCGCCCACGGCGTGATTCAACACCACGGCGCCCACCACATCGACGCCCGGCACTGCGCTCGACACCACTTTGGCGCGCTCCACCGTGGGAAAGTAGTGGGACTTGAGCGCAAAGCCCGACCAGCCGAGATCCCGGAATTGACGAGCGAGCGTCACGTCGTCGATGCTTCGTTCGACAAGGTCCGGCCATACGTGCACGTGCAGATCGTACAGGCCGCTGAGGAGCGAGACGATGTCCTCCCGTTGTGTCATTCGTTCGCGTCCCTTCTCTCGAATGGCATTCATGATTGTCCTACAAAATAGTCGACAACGATGGGCGCAACCGCGCGAGGCCCAGCCCTCGCATCAAAATCCCTGGCGCATGCCGCGGAGCGTGTCGCACACGTGGCTGAGATGAACGCGCATGGCGTGTTCGGCCGCGTCGGGATCGCGCCGGCGAATTGCGTCCACAATGCGCTCATGCTCTTCCATGGATGCGGCTGACCGGTTCGGCGCCAGGATGGTGCGGTACTGGTATCGAACGCTTTGCGAATTCAGCGTGTCAAGCAATCGCCTGGCGGTCTGGTGGCGAGAGATGTCGGCGATGGTGCGATGGAGTTTCGCGTTGCCGTCGGAATAGGAAAGCAGGTCGTTCCCCTCGTACTGGTGCCGCATCCAGGAGAGAATATCCTCCAGCCGCTGCACGTCTTCATCCGTCGCCCGGAGCGCCGCGTACCGCGCAATGACGCATTCAAGTGCCATGCGCACCTCGAGAATTTCCACCGCCTCCTCGTGCGAGACGTGGCGAACGCGGGCGCCGCGGTACCGCTCCCGTTCCACCAGGCCATCCTGTTCCAGGCGAGCGAGGACGGTGCGAATCGTGGCTCGACTCGCGCCCAGCCAGCGCGCGAGATCCATTTCCACAAGCCGCTGAGACGGCATGAGCGTGCCGTCGATGATGGCGTCGCGCAGGCGCCTGTAACACTCGTCTTCGGTGTAACCCTGACTTGAGACTTCCACGTGGGCACCGCCTCCGGTCGACTTGTCATCTGGAACAGTTATACCACAGGCGTGCCGTAGTGGTGAAAGCTTTCCACCGTCTTGTTGCCCCACGCTTGGCCGCGAGCGCGCTCGGCTTCCGTCCAGGTGATGGGCCGCCAATCCGGTGCGAGCACGAGGTAGCCGCCCGCGCACAGCTCGACGCGATTGCCGCCGGGCTCGTAGACGTACACGAAGTAGGTCTGGTTGATGGCGTGCTTGCTGGGCGCAAATTCGATGAACACGCCGTGATCGACAAACAGGTCCGCAGCCCGCCAAATGCTCTCGTTCGTGTCGACGCGAAAGGCGATGTGGTGCAGTCGTCCCCGAGCGCCTGTCGCATCCAGGGTGTACACGACGTCGTAGGATTTGTTCATGGCGCGGTACCAGACGCCTGGCCGCTTGCCGTTGTCCA
Source organism: Alicyclobacillus sendaiensis NBRC 100866 (assembly GCF_001552675.1). Taxonomy (GTDB): domain Bacteria; phylum Bacillota; class Bacilli; order Alicyclobacillales; family Alicyclobacillaceae; genus Alicyclobacillus; species Alicyclobacillus sendaiensis. Next base: position 94,744 of record NZ_BCRQ01000002.1, read on the forward strand.
AACGGATCTGTTCCGTGAGCTTGAGCCCGAGGACCGACTCCACGAAATCGCCGTCGCGCTCGGCGTCCGACGACAAAAAGTTGATGTGATCGAGCGTCTTGACGCCCACGCCGCGCCCCGTCAACTTCTGCGGCTGATTTTTCAG
>NZ_BCRQ01000003.1 GCF_001552675.1 Alicyclobacillus sendaiensis NBRC 100866
CGGGTTTTCCTTGACCACCCACACGCCGATGTGTGGGACAGTTTGGGTTCGGCTGTGTACAATTGCACATTTGGCGTGTGGTTGACGACAAATCTCTTCGCCAAACGCCGAAGCGTGTGAAACAATGATAAGTGGGCAACTGAAAACCCATCATCCTGAAACCCAAGGAGGCATGTGCATGAAAGGCACGGTGATTCACGTCCCCTATGACGTGCGGTTCGAAGAGCGGGATACGCCGCGCATCGAAGAGCCGACCGACGCCATCCTCCGCATCGTGGCGACATGCGTCTGCGGCTCCGATTTGTGGACGTATCGCGGCCTGAATCCCATCGAACGCCCCATCCCGATGGGACATGAGTACGTGGGCGTCGTGGAAGAAGTCGGCCCGGCCGTCGAACGGATTCGGCCCGGTCAATTCGTCGTTGGCTCGTTCTTCGCCACCGACGGCACCTGTCCGCTGTGCCAGGCGGGCTATCCGTCGTCGTGCGTGAATCGGCGCAGCATCCCCGGCGCGCAGGCGCCATACGTGCGAATTCCGTGGGCGGACGGAACCCTGGTTCCCACGCCGGGCGTGCCGGATCGCGAGCTGATCCCAAGCCTTCTCACCCTGTCGGACGTCATGGGCACGGGCTGGTTCGCTGCCGACGCGGCGGAAGTGCGGCCTGGCAAGACCGCGGTGGTGGTCGGGGATGGAGCCGTGGGCCTGTGCGCCGTGATTGCGGCGAAACAGATGGGCGCCTCCCGCATCATCATCATGAGCCGGCACGAAAAGCGACAGGCCCTGGCGAAGGAGTTCGGCGCAACCGACATCGTCGAAGAGCGCGGCGAGGAAGGCGCGAAGCGCGTGCTCGAGATGACGGACGGCCTCGGCGCGGAGTCGGTGCTCGAGTGCGTCGGCACGCAGGAGTCCATGTCGCAGGCGATTCAGTGCACGCGCCCGGGCGGCCACATGAGCTTCGTCGGGGTGCCTCACGGCGTATCCCTGGACGGGCGGACGCTCTTCTACAAACAGATTCACCTGCACGGCGGTCCGGCGCCCGTCCGCAAGTACCTGCCCGATCTCATCCAGTTGGTGTGGGAGAAGAAGATTCAGCCCGGGAAAGTGTTCGATCTGGAACTGCCGCTCGACCAGGTGGCGGAAGGGTACCGAGCGATGCACGAGCGCCGGGCCATTAAGGCGTTGTTGTGGCCAGAGACCTGAGAGGAGGCGCCAGGCCAGGATGAAAATCGTGCGCAATCGAGATCGCAAACCGTACGCCGGGCCGGAGGCGACGTTCACGGGGCGCGTGTCAGTCACGCCCGCCTTCAACGCCGAAGCCCCGGCGCGCGTCGGCGCGGCGGTGGTGCGCTTCGAGCCCGGCGCGCGCACGGCGTGGCACACGCATCCGCTCGGCCAGATGCTCATCATCCTGGAGGGCGTGGGCTGGGTGCAGCGAGAAGGCGAGCCCGTCCAGGAGGTGTACCCGGGCGACGTCGTCTGGTTTGAGCCTGGCGAGCGCCACTGGCACGGCGCTTCGCCGGAACACGCCATGAGCCACGTGGCGATTCAGGAGGCGCTCGACGGATCGCCCGTTCAGTGGCTGGAGCACGTCACCGACGAGGAATATCGGCGCGGCTCGTGAGTCGGTCCCTGCCCCGACGCGCATCGGCGCGAAGCATCACGGGGCGTCTTCGGCCCGCGCCCTCCGCAGCTCGGGGACGAACCAGCCGACGCAAAAGATGGCGGCCAGCGTGAAAAGCCCGCCGACGGCGATGGCCGCACCGGGCGGGAGCGCGCTCCCCACGAGCCCTGCGCGGAGATTGCCGAGCTGCGGGCCGCCGGTCCCCACCAGGTAATCCACGCTGGAAATGCGTCCGCGCAGGCCGTCCGGTGTCCCTTGCTGGATGAGCGTCGAGCGCATCACCACGAGGATGGAATCCGCCGCGCCCATGAGCCCCAGCAGGGCCACACAGAGCCAGACGAAGGGGGGCGAGCCCGAGTCCCACCGCGGCGATGGCCCAGGTCGCACAGGCGACCAGAATCGCTTTGCCTTCGGACCGAATGTGGCGCACAGGGCCCGACAGAGCAAGGATGACCAGGCCGCCGATGCCGGTGGCGCGCCCATCATCAGGCCGAGCGTCTCCGACCGGCCACCGAAGCGCTCGCTGACGAGCGCAGGCAGGAGCGCGGTGGGCACGCCGAGCACGGTGACACTGAGGTCAGCCAACAGGGCGCCGAGGAGGGCGCGGGATCGCCCTAAGAAGCGCAGTCCCTCCATCACGCCGTCCAACATGCCCCGCTGCTTGGCATGGCCCTCCGGCATCATGGGCGGCAGACGATAGATGGCGTAGAGCGCTGCGAGGAAGGTCGCCGCGTCGCAGGCGTAACACCACCCGAGCCCGGCGAAACTGGCGATCACGCCCGCAAGCGAAGGCCCAGCGACCTCCCCAAAGCGAATGGCCAAGGTGTTGAGCGTCTGCCCCGCTCTGACCTGCTCCTTGGGCAGAAGGCGCGGCACAAATGTCCGGCGCGCTGGGGCGTTGATGGCTCCGAGCACCGACTGCGCGCACAAGAGTGCGTAGATGGGCCACAGCGCGGACCAGGCCATGAGCGCCTGCACAGCGAGGAGCGCCGACACGAGCATCTGCCCGCTTGTGGCGAGAAGAGCGAGCTTGCGGCGATCGACGCGGTCGCCCACGCTTCCGCCGAGGAGCACGAACAGCGCGCCTGGAAGCGCGCTGGTAAGGCCGGTCAACCCGACGTCGAGCGTGCTGTGCGTACCTCGATACACCTGCAGCATGACCGCGAAGGGCGTCATGGTGCCCCCGAGGGTCGAGATGCCGCTGCCCATCCAGAGCCGAAAAAACGCGGGCGACGTGCGAAGCGGCGTGATGTCCAACATGGCCGAACGGAGCGTCGCCCGAAGCATGGTTCTCAAGGATTCCGTTCACCCTTTCGCGGCCTCGCTCACCGCCCGGCCATGCGCTCGGCTATAGCGATGGCGCCGCTCGTTTCGCACCAGAGAGATGGTGTAGAGCGCGAGCGCCAGCCAGATGCACGCAAACCCGATGGCATCGGCCCGCGTGAAGGCCTCGTGATCGACCGCGAGGCCAATGACGAGTTGCAGGGTGGGCGAGATGTACTGCACCATGCCGAGGGTCGCGAGGCTCAACCGCTTGGCCGCCATCGCGAAGAGAAGCAGCGGTACGGCCGTGAACAGGCCGCTCAAGACGAGGAGCGCCATCTGCCAGCTCGCGAGCGCGGTGACCGTCACGCGATGCGTGGCGAACGTCGCGGCCAGGTACAGAGCGGCCAGCGGCAGGGCGAGCGTGGTCTCCCACGTGAGGCTTTGCACGGCGTCTGCATCCACGCGCTTTTTCACCACGCCGTACAGGCCGAACGATCCGGCGAGCGCGAGCGCCAGCCACGGCACCTGTCCGTAGGCCCCGATCATGATGCCCACGCCCGCCAACGCGACGACGAGCGCCCCCCACTGCCAGCCGTCGAGCCGCTCGCGAAAGAGGAGGAGTCCGAACACGACGTTCACAATCGGGTTGATGTAGTATCCGAGGCTCGATTCCACCACATGCCCGGTGTTCACCGCGACGATGAACGTCAGCCAGTTGACCGTGATCATGAGCGAGCCGAGCACCATGAGCCACGCCCGGCGTCCGTCGCGCATCACGCCCGCCACGCTTCGCGTGCGGCGCGCGAGCGCCACCCAGATCCAGATGGTCAGCGCCGAAAACACCATGCGATACGACAGGAGCTCATACGGAGACATCCGCTCGAACACGTTCCAATACGCGGGGAGAAGCCCCCAGCCCGCGTAGGCCAAAAACGCGTACCACAGCCCTTTGCGATCCGTCACCGCTGCGCCACTCCGTTTCTGTCTCGTTCAACGTCCTTCATCATAGCGCAGCATGGCGGTGCGCGCACCCCCCTTTGCGCGCAGCCGCGCCCGTGGGCGGCGGGCTCGGTCTCCGGGACCCGACTGGCCGTGTAACGAACCGTTCGCCTGACTAGCGGCCGCGAAACGTGGGCTTTCGCCGTTCCATGAACGCGCGCATGCCTTCGCGCGCGTCTTCCGTCGCAAAGAGCAGATAAAACAGGTTCCGCTCCGCCTCGAGGCCGTCAGCAAGCGCCGTGTCCATCGCCTGATACACGGCTTCCTTGATGCACCGGAGTGCCACGGGCGGCATCTCGGCCAAGCGCTTGCCGAGATCCACCGCCGCCTGCAGGCACGCCTCGTCCGGCACGACGCGGTTCACGAGCCCAAGCGCCAACGCCTCCTTCGCCGAGATAGGCTCCCCGAGCCAAAGGAGTTCAAGGGCCCGCGCCTTGCCCAGCCTGCGCGCCAGCCACTGTGTGCCGCCCGCCCCCGGCATGAGCCCGAGCTTCACTTCAGGCTGACCGAACTTCGCGCTCTCGCCCGCGATGACGAGATCGCACGCCAGGGCGAGTTCGCACCCGCCGCCGAGCGCAAAGCCGCGGACCGCCGCAATCACGGGCTTGTGCACGCCGCGGATGCGGTCCCAGACGCGGAACTGATCGCGCAGCTTCATCTCCACGGCGCTCGCCTCGGCCATCTCCGCGATATCCGCGCCCGCCGCAAACGCCTTGTCCCCGCCCGTCAGGACGATGGCTCGCACCTGCTCTTCCGCGTCCGCGGCCTCCAGGGCCGCGACCAATTCGTCCACGAGTTCGAGGTTGAGCGCGTTCAACCGCTCGTCGCGCGCGATGCGCACCACGCGAACCGGCCCGTCATCGCGAATGGACAGGTACGCCACGCGAGCACCTCCCTACCGAAGCTCCGCCCACAGCCGATCCGGCTCCTCCAACAGCTCGCGCACGCGGTTGGTGAAGCGAATCGCCATGCCGCCGTCGATGATGCGGTGATCAAACGAGAGGGACACGTGGGCGATGTTGCGAATGACAATCTCGTTGTTGCGCACGACGGGACGCGGCTCCATCTTGTGAATGCCGAGAATGGCCGACTCCGGGTAGTTGATGATGGGCGTCGCGCACAGCCCGCCGAGCGCGCCGGCGTTCGAGATGGTGAACGTGCTGCCCGTCACCTCGTCGAGCGACAAACGGTTTTCGCGCGCCCGCCGGGCGAGATCCGACACCTCCGCTGCAATCTCGAAGACCGACTTCTGGTCCGCGTGCTTCACGACGGGCACGATGAGCCCCTGCTCCGTGTCGACCGCGATGCCGATGTGATAATACCTCTTGAGCAGCACGTGCTCCTGCGCCTCGTCGACCGACGCGTTGACGTACGGGAACTCCTTCAGCGCGATGGCCGCCGCCTTCGCGAAGAACGCGAGCGATGTGAGCTTCACGCCCCGCGCCTCCGCGTACGGCCGCAGCCGGTCGCGGAGCGCCTCGATGCCGTCCATCTCGATCTCGTCGATGTGCGTCGCGTGTGGGATGATGCGCTTGGCCTGCACCATGTGCTCGGCGATGCGCCGCCTGAGCCCGCGCAGCGGCACCTGGTCGACGAGATCGCCCGCCGGCCCGGGCGTCGCCGCGTGGGACGTGGCTTTCGCCTGAACGCCGGCGCCCGTCTCCGCGCTCGCTTGGGCGGGCTGGGCCCCGGGCTCGCGCCCGCCCTCCGCGAAGCGGCGCACGTCCTCCTCCGTCACCCGGCCGATGGGGCCCGTCCCGTCGATCTCGTCGATGTTCACGCCAAGCTTCCGCGCCAGTGCGCGCACGTGCGGCGTGGCGAGCGCCCGCCGCCTCCCCTCTTTGGGCGCGGCTTGGCTCGCCTGAGGCGCGGCCGACGCGCGAGCCGTGTGCTCAGGCTGCGGCTCACGTTGCCCGCGAGGCGAGGCCTGCTCTGGACGGACCGTCTGCGCGACACTCGCCGCAGGCGCAGCCGCCGAACCTGCCGAAGCCGCCGCAGCTACCGAAGCCGCCTTATCGGCGCCCGCCTCGCGAATGACTGCGAGCACCGTCCCCACGGGCACCACCTGCCCTTCGCGCGCCACGATGCGCTCCACGACGCCCGCCACGGGAGACGGCAGCTCCGCCGCCACCTTGTCCGTCTGCACCTCCACGAGCGGCGCGTCCTGATCGACGCGATCGCCCTCGTTCACCAACCAGCGCAAAATCTCGCCTTCGTGAATGCCCTCGCCGATGTCCGCCAGTTTGAATTCCATATCGTCTCCCGCCTCAGAACATGATGGTCTCTTCGATCCCGGCGCGAATCCGCGCTTCGGTCGGCATGTATTCGTCCTCCAGCGCGAAGAACGGGACCGGCACATCAAACCCGGCAATCCGCTTGATGGGCGCCCGAAGGTAGAGAAGCGCCTCCTCGTTGATGAGCGACACAATCTCGGCCCCAAGCCCCGCCGTCTTGTGCGCCTCGTGCACCACCACCGCGCGCCCCGTTTTCTGGACCGACTCGACAATGGCGTCGCGATCGAGCGGATACAGCGTGCGCAGGTCGATCACGTCGCAGGTGAAGCCGCGCTCGCGCTCGAGGGCGTCTGCCACCTTGAGTGCCGTGCGCAGCATCGAGCCCCACGCGAACACCGACACGTCTTCGCCCTCGCGCACCCGCTTCGCTTTGCCGATGGGCACGCGGTACAGCCCTTCGGGCACCTCCTCGCGGAAGGCGCGGTACAGCTTGGTGGGCTCCAGGAACACCACGGGGTCCGGATCTTCGATGGCGGAGATGAGGAGCCCCTTCGCGTCATACGGGCCGCTCGGCACCACCACCTTCAGCCCCGGCGTGTGCGCGAAGAAGCTCTCCACGCTCTCGGCGTGGAGCTCCGGGCCATGGATGCCCGCGCCGTACGGCGTGCGGATAGTCATCGGCACGGGGAACTGGCCCTGCGACCGGTACCTCATCCGGGCGACGTGCGAAAACAGCTGATCCAGCGCAGGGAAGATGAACGCCAAGAACTGAATCTCCGGCACGGGAATGAGGCCGTTCACCGCCATACCGACGGAGGTGCCGATGATGGCCGATTCGGCAAGCGGCGTGTCGATCACGCGCTCCTCGCCGTACTTCTCGAGAAGACCGTCGGTCGCGCGAAACACGCCCCCGTTTTTGCCGATGTCCTCCCCGAGGAGCACGACGCGCGGATCGTCCGCGAGCTTGAGGTCCAGCGCCTCGTTGATGGCCTGGACCAGATTCAACATCCTGCTCATACGGACACCCCCTCACGAGACCGGCGGTACTCCTCGCGCTCGGCGGCGAGGTGCCAGGGCGCTTCTGCGTAGACGTGATCGAACATCATCTCCATGTCGGGCGGCGCAATGGAGAGCGCTTCGTCCACAGCCGCCTCTACCCGCGCCCTGACCTCCTCCTGGAGCTTCGCCTCGTCGGCATCCGACCAAAGCCTTTGCGACTCGAGGTACAGGCGCAGGCGCGCGATGGGATCTCGCTTCTGCCACGCTTCTACGACCGCCTTTTGATCGCGGTAGCGCGTCGGATCGTCCGCCGTCGTGTGCGCGCCCATGCGGAAGGTCACCGCCTCGATGAGCGTCGGCCCGAGACCGTGTAGCGCACGCGCCCTCGCCTCCTTCACCGCGCGGTACACCGCGAACGCGTCGTTGCCGTCGACGCGCACGCCGACGATGTCGTAGGCGATGGCCCGCTGCGCAATGGTGCGCGAGGCCGACTGGCGCGAGAACGGCACGCTGATGGCATAACCGTTGTTTTGGCAGAAGAAGATGACCGGCAGGTGGAAGACGCCCGCGAAATTGAGCGCCTCGTGAAAGTCGCCCTCGCTCGTCGCGCCGTCGCCGAAGTACGCGATGCTGACGGCCGCCTCCTTCCGGTGCCGGCTGGCCCAGGCGGCGCCGACGGCGTGCAACACGTGCGTCGCAATCGGCACGCTGGGCGGAAGGATGTGTCGGCCCTCCGGGCTGCGGATGCCTTCGACCCGCCCCGACCAGTACAGCAGCACGTTCGCGGGCGACTGCCCGAGCACCATGGTCGCGGCGTGATCGCGATAGGACGGGAAGACGAAGTCCTCGGGCGCGAGCGCCATGGCGCTCGCCACCTGCGCGGCCTCCTGGCCCTCGAACGGCGCGTACGTGCCGATCCGGCCCTGGCGCTGGAGCGCGATGGCCTTCCGGTCAAACGCGCGGGCGAACACCATGTGTCGGTACATCGCCACCATGACCTCAGGCGAGATGTCGTCCACGGATCCGGCGAGCGTGCCGTCCTCCTTCAGGAGGTGAATCTCCTCGTACAGCCCTTCCGCCTTGGCGATAGCCATGAGCCGCTCGGCCCGATCATGTTCCGCCAACATGCGAAGCCCTCCTCATTCCATGGAATGTGTCAGTGCGCGAAGAAATGCGTCGTTTTCCTCGGGCGTGCCCAGCGAGACCCGCACGGTCCCGGGGGCACCGAGGCCTTCCCCGGCTCGGACGATGACACCATGGCGAAGCAGACGATGGGCCACCTCTTCGCCTGATCCCGGCACTTCGAACAGGAGAAAATGGGTTTCGGACAGGTAGACGCGTAGGCCCATCTCGGCAAGCGATCGCGCGACGCGATCCCGTTCCTGGGCGTTTTGCTCGCGGCACATCGCGGCGAAATCCGCATCGTCAAGGGACGCGAGCGCGGCCGCCTGTGCCAACCGGCTCGTGTTGAAAGGCCCTCTCACCTTGTGTAGTACGGAGGCCACGTCCGGGTGCATCGCGCCGTAGCCGATGCGAAGCCCGGCGAGCCCGTAGATCTTGCTGAACGTGCGCAGGACGACAAGGTTCGGATGAGCGCCAAGGAGTGGGATGGTCTGAAGGTAGTCGGCAGAGGTGACGTATTCGTAATACGCCTCGTCGACGACCACGAGGACGCGAGCGGGCACGCACTCGATGAAGCGCCTGAGCGCGTCAGCGCCGACGATGGTGCCCGTGGGATTGTTGGGGTTGCACACGAACACGAGCTTCTCCGCAAGGCGAGGCGAGACGGATTCAGGATACAGCGCGGCTTTCGCCATCTCCTCCGCAACCGCCTTCGCTGCCTTCGGCGAACATCCGTAAGCGTTTTCATTGGAAGCCAACTTGACCACGTGCGTCAAACCCAACTCGCGCTGGACCTCTTCAATCGGCTTGCCGGGCGCGTAGCGGGCGACATGGCCGAGCGAACCCCGTGCGGAAATCAACCCCGTCCCCACGGAAGACACCTCCGGTTACAAAACAAGCGCTTGCTTGACTATCGTAAGCATACCAGACCATGCGAGAATGTCAAGAGAGGTCGCAGGCGGATCTTCCATTCCGTGTTATTCTGAAGATCGCAGGGCGCTCGAGCAGAGCCTGAGTGTCCGCGCGGAGGTGGCCCATGTACATCCCAAAATTCTTTCAGCTTCAGGACGCGCAGCTCATTGAAACCGTTCTTCGCGAGCACAGCTTTGCGCTGCTCGTCACGTCGGTCGGCGAGGACATCATGGCGTCCCACGCCCCCCTTGTGTACGATCCCGCCGAGGCGGCGCTCTTCGGACACCTCGCGCGGGCCAATCCGCAGGCGAAGTGTCTTCACGAGGCGCAGTGCCTCGCCGTCTTTCAGGGGCCGCACGCCTACATCTCACCCGCCTGGTACGGCCTCGCTGAACAGGTGCCGACCTGGAACTACGTCGCCGTGCACGTGTACGGCCGCGCAAAGGTGATGGAAGACGAGGAAGCCGCGGCGGACCTTCTGGATCGCCTTCTCCTCGCGTACGATCCCCAGTCCCCGCTGCCGGCCGAACGCGATCGCCCGTACTATCGAAACCTGATGCGCGGTATCGTCCCGTTTCGCATCGATATCGAACGCATCGAGGCCGCGGCGAAGCTCAGCCAGAACAAGCCGCTCGACGTGCGTAGGCGCGTGGTGGAAGCGCTTGAGTCGCTGGACGACGCCGATGCTCGCGCCTTGGCCGCTTGGATGCGCCGGCTCGTCCTCGCCAGGCCCGCCGACGCTGCGGAGCGCGATTCCAAACCGAAAGGAGCCTCCTGAGATGAACCATTCTCCTTACGTTCAGGACCATTATGCCGACGACTTTGCCTGGTGCTACGGATGCGGACGGCTCAATGCGCACGGCCATCACTTCCGCACGCGCTGGGATGGCGATGTCACGGTGACCGAAGCGCAGCCAGAACCCATCCACACGGCCGTGCCAGGGTTTGTGTACGGAGGGTATCTCGCTTGCCTTGTCGACTGTCACAGCACGGGCTCTGGGGCGCTCGCCCTTCTTCGTGCTCGAGGCGGCCAACTGGGCGACGGGACCCCCGTGCCGCGCTGCGTGACGGCATCCCTGCACGTGGAATACCGCAGGCCCACCCCCATGGGCTTGCCCCTGCGCGCAGTGGGGCGCGTCGTCGAGACCACGGAGCGGAAGGCCGTGATCGAGACCCAGGTGTGGGCCCACGATGTCTTGTGCGTCGAGGCGCGGGCGGTCGTCGTGACGGTCCCGGATGCGATGCGCCGCTCGTGAACTGCGCAATCCCTACAGGCGCTGACCATGGGCCGACTCGGCCAGGGCCAAAAACGCGGCCACGAGCGGAGACGTGTCCCGGCGGCGCCACGCCACGCCGAGCTCCACGGTGGGCGCTTGGCCGTCGATGCGCAGATAGCGGACATCCGGCCGATGCACGCGCTCTGCGGCGCTCGGCACAATGCCGACGCCGAGTCCCGCCGCCACCAGTCCGACAGCCGTCTGCACCTCGGTCACCTCAAGCCGCACGCGCGGTTCAAACCCCAGCGCGCGTGCGAGCGTGATGAACCCGTCGTAGAGGCCCGGCCAGATGCCTCGGGACACCAGCACAAACGGCTCCTCCGCGAGTTCCACCAGAAACAAGGAGCCTCGCGTCGCGAGCGGGTGCTCGCTCGGGACCACGGCGACGCAGTCGTCTCGCTCGACGAGGCGGACGTGAAGATCGGGGTGCTGCGCAGGCAAGCGAAGCACACCGACGTCCGCCTCGCCGGCGGTGAGCGCTTCGATCTGCGCCGGCGTGGGCATCTCCCTGAGGACGAGTTCGACGTCCGGATGCTGTTCCTGGTAGGCGCGTACGACGGCCGGCAACCAACCGTACGTCGCCGATCCCACGAAGGCGATGGAGAGCCTCCCCACCCGGCCCGCGGCCGCGTCCCTGGCCGCTTTCACCGCCGTCTCCACGTGCGCCAACACCTTCCGAGCTTCGGTGAGCAGCGCGCGGCCCGCGTGTGTCAGCTGCACCCGCCGGTTCGTCCTGTCGAACAACGTGACGCCGATCTCGTCCTCGAGCTTCTGAATCTGCTGACTCAGCGGGGGCTGCGTCAGGCCGAGGCGCCTAGCCGCCCTGCCAAAGTGAAGCTCTTCGGCCACAGCCACGAAGTATTCGAGCTGGCGCAGTTCCGTAGGCATCCGCTCCTTCGGATTTTCATTCGTTACACATATCATTAACGATAAAATTATATATTAGACGTCTTATTTTGCGCAGCGTATCCTGAGATCAGCGAAGACATGCGCCAGATGGGAGGGATCCTTGTGCGGTCCTTCGCGCAATCGTTATCCGCTCGTCTCAGGGCCACCGCCGTCGCGCTCGTGCAAATAGCAGGGCTCTACGCCGTCACACTGGCTTGCAACGCCGTGGCGCGATGGTTGCACCTGCCCGTCCCGGGCAGCATCCTGGGTGTGGCCCTTGTATTTGCGCTGCTTCAATTGGGCGTCGTGAAATTGCGCTGGATCGAACGCGGCGCGGATCTGCTCATTCGAGAGCTCCTTCTGTTTTTCATTCCTTCGTCGGTCGGCGTGATGACCTACGCACCGCTCATGCGTCAGGACGGTTGGAAGATCGTCGCCGTCGTGGTGGTCGGAACCCTGCTTGTCATGACCGTCACAGGAGGCGTGGCCGAAGCCGTCTGGCGTGCGCGCAACCGGAGGCCGCGGCTCGAGCAAGACCCGTCGCGGGAGGCGAGTGCATCATGACGTGGCTTGGCCTCGTGTCCACGCTGGTGTGTTACGCCGCCTGCAAGGCGCTGTACCGGCGTTTTCACGTCGTGTTCCTCAATCCCATGATCACGTCGCTCATCGCGCTCGTCTTATTCCTGCACTTCACCCATACCTCGTACGCGGCGTACGACGCCTCCGCCCGATGGCTGACGGCGCTCCTCGGGCCGGCCACCGTGGCCTTCGCCGTGCCTTTGCACCGCCACTTTCACGTCCTCAAGGCCCACTGGCCGGAGTTTTTGGTGAGCTTGACGTTTGGTTCCGCCACAGGCATCACGGGTTCGGTCCTGTTGGCCAGGCTCCTGCGCCTGAATCACGTCGTCGTGACGAGCATCGCGCCGCGATCCGTCACCACGCCCATCGCGATGGACATCGCGCAGGCCATCGGCGGCATCCCCACGCTGACGGCCGTGTTCGTCATCTTGACCGGCATCACGGGCGTCATCGTGGGGCCGTGGCTCCTGCGGCTGTTGCGGCTCCAATCGCCCGTCGCGCGCGGCGCGCTGTTCGGCATGGGGTCGCACGGCATTGGCACGGCGCGCGCCTTTGAATATGGCGCCATGGAAGGCACGTGTTCGAGCCTCGCCATGATTGTCGCGGCCTTTATCACGCTCGGCCTCGCGCCGCCGCTTGTCCATGCACTCGGATGACACTTCAGGAAACAAGCCCCGGGCATCGACCGGCGCATCCTCGAACATGCTACGCCTGAGGTGATGGCCGTGGGCGAGCGATCCGAATTCACGCCGGGGTACAAGGCGCCGAACAACGGCGTCTACATCGAAGTCGGCGCGCACCCGGACAGCGAAGACCTGCATCATCCGAAGCGCGTGTACCTTCACAAGGGCGAGCGATTCCCCGAGACCACCAATGACGACCGCAAATGGCGCCGCATCAAGACGAGCCACAAGCACTGACGCGCAGCGCGGGCATATCGCCCGTGCTGTCCTTTCGTTTATGCCTCTTCCTCCCAGGACGCGTCGGGGAGTTCCGGCTGCGCCTCCACCGCGACGAGTTTGCGTTCGATTTGGCGCGATCGCGTCGCGGCGCGATCGATGGCGTTGGACGCCTCCTCCAGTTTTTTGCGCGTGCGCGCGAGCAGATCGCCAAACTTGCCGAATTCCGTTCGGATGGCGCCGAGCAACTGCCAGACCTCGCTCGAGCGCTTCTGAATCGCGAGCGTGCGAAAGCCCATCTGCAGGCTGTTCAAAAGCGCCGCGAGCGTCGTCGGGCCCGTCACCATGACGCGGTATTCGCGCGACAAAGACTCCCACAGACCGCTTCGGCGCAGAACCTCGGCGAAGAGGCCTTCCATCGGGAGGAAGAGGAGCGCGAACTCGGTGGTGTGGGGCGGCGCGATGTACTTTTGGCGGATGGACTTGGCCTCATCGCGGATCCGCGCCTCAAGCGCCTTCGCCGCTTCGAGAAACGCAGCCTGATCGCCCGCTTCCTGAGCTTCCACGAGCCGCTGGTAATCCTCGAGCGGAAACTTTGCGTCGATGGGCAACCAGACGGGATCGTCCCCCTCGCGCCCGGGAAGGCGGATGGCGAAGTCGACGCGCTCGTCCGATCCCGGCTTGACCGCGACGTTGCGCGCATACTGCTCGGGGCTCATGAGCTGTTCCAGGAGATTTTCCAACTGAACCTCCCCGAGGATGCCGCGCGCCTTGACGTTGGAGAGCACGCGCTTCAAGTCCCCCACACCTGCCGCGAGCGACTGCATCTCGCCGAGCCCTTGATGCACCTGCTCGAGGCGCTGACTTACGAGCTGGAACGACTCGCCCAGGCGGCGCTCGAGCGTCTGGTGCAGCTTTTCATCGACCGTCGTGCGCATGCGCTCGAGCTCCTTGCGATTCTCCTCCTGAAGATACTGGAGCCTGCGTTCCACGGTGTCGCGCACGGCCTCGAGTTGCCGTGCCGTGTGCTGCGCCCACTCGCTGAACCGCTGGCTGAACGACTCGAGCTGTGCCCAGTCCTTCTCGTTCCACTCGCCGAGCGCGTGCAGCAGATTCTGGTGCTGCAGCGAGAGCGCCTGCGCCAGGCTGCGCGACGCTTCCGCGTGCGCGCTCATCTGCGCCTGGCTCTGAGCCTGAATCGCCTGCGTCATGTCCATGCGCAGGTCTCTCAGCGCCCGTTCGAAGCCCTCGAGCTCCGCGAGCAGCCGCTGTTGGCTGCGCTGCGTTCCCTCCACTCGCCAAATCGTCCATGCGGCAAACCCCAACAGCACGAAAAGCAACACCAACTCGACCGTTTGCAATGCGAGCCCTCCTAGCCTCCAAGGTCAAAACGGCCTCTCGGCCCGCGGAACGCCTGTCCCGCCCGGCCGGAGGCCGTTCTCGCTGCCTCGATTGTACCTCGTTCGACGCTGCGGCGCACGACCGTGCGGCGCGCAGCGCGCGAACGCCGCGCGGGTTACCTCACGCCTCCACCCGTTCGAGGAGCGTCGCCACGCCCTGCCCCACGCCGACGCACAGGGTGGCAATCCCGTAACGCGCGCCCGTCCGCGCCATCTGCTTCGCGAGCGTTCCCGCGAGGCGCGCCCCCGAGCAGCCGAGCGGATGCCCCAGCGCAATGGCGCCGCCATTCGGATTCACCTTGGCGGGATCGAATCCCAGCTCGCGGATGCACGCCACCGACTGCGCGGCAAACGCCTCGTTCAGCTCCACCCAGTCGATCTCGTCCACCCGAACGCCCATCCTCGCGAGGAGCTTGCGCACAGCGTACACGGGGCCAATGCCCATCACGCGCGGGCTGACTCCCGCCGTGGCGCTCGCCACCCAGCGCGCGAGCGGCTTCAGGCCGAGTTCTCGCCCCTTCTCCTCCGACACCAGCACGAGTGCCGCCGCGCCGTCGTTGATGCCCGAGGAGTTGCCCGCCGTCACCGTGCCGCCCTCGCGGAAGGCCGGCTTGAGCTTCGCGAGCCCCTCCAGGGTGGTGTCCGGCCGAAGGTGCTCGTCGCGATCGACCACTGTCTCCTGCTTCTTCTCCTTCACGACGACAGGCACAATCTCCTCCGCGAAGATGCCCTCCGCCTGCGCCCTCGCCGCTTTTCGCTGGCTCGCGAGCGCAAACGCGTCCTGGTCCTCACGCGAGATACCGAACTGCTCCGCCACGTTTTCCGCCGTCTCGCCCATGCTCTCGAGCGGATACGGAAAGCGCGGGTTCGGCATGCGCCAGCCGAGCGTCGTATCCCACATCAGCTGGTTGCCGCGCACGTACTCCATCTCCGGCTTCGGAAACACGAGCGGCGCGCGCGTCATGCTCTCCACGCCCCCGGCGATGGCGATGTCGATCTCGCCAAGCGCAATCGCCTTCGCCGCCTGATTCACGGCCTCCAGCCCCGAGGCGCACAGGCGGTTGACGGTGACGCCCGGCACGTGCTCGGGAAAGCCCGCGAGGAGCACCGCCATGCGCGCCACGTTCCGGTTGTCCTCCCCCGCCTGGTTGGCGCATCCCATATAGACTTCCTCCACCTGCCCCGGATCGATCCCGGCCCGTTCACAGACGTGCTTCAACACGTGCGCAGCGAGATCGTCCGGGCGAACGCGCTTGAGCGCCCCGCCCTGTCGGCCGATGGGCGTGCGCACATATTCGGCGATCCACACGTTTCGCATGTGAAATCTCCTTTCACCGAAGAAATACAGCGAAATCAGAGCCTAGCGGCCCTGAAATCGCGGCGGCCTCTTTTCCAAAAACGCCCGCACGCCTTCCTGGTGATCCTCCGTTTGGCCCGCCTCCTTCTGCAGGACGGCCTCGAGCTCGAGCGACTGCGCCAGCGTCTGCTCCATGCCCTCGTAGTGCGCCCGCTTGATGAGGCCGATGGCGCGCGTCGGCATCGACGCGAGCCGGTCCGCGAGCGCCATGGCCTCCGCCATCAGCTGATCCGCGGGCACCACGCGGTTGACGAGGCCGATCTCGTAGGCGCGCGCGGCATCGACGCGATCGCCCAGCATCGCTAGTTCCATGGCGCGCCCGAGCCCGACAATGCGCGGCAAGAACCAGGTTCCCCCGGAGTCGGGAATGAGTCCAATATTCACAAAAGCCTGAATGAAGACGGCCGATTCGGAGGCGACGCGGAGATCACAGGCGAGCGCAAGGCTGACGCCGGCACCTGCCGCGACACCGTTGACGGCGCAGACGATGGGTTTCTCCAGATGCGTCATGGCGGTGATGAGAGGATTGTACGTCTCTCGGATGACCTTGGCGTAGTCGGGGTCACCGCCGCCGAGATCCAAATCCTGTCCCGCGCAGAAGCCGCGGCCCGCGCCCGTCAAGAGCACGGACCGAACGCCATCGTCGTCTCCCGCCGCCTGAAACGCCTCCCGCAGGGCGAACAGCGTGTCTCGGGTCAAGGCGTTCACCTTTTCCGGCCGGTTGAGAGTGACGACCATCACAGCCCCCTGGTGTTCCACGCGAACGCTTTCATGCATGCGCCGATGCTCCTTTCTGCGTACCCTATCTCATCATAGCGCAACGCCGCGAGAGCGGCCAGAAGCTGCGCGCAGATGGAGCGCAGCTTCTGCCATCCTGGGACATCACCAGACGACCGGTGCGCCTTGGGCGCGCGCCTCTTCGATGTGGCCAAGCACCTTCTCGAATCCTCGCTCGTTGATCACGCCATGGCCCGAATGCGCGCCTCGATCTTCTCCTTCGGCAAAATGTACTGCACGACTTCACCTTCGCCGATCCGGGCCTTGTCGTGTTCCGCCCAGACGCGGCAATCCACCCGCGGCCCCTCCACGCGCGTCACCTCGGCGTAAAACGACACGCGTTTGCCGAGGGGCGCAGGCGCCAGGTGGCGAACCGACACGCTGTGGCCGATGCCCTCCTCGCCGTCTTCGAGGTAGTCGAGGATGGTTCGCCGAGCCACCCATTCCATGTACGAAATCATGGTCGCCGTCGACAGCACGGGATGAACGCGCTTTCCGAGGAACGAAGGACACATGTCCTCGGTCACGGTGATCTCCCATGACTTCCGCTGGCCTGGCAACAGCCCTTCGCGCATCGCCCTCACCTCCGCCTCGAGCATCACCCCTCGTCGATCCGGCCCACCATCATCGTGACGATGTCGCCCGCAAAGCTCATGACGTCCTTCGCCGCAGCCTTGTTCTCCGGCGACTTCATGGCCTGCTTGAACGTCTCTTCGTTTTCGAAATACATTTCTGCCATGAGATAGTAGGGCGCCTCCCCGCCCATGGCGTCCGACTGAATGCGGGTCACCTCGGCGCGCACGAGCCCAGGCACCTTTTGCACCAGCGGCAGATGCACCTCGCGATAATGCGCTTCGAACGCCTCCACGTCCGCGGGCTTTTTGTACAGCGCAATCAGCTTGATCATACCTCAACGCTCCCTTTCTCACGTAGGAATGCGGCACCTGGGATGTCACACGTGTCACGCGTAGACGTGTCGGCGATCGACCACCCGCACCGCCTTGCCCTCGCTGCGCGGCAAGCTCCCCGCCGGGACGGCGCGCACCTCCGTGCTGAGCCCCAGGACGTCCCGCAACCGCGAAGCGGCGCGGGCGCACAGAGCCTGCTCGACGCCGGACGCGTCCGGATGGCTCGCCTGACGAGCAAAGACCAAGTCCAGCTCCACGAGCACCGTCAGCCGGTCCAATCCACCCTCGCGCTCCACGACAATTTGATAGTGTGGAGACAGCCCCTCCATCGCAAGGAGGACCGCCTCAATTTCTCAATTTC
The DNA here is from genome assembly GCF_001552675.1 of Alicyclobacillus sendaiensis NBRC 100866. Taxonomy (GTDB): domain Bacteria; phylum Bacillota; class Bacilli; order Alicyclobacillales; family Alicyclobacillaceae; genus Alicyclobacillus; species Alicyclobacillus sendaiensis. The sequence goes on from NZ_BCRQ01000003.1 coordinate 17,601, forward strand.
CGACGGAAACACGTTCACGCCCCGCACAATGAGCATATCGTCGATCCGCCCTTTGATGCGCGTCATGCGCGCGTGCGTGCGGCCACACCGGCACGGCTCGGGGATGAGCGCCGCGATGTCGCCCGTGCGGTACCGGATGACCGGCATCGCCTCTTTGGTGAGCGTGGTGAACACCAGCTCGCCATACGTGCCCGGCGGCAGGGGTTCGAGCGTGTCGGGGTGGATGACCTCGACGAGGAAGTGATCCTCGGCGATATGCAGCCCTTCCTGCGCCTCGATGCACTCGATCCCGACGCCAGGCCCGATGACCTCCGACAGCCCGTACACGTCCATCGCCTTGAGCCCGTAGGCGTCCTCGAGTTTCTGCCGCATCTCCTCCGTCCAGGGCTCGGCGCCGAAGATCCCGTACTGGATCCCGACCTTGCGCGGATCTTTGCCCTCCGCGCGCATGTGCTCCGCGATGGTCAGGCAATACGACGGCGTGCCGGCGATCCCGCGCGGGCGCAAGTCCTCCATCAGGGTGGCCTGACGAGCCGTCTGACCGCCCGAGACGGGCACCACGGTCATCCCGAGGCGCTCCGCGCCGTAGTGGAAACCGAGCCCGCCCGTGAACAGGCCGTAGCCGTAAATGACGTGAAAGACGTCCCCCGGCTTGCCGCCCGCCGTGACGATGGCCCGCGCGACCACTTCGCTCCAGCGGTCGAGATCGCCCTTGGTATAGGCGACGAGCGTCGGCTTGCCCTTCGTGCCCGACGATCCGTGGATGCGCGCCACCTCCCGTGGGTCCACGGCCAAAAGGCCCAGCGGATAGTGATCGCGCAGATCCTGCTTGCGCGTGAACGGAAAGCGCGCCAAATCGGCGAGGGTGCGCAGGTCGGATGGCTTGACGCCCGCCTCGTCGAAACGAGCGCGGTAAAACGGCACCTTGGCGTAGACGCGATCCAACACGGCGCGCAGCCGCTCGAGTTGGAGCGCCTCGAGCGCGGCGCGAGACATGGTCTCCACTTCGGGCTGATACATGCTAGCCACCTGCATTCGCCTCCTATCCCCGTCGGCGCATGCGGCCGACACCATGCAAGCGCTTCCATCCGTTGCGCTCGCCCGCCGGGCCTACGGCTTCATCGCCTCGAACGGCTGGCGGCATGCGCGGCAGTAGTACACCGCGCGACACGGCGTCGGGCCGAACAAGCTCTCGATGTCCGTGTCGCGCGCCCCGCAGTACGGGCACACGACAGGCGCGGCATCGCCCTTTGCCGGCACGGCGACCCCCATCGCGCGCAGCTTCTCAATCCCGTCTGGTGCAATGCGGCTCGGATCCCACACGACGTCGAGCGCGAACGCCACATCAGCCGCGACCCCGCGCTCCGCCAGGGCCGCCCGCACCTTCTCCGCAATCCAGCCCAGCGCTGGGCAGCCGAGGAACGTGGGAATGAGTTCCACTCGCGCGCCGCGATCGTCCACGGACACGGATTTGACCATGCCGAGATCCACAACGCTCACGACGAGCAGCTCGGGATCCGGCACGCCGGCGAGCACTTGCCAGATATCCTCCTCGGACAACGAGCGAGTGGTCACGCGAATCCCCCCTCACCAGACGGCCGCGCCGAGGCTGCGCACGCCGTTCATGGTCTCGAGCAGCGCCGCCGCGTCGTGGTCAGGAGCCGTTTGGCGCGCGCCTTCCCGCGGATGCGCGGCGAGCCTGGCCGCGATCTCCTCCGCGGGCAACCCTGCCCTCGAGAGCGTCGCTTCGACGCGCGCCACGAACGCGCGGCGCAAGTCCGCGAGGGGCCGCGACAGGATGCCGAGATCGACGAGCGCCTGCGGATCTACGGCAAAGGCCACGAGATCCGGTAGATCGGGGAGCAGCGCCGCAAACGCGCCGCGAAGCCTCGCCGCCGCCTCGCCGCCGGCGCGGCCGAGATCGACGACCCATCTTTCCATGTGCAGATGATGGTAGTGTTCCTCGCGCAGCATCCGCCGGGCTCCGCTGGCCCAGACCTCGTCGCCCGACTCCGCCAGGGCCGCGAGGCGAACGGCATCCCACGCGTCGTACAGGTAGTGGCGGAGCACCGTGTACGCCCAATCGCCGTTCGGCCGCGCACACAGGGCCGCGTGCCTCCTCTCGGACGGGGCGCGATCGAACGCGAGCGCATCAGCCTGACCGAAACCGCACGCCTCGGCCAACTCGTACCAGAACGAAGCATGGCGCACCTCGTCCTGCGCGATGGAGGCAAACGCCACGTCCTCCTCCACCTCGGGCGCGAGGCCCAGCCATTCCGAGTCCCGGTGGCCGAGGAACAGCTCTTCATCCGCGAGTTGCAGCGCGAGGCCGCCGAGGATGGCATCTCGCACTCGCGCGTCAGCCTCTATCGCCACAAGGCTCACTCCTTTCGCACGTCCGCGATCACGTCGTCGATGTTCATGGCCTGCGCCTTGAAGCGCTTCCATCGCCGCGCGTTGTCGGCGTATCCGGACACATCCCGATACTTCCGGTCAAACTCGCGGGCGAACCAGTCGGGATCGTCCGGCGTGGCGTGCACGTCGGACCGACGCACGGCCCAAATGTTGATGGCGTCCGCGCGCCGCAGGAAGTTCTCGCGGGCGAGCTGGAGCGCCCATTCGGGCGACGGCGCGAGGAGGCTCCCGACGTGGACGTGCGGGTCGAGATCGGAGGCCTGGACAAAGATCTCGTAGACGTCGTAGGACGTGTGTCGCGCGCGCTCGTACACTTGGTCTTTCTCCACCTGGGTCATCGCCATCTCCATCCCCCCTACACCACAGCCGCCGTGCGCGCCCGGACAAGCGCCTCGCGGACCCATGCCTGATCTTGGTGCGCCATGCGGCGCAGCGCGATACGCTCCTGCGACTTCGGCCCGATGTTCTCGCGCACAACCCGCGACCAACGCTCCCAGTCGGGCTCCGTGTATCGCCACAGCCCCGCCTCTTCGTCAAACCGAAGCGCCGAGTCCGGAATCTCGAGTCCCACCGCCCGAATGCGCGGCACGTAGCGCGTGAGGAACTTTTGACGCAGTTCTTCGTTCGTGCGCGAACGGATGCGATATTCCATCATGCGGCGGGCTGCATCGGTGACCACGGGCGGGCCGAAGAAGAACAGGATGGCCTCCCACCAGCGGTTGAGGGCTTCCTGCAACATCTCCCGCTGCCATGGCTCGCCCTCCGCCAGCGATAGGATGATGGACTCTCCGTGCTGCATATGGAAGCTCTCTTCCGCGCAGATGCGCTTCAAGACCCGTGCGTAGGGCGCGTACGAGCAATCGAGCAGCGCCGTCTGCGTGATGATGGCCGCGCCATCCACCAGCCACCCAATGATGCCAGCGTCGGCCCACGTCGGCGCCTCCATGTGGAATACGTTGTGAAACTTGACGCGGCCCGTAATGACATCGTCCATGAGCTCCATCCGATCCCGCCCGAGCGGCGCCGCGAGGTCCTCAGCCACCCGCAACAGCAATTGCCCATGCCCGATCTCGTCTTGGACCTTGGCCATGAGCGACATCTTCCGGCGCAACGTCGGCGCCTTGGGAACCCACTCCTTCTCCGGATACGCGCCCATGATCTCGCTCACAGCGTGCATGTGAATGAGGCGCAGCAACAACAGCCGATAATCGTCGGGCATCCAGTCGTGTGCCTCGATCTTCTCTCCGCGCCGAATTCGCGCCATAAACGCTTCCCTGCGAGCCTCCGGCATCTCGTCCGCCTCCCTTGTGTTGAATGCGGCCGTGTTTCTCGCGTCACGCCTCGCCCAGCAGCTCGCACGCGGCGGGCCGATCGACGCCAATTCCATTGAACAAAAGCGTCCAGAAGTGCTCGGCGATGTCCTCCGGCGTGAACTCCCCACCGGGCCGATACCATTGATACACCCAGTTGGCGACCGAAAGCAGGCACAATCGCACGAACTTCGGGTCTGCCTCCCGCACGGCGCCCTGTGCCATGCCCTCTTCAATCCATCGGCGCCAATGCACTTCGTAACGATCCCGCTTGGATTGAATGACCTTGCGCCGATCATCGGAGAGCGCGCGCCATTCGTGAAAGAACACCTTAGCCGACTCCTGTTGATCCGCCACCACGCGGATGTGTGCCCGGAGTCCCTCCCGCAGGCGATCCACGGGATGCTGCCATTTGGACTCTACGGCGCGAGCGGCCAACAAAAACGCTTCAGCGCCTTCGTCGGCGATTTCGAATAGTAAGTCTTCTTTGGATTCAATGTGTGCGTACAGGCTGCCCGAGAGTACCCCTGCCTCGACCGCGATCTCGCGAATGGTGGTGCCGTGGTACCCCTTTTCGCTGAACAGCCTCCTCGCCGCGGCGAGAATTTGATCTTTCTGACTCGGCCTCGGCATGCTCGTCTCCCCTCCTGCAGAACTATAAAGCAAGCGCTTGCTTGATTAACGTCATTATACGGCGCATCGAGTCGCTTCGCAAGCGACCGATGCGCCTCGGAATCTATTTTTGATCGAATCGGCGGGCAGGGCATGTAAAGGATTTCTGAAATATTTGATATCCATTCGAATCCCCTCGTCACGAGTCGATGACGGACTGAAATGCTGAGCTATCGCGAATCGGCGCAAAATCCTCTTCACTGCGCGCAGCGCTCAGGATGGCCTTAGGATCGTACTTCAAGGCATCCTTTAAGTATTTCACCGCCAAATTTGCATTGCCCTCGCGTCCGTAGATGCAAGCAATTCCATAATAAGCCCACGGCAACCACCACGCGCGTTGATGCAGGCCGATTGCATGATCATAGGCGGCCACACCTTCGCTGTAAAAGCCGTACCGTTCATTGCACAGACCCATGTTGAACCAGCCATAGCCATCACGAGGATTCATTTGCACCGCTTTGCGCAAGATTCGCATCGCCGCATCGTAAGTGTCATCGTAAGCATACGCCAGCGCGATTCCCTTCACGACGTACGCCGGTTCGAATGTCGGGTCCGCCGAGATCGCCTTGTCTTCATCGTCAAGGGCCACGAGGTAGCGGTGTTGTGAAAAGGCGAGAGCGCCCTGATGATACCAGTACCTCACCTCGGCAGAGGGCTCCGGAGTCCGATGTGCAACATGTTCCATTGCCGCAAACACAGCAAGCCTCCTCTCACACCAACGCGTCGCCTCTCCTCAGTTTTGCAAAGACGGCGCCAACAGAGATTGAAACTCTGCAAACGACGTATCACGCAAGATCGGTATGCGATCCAGCGTGAATGGACCTTGCGAAAGTCTTGCGTAGCCCTCGTTCTGCGTTGTGGCTAAAGCATAACCGCTCTCCTGGACTGCGTGAATTACGGCTGCGTTGTAGGCTCCGTACGGGTAGCAAAACACCCATATCGGATGCCCCACCATCTTCGACAGGATGTCCGCCGACTCGCGCACTTCCTGTTCCATCCGACTCGGCGACACGGAGGTCAGATAGGGATGCGAATAGCTATGACCCTCGATATCGACCAAGCCACTGGCTTGCAATTGCTTCAACTGAGCCTCGGTCATGGTGGGAAACTCCGCCTTCGTGTTCATCCACGTATGCACATAACCGGCGATGATGAAACATGTCGCTTGAAAATGATACCTTTCAAGCAGTGGAAAGACATCTGTGTAGAAACTCTCGTAACCGTCGTCGAATGTCAGCAAAATTGGGCGATAAGGCAGCTTGTATCCATAATAAAACGCAGCATACAGTTGCCCAAAATTGATGGTGTGAAAGTCGTGCGTTTTCAGCCAGTATAGTTCCTGCTGCAACTGGCCCCTTCGAAGGGTGGCTTCGTCTCCAGGAACATCATTCGCCGCATGATATTCGAGAATCGGCACGAGAACACCTAAATTTCCCACCTTACGATTCGATACCTCGTAATTTCTCGGATCCTCAGGCCACTTGGTGTCGACGATGTGTCCACCTGTAAAAGAGTCCGATGCCAAGACATCACTGGACCTCGTCCACGCCAAACTAGCCACCAGCACCCATCCAATGACCCGTCGCAGCCGGCCCTTCTTGCGCATCCTTAGACTCCTCCTGGTCCTGCTCGCTCCGTCTCAAGCATATTCGACACTACAGTAGATCGGCATGCCCCTTTCTATCTGTGATCGACCCCACACCGTCTTCCATAAGTTTTCACTCCCACGTCCATTCGTGACGTTCAACTTTGACAAAAGGAATGGATTTCCTAAAATGAGATCGAAGTTTGTCATACCAAGCCGATCATGGGCGAGGAAGGATAGTTCATGGTGGATCTGGCTGAAACGCCGCTCTTTCGCGACATTCAATTCCACGATCGAGACCGAAAGCGCCTAGAGCAATGCTTTTGCAAGTATTTTCCTCGAGGCAAGGTGTTGTATCACGAAGGGGAAGACCAGCATGAAATGTATGTCGTGAAGCACGGGACGCTTCGCATCTTTACGCAACGAGATGACCGTATTTTCACATTAGGTTATCAATATCCAGGACAATGCGTAGGAGAAGCGGAGGCCGTCTATCAAGAAATGAAACGAACGGCAAGTGTGATGGCCGCCACCGATGCCGTCTTATGGGTGATACAGCCCAACCTGTTAGAGCAACTACTGTTTGCATACCCCAAGTTGTGGCGCCGTTTGTTCGCCGTGGTGGTCGAACGTTTAACCCAGGCGGATCGCAAGATTCGGTATCTTGCCTTTTGCACCTCGACGGAAAAAATCTCAAACTACCTAGTAGACTTGTATATGAATGCACTCTACTCGGAAGGTCAAACTCAACATTTGAAAGTGACCCAACAAGAAATCGCTGAAGCGCTCGGTGTACATCGTGAATCCGTATCACGAGCGCTTCAGGAACTGGAGCAGATGAACCTGATTCGTTTGGGACGCAATCAGATATCGCTACTCGATATCGAGCGACTCAGCCGATTGGCCGACCACGCGTACAGCGCAAGCGTTGATCGGACGTGGCACCCTAGTTATTTCAGCATGAAGCAGACTCCGTCGGGCATTGACGATCGCGGTCAATGGGACCCAACCGCATAATTCGTCGTATCCACCGACCACCACTTGATCTCGATGCTTGGCGCATGCCCATCCGTCGGGTTGTCTTGAACGAGGTCATTCGGGACAGGTTGGTTCCCGATCTCAAGGACGGTTCGTTGCGGGTCGGTCGTGTAGAACGTTAATCCGCGAACTTCATCCAGCGAAGGAACATGAGTTCCAAAAACAGGATCACGAATGGTTAGGATGTCTATATAAGCTTTTTGCGAATCGTATGTCACGCGATACGACACGTACTGTTGGGAAACATTATAAATAAGCAATCTGCTCGTTCTCGTGACCAAAATCTCTCCGTTTCGATAGTAGCCGGCAAGACGCGTCAATGCTTGTACCGCGTTCTTAGGAAGAACCCCGGGATACGTCGTGCCACACAGGTGCTGTGCAATAATGGAATACTCGTGATTGCGAACGAGCTCATCCAGATGAGACTGGGAGAGCTGTTCATCCAAGTGGTAAGGCGTCCAATTCCATTTTTGCGCACCTGAGGAGGTCTCTCCTTCGCTTGTGTATCTCCAAAAGCCCCACACACGGCGACCATCGGGCAACTTGATGGGGTAAATCATCGAGCTCATTCCGAATTGGTCGCTAGACGTATCTGGCCAAACAAATCGTATGCCATATGGGATGGTCAGGTCCGTGTGATAGTAAGGCGACCAAGGATTCGCTCCTTGCTGATACGAGTAAAAGGCGCCGTCGCCGTAGCTCCCAAAATTATCCACGTTGGACTGATTTCCATGATCGGTCCATACCATCAATCGGTCCCCATTGGAGATCAGTTCCGATAGCGCTCGACGAGCCAAGGCTCTCGAGAAGCGGGTATTGTGCGGATTCTTCATCGAAAAATCTCCAAACGTGTGCATCGTGTCGATCCAGCCAACGTGAATGTAGTGATTGATCGCCGCGGCATCATACAGCTCATCACTTGTGCCGCGATACCAGGACATTTCGTCTGACATTGGCTCATGCCCAATGTCGACATCTCCCGGCATATCGGTTCCGTTGTACATGAAAAATGAGTCTGCGAAATCCAAGCCGAGACCTTTCCCAAGAGGGGTGTCTGCCGTTGTGTTGATGAATTCATGCACCAGGTTGAATTTTCGCAGGGTTTCACTGTCCGCATCAGACGAGATGGCCAACATGGCCTGATAAGGATACGGAAATTTGCGCTCCCCCAACACAATGGGATGACCAGGCGCTCGGGCCGTCGCGTCAGCGAACGAACATGGCATGACCGCACTCATTGAGGCGACGAGCGTCGAAGCCACGACAGTCGTGAAGCGTCCGGGTTTCATATCGCACCTCTCAGCTGGAAAATGAGTGATCTGCTATCACGATGGCACATAATCCAGTCGGAGTCCGTGATCCACCCGGCACGATCATCCTTTTATTGTCTTTTCGGCCCTATCACCTTTGGCTCCGCGCGCACCTCGCGACGATCCAAAGTCATGCTCCGCAACGCCAAGAACCCAACACAGCACGAGCCACGTCGAGGGCTGAGAAGAAATAGAGTGCCGAGGCCATTCTTCGGACGTTTCACGCCCGCTGTCGTATCCCCGTACATCCACCGCGACACCCCAGCGCTTCCCATCATAACGTACGACTAGGTTGGGGGGTGAAACGATGTGCACAAGAGCTGAATGCGAGCGCCTCGTCGGGCGCTGGGTGACGTTTCGCACCCCGTACGGGCAGCACCAAGGTCTGATCGAGCAGGTAACGGCGGACGGCCGTGTGATTGTGTTGTCGCCCCGCTCCCAGGCCGTGCCGTCCCTCATTCTCGCCGAGGGCGATCCGGCCGACCTCGATCCCGCCCTCGCATACGGAGGTTTCCGCCCAGGCCCCGTGGGTGGACCGGGATTCGGCGTCTCTCCCTATGGCGCGCTTGGCCCGGGATACGGGTACGGGGGCGCGTGGGTGCGGTGGGCCGTGCCCTTTCTCATCATCTACGCGCTGTTCGGGCTCTTCTTCTGGTAGTCAGAATGAAAGGGCGCGGGAACCCAGCACTTAGGTCCCGCGCCCTTCGTTCACCTGCGTTGAACCGCCCGCCTCATGCGGCAGACACGACGTCTTGCGTCCGCACGACCAGCGCGTCTCCCTCGACGTCCAGCCGCACTTCGCGCACCTCTTCCTCCATCAGCCGGTCCGCAATCGCATCTTCCACGTGCGTCTGGATGGTGCGGCGGAGAGGCCGCGCGCCGAAAGCGGGGTGATAGCCGCGCTTCGCGAGCCAATTCACCGCCTCCTCGCTCCACGACAACCCCACGCCTCGCTCCGCAAGCAGCTCGCGCACCTCGCCGAGCATCAACTCGACAATGCGCTGCATCTCGGCCTGCCCCAGCGGGCGGAACCGGACAATCGCGTCGAATCGATTCAGAAACTCCGGCTTGAAGTACGCCGAGAGATCGCCGAGATCGGCCTGTGCGGTCGACTCCTCGTCGGGCTTGGTCGTGAAGCCGACGTGGCTCTTCCGCTCGATCTCGCCCGCGTTTGAGGTCATGATGATGAGCGTGTCTTTGAAGCTCACCGTTCTTCCCTGGCTGTCGGTCAGCCGCCCATCCTCCATGATCTGGAGGAAGATGTGCTGCACGTCCGGGTGCGCCTTTTCGATCTCGTCCACCAGAATCAGGCTATACGGGTGGCGGCGAACCTGCTCCGTCAACTGGCCCGCCTGCTCGTAGCCGACGTACCCCGGCGGCGCACCGATGAGCTTCGACACCGAGTGCTTCTCCATGTACTCGCTCATGTCAAGCCGGATCATCGCGTCCTTCGACCCGAAGAGCAACTCGGCGAGCCTCCGGGCCATCTCCGTCTTCCCCACGCCCGTCGGTCCGACGAAGAGGAAGCTGCCGATGGGCCGGTCGCCCCTGCGCAGCCCCAGGCGGCTGCGGCGAATGGCCCGCGCCACCTGGCGCACGGCCTCGTCCTGGCCGATCACGACGGCGGCGAGATCGGCCTCCAGATTCTTGAGCTTGGCCTGCTCGTCGGCCTGCATCCGCGTGACCGGGATGCCCGTCTTGGCTTCGACAATCGCCGCAATCTGCTCCTCATCGACCACGGGGACCTCGGACGCGCTCGGCGCATGAGCGAGTTCCGCGCGAAGCTTCTCCTCTTCCGCTTTCAACGCGGCCGCGCGCTCGTAGGCCTCCTGCCGAATCGCTGTCTCCTTTTCTTTTGCGAGAGCGGCGAGGCGCTGCTCAATGCTCGCCCGGTCTCCTCCGGCCTGCAGGTTGGCCTTCGATCCGGCCTCGTCCATCAGGTCGATGGCCTTGTCGGGCAGGAAGCGATCGCCAATGTACCGGTGAGACAGCGCCACGCAGGCCCGGATGGCCCCGTCCGTGTAGCGCACGCCGTGGTACGCCTCGTACCGCGGCTTGAGCCCCTCGAGGATGCGCACCGCCTCTTCGACGGACGGCTCCTCGACCATCACAGGCTGGAATCGCCGCTCCAGGGCCGGATCTTTCTCGATTTGCCGGTACTCATCGAGCGTCGTGGCCCCAATGACCTGAATGTCGCCGCGCGCCAACGCGGGTTTCAGGATATTCCCGGCGTCGAGCCCGCCCTGCGAGGCGCCGGCCCCGACCAACAGGTGGATCTCGTCGATGAACGCGATGACATCAGGGCGACCCTCCAGCTCGGCAATGAGTTGCTTCATGCGGCTTTCGAATTGGCCTCGGATGCCGGTATCCGCCACCAGCGAGGCGACGTCGAGCGCGTAGATGGTCTTGCCCAAAAGCTTCTTTGGCACGCGTCCTTCGGCGATGCGCAGGGCGATGCCTTCGACGATGGCCGTCTTCCCGACGCCCGGCTCACCGATGAGGACGGGGTTATTTTTGTTGCGCCGATTCAGGATTTCGAGCGTGCGCTCGATCTCGTCCTCCCGGCCGATGAGCGGATCGATCTTCCCGGCCCTCGCGAGCTCGGTCAGATTTCGGCCAAACTGCTCGAGCACGCCGCCGCTTTTGCCCCCACCGGGCAGCGTCTGCACGGGCTGTCCCAGGGACCCTCCGCTCATCGGGCGGAACAAATCGTCAAACGGGAAGTTCCCTCCCAGAATGAAGTCCGGATGAATGAATGGCATGATGGCCACCTCCACGTCGGCGACACGGACCGCCGCAGCGCGAAACTGCGGGCGGGTCGCCTTCGATGACTTTGACTAACTTTGACCTTAAGGCAACGCAAAGCTTGACTTTGTCCTTCCTTGACCAATTATAGCACGTCGCTCGCCAATTGCAACACTTTTTTCGCATGCGCGGTGGTTTGAAGCGAGAAAATCGCGCTATGATAAGGGTACCACTCAGGCGAGGTGAGCCGATTGTTGGTCATCCTTCTGCTCGTCGTGATTGTCATCCTGTTGGTGCTCCTGTTTGCGCGCCGCTCGCAGAGCGGTCCCGTGTACCGCCGCGGCCCGTTCCAGTCGTATCAGAGCGGCCCGTACAACCAAGGTCCGTTTCAGTCCGGTTACGGCCCGAACTATGGTCCGACGTACGACGTCACACCGCCCTACGCCGGCTATCGCCCGGGGTTTGGCGGCGCCGGGTCGTTCTTGGGCGGCATGGCCGCGGGTGCGCTCTTGTCGTGGCTCTTCGAACAGGGCCGAATTGACGCCATGCAGTACGAGATGTTTCGCCAGATGGAAGATCAGCAGATGATCGACGCGCTCCTGCAGCAAAACATCATTCAGCAGGACGAGATCGAACAGTTGCAGCAGCAGATGATGATGGATCACGGCGGCGTTTACGATCCAAACGGCAATCCGGTGGATCCGGGAGCGATGCAGGACTGGAACGCCGCGCAGCCCTGGGACAACCAGGTGGATTTCCGCGACGACGGCTTTCAGAATGAGCCGTACGACAACGGGCCGTTTGACGACTCCAACAACAATGGTGGGGGCTGGGTGTAAACCCGGCCCTCTTTTGATGCGCATCGCCACCTTCTCATGAGGTCATGAACCGAAAAGGACGCCGACCGCGATGGCGAGATCGGGAAAGACTTGGGGAGAGAGACGGTCGCCTGCGCGTTTCGACATCTGCCAACGCAATGCCCCATGGTTCGCGTGGTACACGTGCACGGGGCTCTTCTGGCTCCACAATCCAGTATTACGCCACGCCTTCAATGAGTTCCCAGTGCTCCGGCCCACCCCCACATATTCCCTGTAAGTGTGGCGAACGTCGCTTGTGCGCTCGGGCTTGGACACGCCTGCACCCCTTCAGTTGTGAACACTCTACCGCAACAAGGATGCCGATGGGTCATGGCGCCGCCAAGGGACCGCGCGTTTCGCCACCCCGCCCTCGGGTCGAGCCGGCCCTCAATCCCGGATGACCGGCTCGTACCCCGCCTGGCGCAGTGTGTCGCAGATGAGCTGGATATGGGCGTGATCGCGCGTCTCGAGGTCGATCTCGACCTCCGTCTGCCCGAGGTGGATGTGGGAGCCGACGCGCTGATGGTGCACCGTGAGCACGTTCGCGCGCAGCCGCGCGACGATGTCGAGCAGATCCCTCAGCGCGCCCACGCGGTCCTGAATGGTCACGGCGAGGCGCAGGTACCGGCCCGATTCCACGAGCCCGTGTTCGATGATCCGGGACAACACGACCACGTCCACGTTGCCGCCGGACAGCACCGCCACCACCTTGCCAAGCCCAGATGGGACCTTTTTCCCCAGAATCGCCGCAATGGTCGTCGCGGCCGCACCTTCCACCACGAGCTTCGACCGCTCCATGAGCAGGATCATCGCGCGGGCGATCTCGTCCTCCTCCACCACGACGATGTCGTCGATGTACCGCTTCGCGGCTTCAAACGTCAGCACGCCGGGACGCCGGACCGCGATGCCGTCTGCGATGGTCGGCTCGCCCGGCACCGTCTCGATGGCGCCGAGATCGAGCGCGCGGCGAAACGCGGGCACCGCCTTGGCCTGGACGCCGTAGATTTTGACATCCGGCCGCAGGGACTTGAGCGCAATCGCAATGCCCGCCGCGAGTCCCCCGCCGCCCATCGGCACCATCACGGCGCGCACATCCGGCAGCTGTTCCGCGATCTCAAGCCCAATGGTGCCCTGGCCGGCAATGATGTCGGGATCGTCAAACGCGTGGATGTAGGTCAGCCCCTCGCGCATGGCGATCTCGCTCGCGTGACCGTACGCGGCGTCGTAGTCGTCGCCATACAGCACCACGCGCGCCCCGTATCGCTGCGTGGCCATGATTTTGGCAAGGCTCGCGCCTTCGGGCATGACGATGGTGCACGGGACGCCGCGCCCTCGCGCCGCGTAGGCGACGCCCTGGGCGTGATTGCCCGCGGACGCCGCGACGACGCCGGTCAGCACGCCCGACTCCGCAAGCGCCGTGATCTTGTTCAGCGCACCGCGCAACTTGAACGATCCCGTCTTCTGGAGGTTCTCCAGTTTGAGGTAGACCTCGTTATCGGAGAGGCGCGAAAACGTCTCCGAGTAGTCGAGTGGCGTGTACAGCACGCTCCCTCGTATTCTCTCTCTCGCCCGCTCGATGTCCTGCAAGGTGGGTAGCGACCGATCCTGCAACCGCGTTTCCTCCCCAAAAAGGGCGGGCCACGACGGCCCGCCTCGTCGTATCTAGTCCGCGCGCTTCATCGAATCCTCGAGCACCGTCTTGGCGATGTGCTCGTCGAGCGCTTCGTAGTCGAAGTAGCGGATGGTCTGATACAGCTCCTCGCGCGACTGCATCTCCGACAGGAACGACTTCTGTGTGCCCTCGCGTTGGATGGCCTCGAACACGCGCTCGATGGCCTTTGCCGCGACGCGGACGCTCGTCACGGGGTAGATGACCATGCGGTAACCCCACGACTCGAACTGGTCCGCCGTGTAGTACGGCGTCCTGCCAAATTCCGTCATGTTCGCGAGCAGGGGAACCGGAACCCGCTCCGCAACATAACGAAACTCCTCTTCGGTCGTCAAGGCCTCCGGGAACAAGGCGTCCGCGCCCGCCGCGACGTACCGGTTGGCCCTCTCCACGAGCGCCTCCAGGCCCTCCACGCTTTTGGCGTCGGATCGCGCCACCACGACGAGCGTCGGCGCCACCGTTTTCAGCATGCGGATCTTCTCCACCATCTCCGAGGGCTCCACGAGCTTCTTGCCGTTCAAATGCCCGCACTTCTTCGGCATCACCTGATCTTCAATCTGCACGGCCGCCACGCGCGCCTCGACCATCTCCTTCGCGGTGCGCGCAACGTTGAGCACGCCGCCGTACCCGGTGTCGATGTCGACGAGCACGGGCAGGCCGGACGCCCGGACGAGATCGGCCGCGCGCTCGGCCACTTCGTTCGAGTAGACGATGCCGAGATCGGGCAGGCCGCGGCTCGCCGTGTACGCCGCGCCGGACAGATAGATGGCCTCAAACCCGGCCTGCTTCGCGATGCGCGCCGTCAGCCCGTCGTGCGCGCCGGGGATTTTGAGAATCTGCGGCTGCTGGATGCGCTCGAGAAACCGGCGGGCCAACGCCTCCTGACTTGGTTGCTCTTCCACGAGCCACGCCAACGTGCACGCCCCCCTTCAGATGACGAACAGATCCATGAACTCGTCGACCGGCGTCTCATGCAGGCGCTTTTCGTCGAGGCACAGATCGAGAATGCGCTCCGCGCGCTTCTCCGGGAAGCGCGTCAACAGGTTCGCGCGGAACTTTTCAATGACCTTCGGCAGCCCTTCCGCACGGCGGCGGCGGTGGCCGATGGGATACTCCACCTCGACCTTGTCGGTGTGCGATCCGTCCCGGAAGAAGATCTGAACGGCGTTCGCAATGGAGCGCTTGTCGGGATCCAGATAGTCCTTGCTGTATCGCGGATCCTCCACGACCTCCATCTTCTCCCGCAACGCGTCGATGCGCGGGTCGCTCGCCGTCTCGTCCTCGTAGTGCTCCGCCCGCAGATCGCCGTAGATGAGCCCCACGGCGACCATGTATTGGATACAGTGGTCCCGATCCGCCGGATTGTGAAGCGGCCCCTTCTTGTCGATGATCCGGATGGCGGACTCGTGCGTGGTGATGACGATGCGCTCAATCTCGTCCAGCCGATCTTTCACGAGCGGATGCAACTGGAACGCGCATTCCACCGCCGTCTGCGCGTGGAATTCTGCGGGGAAGGAAATCTTCAGGAGCACGTTCTCCATCACGTACGAGCCGAGCGGCCGCGCGAGCACGATGGGCTTGCCGCCCATGACGACGTCGTTGAAGCCCCACTGCGGCGCGGTCAGCGCGCTCGGGTAGCCCATCTCGTCGCGCAGCGCCATGAACGCGAGCCACACGGCGCGGCTCGTCGCGTCGCCCGCCGCCCACGACTTGCGCGACCCCGTGTTCGGCGCGTGGCGATACGTGCGGAGCGGCGCGTTGTCGATCCAGGCGTTCGAGATGGCGTTCAGAATTTGTTCGCGCGATCCGCCGAGCATGGCGGTGGTGACCGCCGTCGACGCCACTTTGACAAACAGGACGTGATCGAGCCCGCGGCGATTCAGGCTGTTTTCAAGCGCCAGCACGCCTTGAATCTCGTGCCCCTGCACCATCCGCTCGAGGAGCTCGCGCACCGTCAAGGGCTTCTGTCCCTTCCTGCGCGCCTCCCGGCTCACGTAGTCCGCGACGGCCAAAATGCCGCCCAGGTTGTCCGACGGATGCCCCCACTCCATGGCGAGCCAGGTGTCGTTGTAATCGAGCCAACGGATCATCGCGCCGATGTTGAACGCGGCCTGGACGGGATCGAGCTCGTACTTCGTGCCCGGCACGCGCACGCCCCCTGGCATGGAGGCCCCGGGCACGTACGGCCCGATGTGCTTCGCGCACTCCGGAAACGACAGCGCAAGCAGCCCCACGCCGAGCGTGTCCATGAGCACATGGCGCGCGATGTGAAGCGCCTCGTCACTCGCGACCTCCGGCTTCATCACGTAATCCGTCATCTGGACCATCACGTCGTCAAACGGGCGTCCGCCCTGGCGATCCACGGTTGCACTCATCGTCTTTCCCCCTGCACACAGCAAAGTACCGGGCGGCAGCGCCGCCCGCTCACACGTTCGAGGATGCAGGCGCCAGTTGCTGCGCCGACTTACGCCTTCAGGCCGCGCGGCCCTGTGTACAGCACGCGCGGGCGGAAAATGCGGTTATTTGCCAACTGCTCCATGACGTGCGCCGAAAGCCCCACGACGCGCGCCGCGAAAAACACCGGCGTGAAGAGCGGGACCGGAATGCCGAGCATGTACATGACCGGCGCCGCGTAGTAGTCGAGGTTCGGGTAGAGCCCCTTCTCCTCCCGCATGATGGTCTCGCCTGCCACGCACATGGCAAGCCACTTCTTGGCTTCGGGATTCGATCCGGCCATCTCCTGCAGCGCTTCCTTCATCATCTGCGCGCGAGGATCCATCTTACGCATGTACACGCGATGGCCGAATCCCATGATCTTCTCCTTGTTCGCAAGCTTCTCCCGGATCAGCCGCTCAAAGCCCTCCACGGTCTCGGCTTCGAGGAGCATCTCCATGACCGCCTCGTTTGCGCCGCCGTGCAGCGGCCCCTTCAGCGACGCCACCGCACCTGTGAGCGCGCCGTACATGTCCGACAGCGTCGACGTGATGACGCGCGCCGCGAAGGTGGAGTTCGGCAGTTCGTGCTCGCAGTAGACCATGAGCACCTGGTCAAAGTACTTGACCTCATCGGCGTTTGGCTCGCGGCCGGTGATCATATAGAGGCCATTCGCGACATACGACAGCTCCTCCTTGGGCGGAATCGGGTCCGCGCCGTGCGCGATGTGATGGCTTGCCGCGACAATCTGCGGCACCTGGGCCAAAAGGCGCATCGCGCGCTCCCGATTCGCGGCGGGAGACTGATCATCCAGATTGGGATCAAATCCCGACAGGGCCGACACGCCCGTGCGCAACATGTCCATGGGATGCGTGGTCGGCGGCAACTGCTTGAGGATGGCCCAGATGTTCAGCGGCACCTGGCGGTACGACCTCAGCGCGCGCTCAATCGCCTGCCGCTCCTCGTCGTTAGGCAAGCGCTTGTCAATCAGCAGGCCAATGAGATCAATATACGACACTTTCTTGGCGAGATCGATGAGGTCGTATCCGCGCAGGACAATCTCTTCGTGATCGACGTCCAGGAATGAGATCTCGGTCTCACACGCGATCACGTTTTCCAAACCGGGTCTGTACGCTTCGGACATGGGCGAGCCTCCTCGTCAGGCGCGAAGCTGCTGCCGCGCCTCATTTCGATAGCGGTTACATAACCTCATTATACAGGAACTAGGCCAGCAAGGCGGCTTGGCAGTGTGTTCAGAGAAATTCGACGGTTGTATAATGAAAGCATGTAAGCGCCCGCAAGACCTGCCCAGGGAGGTGATGCACGCGGGCGGGCAATCGTCAGAAAGCGAGGGATGGTCTTGTCCACACCCATGGTGGCCGCGCGCCTCAACCAGATGCCCCTCACGAGGTGGCACAAGCGCATCGCCGTGATCGTCGGCATCAGCTTGTTCTTCGACCTGTTCGACATTTACCTCTCGGGCGTGCTCGGAACCGTCCTCACCAGCGCGTTCCACATTCCCAAGTCCGAGCAGGCGCTTCTGCTCTCATCCGCATTTCTCGGCATGTTCATCGGCAGTATCGGCTTCAACGCGCTGGCGGATCGCGTCGGACGCAAGGCGGCATTTCTGGGCATTTTGTCGACTTATTCCGTCTTCACCTTCATCGCGGCCTTTAGCCCCAACGTCTCCTTCCTGATTGTCTTCCGGTTTCTCGCCGGACTTGGCATCGGGGCGCTGCTGCCGCTTTGCGACGTGTACCTGAGCGAGATCTTCCCGGCGCACAATCGCGGGCGGATCATGGCGTGGACCTACACGCTGGAATTCTGTGCGACGCCGGTGGAAGGGTTTTTGGCGCGTGCCCTCGTGACCACGCACTTCCTCATGGCGGGCTGGCGCTGGCTGTTTGTGATTGGCTCCCTCGGCGCCATCATCGTGTGGTCGCTTCAGCAAATCCTTCCAGAATCGCCCCGCTGGCTGGAATCGGTGGGCCGCCATCAAGAAGCCGAGCGGATTCTCGCGCGCTTCCTGGCCGAGGCGCCACACGAACCCGCGAACCAAGCGCCTGTCAGGGACGCGGTAGAGCCGCGGCGCGTGCCGCTCTCCACGCTGTTCACGCCGACGTACGCTAAGCGAACCGTCATGCTGTGGATTTTTCAAATCCTCCAAACCTTCGGCTACTACGGCTTCGGCACGTTGGTTCCGCTGGTCTTGGCGAGCAAGGGTTTGACCATCACCACATCGCTCACCTACGCGGCGGTGAGTTTCATCGGCTATCCGATTGGCTCGCTGCTGTCGGTGCCCATTGTGGAGCGGATGGAACGTAAGTGGATTGTGGTGGGCTCCGCGTTTTGCATGGCCGTGTTCGGCATCCTCTTTGGCATGACCACGCAGCCGGCGCTGATCATGCTGTTTGGCTTTTTGTACACGTTATCGAGCAACATTTTCTCGAACGGCTATCACATCTTTCAGGCCGAAATTTACCCCACCTCCGTGCGCGCCACGGCTGTCGGCACGGCGTACAGCCTGAGCCGCCTGATGAGCGGCCTGATGCCGTTCATCCTGTTGCCCGTCTTGCACGCGCATGGGGCCACGGCCATGTTCTCGGTGGTAGCTGGCGCCATGGTGCTCCTCATGATTGACGTGGGGGTCCTTGGCCCCAAGACGACGGGACGCGCACTGGAGGATGTCAACGAGCGCGTCATTGTGCAGAACGAAGGGCCGAATGTCGGCATGTAAATGGCTGTGAACGCGAATGGATGGAAAGGCTGGAAGCGCAAAGATGGCAAGGGCATCGGCCGCCCTTGCCATCTTCATTGCGATGCAAGCCGTTTCGTTACGCGACGGACTCCTCCGCGGCTTCTTCCAGAGGAAGCGCCTTGGTTTCAGGGAGCAGGACCCAAGTGCAGATGGACGCGATGGCACACAACGCGCCCAAGAGGAGGATGGCGGTTCCTTCACCCACCCTGGCGAAGAGCGGCGGGAAGACGAAGGCCGTGATGGCCGCGCCCACGCGCCCAGACGCCACCGTCCATCCTTGAACGGTGCCGCGAATTTTCGTCGGCACCAGTTCCACGCCGAGCATGCCAGAGGCGGACACGGAACCGGGCCCCATCTGCGACATGAAATTCTGCGCGCCATACAGCATGAGGCCAACCCACGGACCGACAAAATGCCCTCGCAGCAAGCTGAACAGGACGAGGCTCGCGCCCATACCGAGAAACCCGATGATCTGCATAGGCTTGCGCCCAGCGCGATCGATGAGCGCCAAGCCCACCAAGGCGCCGGGGACGGTGAACGCGAGCTCCATGACCACCTGGAACAACCCCGAGGAAACGCCCAAGCTCTTGGCGATTAAATTCGGACCGAATAGAATGCTGGAGTATGCGACGAGATCGAACAAAAACCAGAGCAGGCACGCCGTAACGATGCGCTTCGCGTGCGTCTTGAAATAGACGGCCGCGGACGTGTCGTCTCGCTTCACGGGCGCGATGGCAGCAGGCTGTCCCACCACAGCCTCGACCACGCGTTCATACGCCGCGCTGCTCCCCTCCACGCGCGCCAGGTAGCGAGGTGTCTCCGGCAAGCGGCGCCGCAGGTAGATCACCGATGCGGAAGGAATCGCGCCAAGCCCGAGGACGATGCGCCACACCCAATCGGCGGGAACGCCGCACGCATTCAACACCATGGTCGCGAGGCCCGCAACCGCCGCACCGATGCCCCAGGTCAACCCAAAGCCGAGCGCCAGGCTCTTGCCGCGATCGCGCGCATTCGCGTTTTCGCCCATGATCACCGGCGACAGCACGTAGTCGGCCCCGACGCCAAACCCGAGGAGAAAGCGAATCGCGATGAGCTGATCGATGTTCTGCGCAAACGCCTGAGCCAACGCGGCGATGGTGAGCACCAGGACGTCCAACCCGTAGAACCGCTTGCGCCCTCGGTTGGCGAGCGGCCCGAACACAAGCGCGCCGATGGCCGCGCCCACCAGTGCGCTCCCTGTCAACAGCGAGCTCTGCCAACTGGTCAAACTTTTCTGGCCGAACGAGGCGAGAATGAAAGGCAGGACGATACCGATGGACGAGAGGTCATAGCCGTCCGTGAAGACACCCATGCCGGTCGTCACAACCGATTTCCAGTGGAACGCGTTCCACCGCGATCGGTCGAGGGGTGCAAACATGGAAGTGCGGTCTGCGCCGACGGTGGCCATAGGAAACGCCTCCCTGTACTCGTGTCACCTCCATGGTAGAACCGGTTTGTAAATGGCGCGTGAACGACCTCTTGCCACCATGTAAAGAAACGGCAAAGACACACCATCAGGCGCGGCAGGAGGTCCATGGCCTCCTGCGCGATCAAACATCCGATGGCCCGTTTCGAAACGTCGCGGTGGCGGGCAGCGCATGCGTAGTGCTCGACGCGCGCAGCTGCCGAACCCACTCGCGAATCTCGACGGGTTCCTTGTCGGCCGCCGTGCCGCGGTCTTGGGCCTTCCCGCCGCTCCATCGCACGAGGACGTCGTGTTCCCGCCCGTCGTCGACGAGGTCGATCTCGGCCACACCCACCCCGTCGACCGTGAGCTCTTGCGCGCGCGTGCCCTCACCCTGTGCCACCCGTTCGACGCGAATCCGGTACAGCGTCGAACCGTGGCGATACCGCACCTCAAAGCCAGGCCAGTGCTTGGGAATGCACGGTTCCACGATGAGCTTGCTCCCCCGCCGCCGCACGCCGAGGATGGCCTCCAGTCCCGCCTGGTACATCCACGAGGCCGCGCCTGTGTACCACGACCAGCCGCCCTGCCCCACGTTCGGCTCGGCCGTGTAGATGTCCGCCGACATGACGTACGGTTCGTTTCCATACCGTTCCACTTCGCGCGGGGTGTCGGCGTGATGAATCGGGTTCAGCATGGAGAAGAGCTCATACGCCTCCTCTCCCCGCCCAAGCTTCGTCCACGCGATGACGCTCCAGATGACCCCGTGCGTGTACTGCCCGCCGTTTTCGCGAATGCCCGGCGGATAGCCCTGGATGTAGCCAGGGCTCGGGCGCAGGTCTCGAAACGCCGGCTGCAGCAGATGTGCCACGCCCAGGCGTCGATCCACGAGTTCCCTGTCGAACGACTCCATGGCGCGCACGGCCCGATCCGGCGGGGCGCCGCCCGAGATGACCGCCCAGGACTGCGCGATGGCGTCGATCCGGCACGCGGGCGAGGCGGCCGAGCCCAGCCACAGCCCGTCGTCCGTGATGGCGCGCCGATACCACTGTCCGTCCCATGCCGACTCATTGGCCGCTTCGAACAGCTTCTCGCGCATCGCGAGCCAGCGGCCGCGGTAGGAAGCGAGCGACGGGTGGTCGATCTCGGCCACGCGCCGCAGCACATCGGCCAAAA
Organism: Alicyclobacillus sendaiensis NBRC 100866; assembly: GCF_001552675.1. GTDB lineage: Bacteria > Bacillota > Bacilli > Alicyclobacillales > Alicyclobacillaceae > Alicyclobacillus > Alicyclobacillus sendaiensis. The sequence goes on from NZ_BCRQ01000003.1 coordinate 39,013, forward strand.
ACCACGCCAGCCACACGCTCTCCCCCCGGCCCTTGGCGCCGACTCGGCTCAGGCCGTCGTTCCAGTCGCCGATGCCGATGAGCGGCAGGCCGTGATCGCCGAAGTGAAGCGCGCGTTCGACGGCCCGCGCCACGTGCTCCGCCAGCGTGCCTTCCGTCTGACTCCAGACGCAGTCCTCGTATCGCTCCAGTTCCCCGCCTGCAAGGGGCGCGCTCACGAGATACGGAACGCGCTCGTCGAGGATGGCCCTATCGCCCGTCGCCTCGATGTAGCGCGAGACCGCGTACGGCAGCCAGAGCAAGTCGTCCGAGAAGCGGGTGCGAATGCCTTTTCCAAGCTCCTCATGCCACCAGTGCTGCACGTCGCCTTCGAGGTACTGGTGGCGCGCCGCACGCAGGATCTGATGGCGCAGGGCGTCGGGACAGGCGTGAAGCAGCGCCAGGGCGTCCTGCAGCTGATCGCGGAAGCCAAACGCGCCGCCGGCCTGGTAGAACGCCGTGCGGGCCCAGAGGCGGCAGGCGAGGGCCTGGTACACGAGCCAGCCGTTCATCAGGATGTCGAAGGCGCGGTCCGGCGTGCGCACCTGGACGCGCGTGACAAGGTCTGACCAGAACTCGGTCACCTCGCGCAGCGCGCGGTCCGCCGCGGCTTGATGGGCTAGGCGCGCGAGGCGCGCCGCCTCGCGCTCGCCCTGCGCTGCGCCGAGGAGGATGATGACCTCCGCCTGCTCGTGCGGCCCGAGGTCGAGATCGCGCGCGAGGGCGGCACAGGGCGCCTGGGTGGGACCGTCTTCCCCGCGCCACCCGTCCCCGGCGAGCAGCGCGTCGGGCCGAGCGTACGATCCGCCGCCGAGGAAGCGCGTCTTGTCGCCGAGCCAGCCGGTGGTCTGGCCGTCGCCGCCCACGGCCAGAAAGCCCACCGCGCCGCGAAACGCCTCCTGATACCGGTTTTCCGCCGCGACGGCGTCCACACCGCGGATCTTTCGCACCACGACGAGGGGCGCCGTCGCAAACGGCTCCACGCCGAGCACCCATTCGGCGTAAGGCGCCACCCGCATGCGTCGCCGCACATCGCTTGGATTGCGAAGGCGCACCCGCATCCACTTGACGGGCTCCGCGCGATCCACGAACACCTCGAGGGCGACGAGGACGCCCCCAAAATCGCTCTCAAAGGACGTGACGCCCGGCCGGTGCGTCACCTCGTACGCACCCTCATCGCCGGCGGGCGACGGCGTGGCGCTCGCGACGATGCCGCGGTCGAGATCGGCGAGATACACAGCCTCGCCGGGTGGATCAAAGGCGGCATCGTTGTGCCAGGGCGTGAGCTTCCATTCGCGGCTGTTGCGCCACCAGGTGTAGCCGGTGCCAAGTTCCGTCACGAGCGCGCCAAAATGGGGATTGGCAAGCACGTTGGCCCACGGGCGCGGGGGCCGCAGGGAGCGCGTCACGCGCATGCGGTACGCGCGGCCGCTATCGACAAACGCCCCGTAGCCGTTCGCAAACTCTCCCTCCACCGGCCCGGCGTCGCGTGGCTCGCGCTCTGGCTCCGGCTCCAGGCGATCCGACGCCATTCTCACCGGCTCTTCGCGCCGCGTCCTCCCGCCCGTCAGTTGCGCGCCGACGCTTGGCCCACCGGCGCGCAGCGTAGCCACGGCGACGGCCTCGACGAGCGTGCGCTCGGCGCTCGACAGCTGATCCGCCTTCACCACCGCGAGCGCCGCGTCGTGCACACCTCGGCGAGCCATCTCGCTCCGGATCCGCTCGCGCATCTCGTCTCGATAGCTGGATAGGGTCTCGTCGATCACGACGAGATCGCTCGCGAAGCCCATGTGACCGAGGTACTGGGTGAGCCGGGCGAGCTTCGCGACAAACGGGACTTCGGCCGGGGAGGCGAGCCGCACGGCGACAATCGGCCTGTCGCCCGAGATCCCGTGCGCCCAGAGCCCGGACTGGCCGAGCTCGTTCTGCAGGATGGCCGCCCTGCGCTCGGGCGAAAGCGCGTGACGGGACAGAAACCGCGACAGGAGTTCCATGGCGTCCTCGACGTCGTCGGGCGAAAGGTGTAACTGGCGGAGATCGATCTGCGCGCGCATCCAGGCGAGCTGCGCCGCGCGCGATCGGGCCGCGGGGTGGCGCATTTCGAACGCGCGCTCCACGACCTCGTCTTGCGCCTCGCCGAGCGCGGTGATGACATAGAGCGCGCGCTTTTGCCCGAGCGCGAGGACCACGGTCGTGCGCAGGATGGCGGCCGGATCGGCCACCGAGCCGGCTTCACCGCGCAGGCGGTGCCAGAGCCCCCGCGGCGCGGCCAGGCTGCCGCCCCGCCCGACAAACCGCGCGCGGTGGGAGTCCCACTCGATGGGCGCCCCCTCGTCGTCCGCCACCAGGTGAAACGCCGCGTACACGCCCGGCTCGTCGTCCGATTCGGGCCTGCGCCGGGCCCAGAGCACCTGGCGCGCCTCGTCCCACCCGGTCTCGACGAACAGGCGCTGGAACGACGGGTGCGCGATGTCCGCGGAAGGCTTCGCGAGCGCGAGTTCGGCGAAGTACGTCACCTCGAGCCGGCGGACGTCTTCCCCGAGGTTCTGGAGCACGAGCCGCCGGATCTCCACGTCTCGATCCGGCGCCACGAGCACGGACCACTCGCTCTCGATACCGTCGACCACGCGCCGAAACGTCGACTTGTCCGGCCGAAACTCCGCCTCGATGTGCCCCGCGCCGCCGTGCAGAGTGGTGCGGAACATGCCGCCGCGATCGACGTCTCGCACGTACATGACCGGTCCCCGATACGGCAGGTGTGGATCCGGCCGAAAGCGCGTGACGGCGATGCCGCGCCAGGCGATCCCGCCCTCCCCGCGCGTGTCGGCGAAACTCGTCAGGCTCCCGTTGGAGATGGCGTTCCAGGCCAGCTCGTCGCCGCTTCGCCTGCGCGCGTAGACCGGTTGGTCAAAGCTCGGCGCGTGCGCGGCGTGGACGGGTTTCAGGAGCAGCGCCGGGCGCTTCGGCATGCGCTCGTACAGCATGTATTCGGCCGCCCGCACGAGCGGCAGCCGGTGAAACCGCTCCACCCACAGGTTGTGGTGCAGGTAGTTGGCGATGGCGATGAACGCCATGCCCTGGTGGTGCGCCATGAAGCTCTGCACCACCCTGTGGCGTTCGCCTGGCGGAAGCCGGCTCGCCGTGAAGTCGACGGCCTCGTAATAGCCGTACGGGCCCAAAGCCCCGAGTGTCCGCAATTGCCGGAGCGCCTCGGCCACCTGTCCCGGGGCGAAGGGGAGCGCGAGCATCGTCGCGTACGGCGCCACGACGAGGTTGCGCTCGAGGCCGCGGTCAAGCCCGAGCCCCGGCACGCCAAACGCCCGGTACTGATAGTTGAAGTCGCGATCGAACGCGTAGAACCCGCTCTCGGAAATCCCGAACGGGACGCCGCGCTCTTGCGCGTAGGCGATTTGTCTCGAGACGACGCCGCGATACGTCTCCTCCCACAGCGTCCCGGGCAGGTGGCGCATCAGAAGCGCGGGCATCAGGTACTCGAACATCGTTCCGGACCAGGACAGGAGCGGCTGATGGCGGCCCACGCGCGTCATGGTGCGGGACAGCGCAAACCAGTGAGACGCGGGCACCTGGCCGGTCGCCACGGCAAAGAAGCTCGCCTGGCGCGCCTCGGACGCGAGGAGATCGTACACGATGTTCTCGAGCTCGTTCCGATCCGCGTGAAAACCGAGCGAAAACAGCCGGAGTTCCGGGCGGTACAGCGGCTGGAAGTCCGTCTCTCGCGCGAACGCCTCCAACTCGTCCGCGAGGCGATGCGCGCGCGGCGCGACGTCCGCGCCGGCAGAAGCCCATTCGCGAAGCGCCTGGCTCAGGGCGAGCATCGCGCAGACCAGGTTGCCAGAGTCCACGGTGGAGACGTACCTCGGCGGAAGGGGCCGGAGCGTGCGCGTGTCGTACCAGTTGAACAGGTGGCCGTGCCACCGATCCAGGGACCTGAGCGTCGCCATGGTTTGCTCCAGGCGGTGCACGGCGGATTCCTTCGAGATGATTTCCAGATCTGCAGCCGCGGCGACGCACAGGAGGTAGAGCCCGATGTTGGTCGGCGACGTGCGGTGCGCAACGCGCTCCACCGGCTCAAGCTGCACGTTGTCCGGCGGCAGGTGGTGATCCTCCTCGCCGACGTACCGCTCGTAAAACTGCCACATGGCCGCGGCCACTTCGCGAAGGTGCGCGGCAAGCTCGGGGTGCGGTTCCACGCGCGTCGGATCTAGAGGCTGGGCGAGAAATCGCGCCACACCATGCGCGGGCAACCACACCAGGAGCGCGAGGGCGCTCGTCAGGACCTGTGCCCATGTGCCGAAGAGACCCGGCACCGAACACGCCAACGCAACCGCGTAACCGGCCGGCTCGTAGAGAAGAGGAGCGGGCGATCCGTCCGCGCGATCCGCGTGAGCGGACGGGATCCACTCGAGGAGCCGTCGCCTCGTGACGAGCATCCGATAGAGCGCGCGCAGGCTGGCGTCCACCTCGACCACGGCCATGAACGGCAGCGTCACGAGCATGACGAGGCTCTGCCCGAGGGCCGTCGCGGCGGACCTCCACGACCATTCGCCGGGCCGAATGGCGTCCAGTTGGCGAAGAAAGGGCAAAAAAACGGTGATGAGCACCACCGCCCCATACGCGTAGGCAGAACCGGGCAACAGTCCCGCGCTGCCGACGCCCACGAGCAGCACGAGCGCCGGATGGACCAGGCTGTGCCGGACGTGATCGACGATGTTCCAGCGGGTGAAGCCGCACAGATCGATGGGCCGCGGTTGGCCGTGCCGATCTCGACACACCCGGCGCAGCCAATACGTCAGCTGCCAGTCTCCGCGCACCCACCGGTGGGCGCGGCGCATGTAGGCGCGAAGCGTCGCAGGCTGGCTTTCCACCACCTCCACGTCCGCGACGAGCCCCGCGCGCAAAAACCCGCCTTCGAGGATGTCGTGGCTCAGAACGCGGTTGTCCGGGATGCGATGGCACAGCACGGCGTGAAACGTATCGACGTCGATGAGCCCCTTGCCGACGAACAGGCCGCGCCCGAACCAGTCCTGGTACGGGTTGGAGATGGCAAACGCGTAAGGATCCACGCCCGTCTCGCCCGACCACAGGCGCGCGAAGCGGGAGACAAGTGTGGAGCGCGGGCTCACGGCCACGGCCGGCTGGAGCACGCCGTAGCCTTGCTCGACCCGCGTCCCGCGGGCGTTGAGGCGCGGCCGGTTGTAGCGCAGGTGCATCGTGCCGACGAGGCGCTGCACGGTGCCGATGGGAAGCTCGGTGTCGAGATCGGCGGTAAACAGGTAGCGAACGGTCGACAGCGCGTCGAGCGGGCCATCTTCGACAAAGAAGGTGGTGTTCCGCGCGCCGCGCATGAGTTCGACCAGTTCGACGAGCTTCCCCCGCTTCCGCTCCCAGCCCATGTAGACCCCGTCGGCGGGGTTCAGGACGCGCCTTCGGTGGAACCAAAAGAAGCGCGCCGCTCCATACCTGCGCCGAAGCGCCTCGAGGCGCTCGCGCGCCCGGGCGAGGAGCGCCTCGTCCTCCGGCAGATGTGGCGCATCGGCGTCCCGGAAGTCCGAGAGGACCGCGAAGTACACGTTGTCGCCTCGCTGCGTCAGATAGTGAAGCTCGATTTTGTCAAACGCCTCGTCGACGTCGGACTCGCTCGCCCAGATGACGGGGAGCGCGATTAAGGTGCGCGCGTCCCCTGGGATCCCCTCGCTGAAGTCGAGGCGCAGGAGAGGCACGGGCCGAACGGCGCGGCGGATCCCCTCGTGCACGAGCGAAAGGACCCACTCGCTGACGGGAAGGGCGAGCAGGACGGCAAGGGCGAGAGTCGCCCCCAGAGGCGCGCGAAACCCGCCCGTCATCCCCTCGAGCACCGCCCACAGGATGACCGCGAACAACAGCGCGGCCGCAAGGAGATACGTGCGCAGGGGACGGCGGCGGAGCGCAATCTGTGGCACAGGCCTCGGCTTCGCGCGCTCCTTGAGCGACTGATGAAGGGCGTGCATCCCGTCGGGATCGCACAGATAATACGCGACAAACGCCTCGCGCGGCAGGTCGCTCGCGAATGTGGGCGATCCGGCCTTTTCCCAGGCCTCGCGCGCGAGCGACACGGCGGTCTCCGCGATCATCGCCTCGGGCAGGCGGAAGGCCTCGCTGAGCCAGCTGACCTGATGCGTGAGCACCTGTTGGCTCGTCGGATCGAGCCGCAGATAGTCGCCCGTAGGCTCTTCCCGCAGGCAGGACTCGACGCGGGAGATGCGGGTGGAAACGGGCTGCCAGGACATGCGCTCCAAGGCGTGCAGGCTCTGCACCAGATTGCCGATGAGCACCTGGATTTCGGCGTGCCACTCGGCTTCGTACGTCGTCAATCGCTCGATGCTGTCGGAGGAATGGGCGACGTGCGCCGCGAGCCATTCGCGCAGTTCGTGGCTGTCCGGCTCCCACTCGGACAGGTGATGCACGAGGTGCACCACTTCCACCGCGCCAAGCGCGCGCCCCTTGGCAAAGCGGTCGATGGCGCGTCGCACGGCTTCGGGCCCATCCCCCCGCTCGATCTCGTCGAGCAGTTGTGCCACGGCGCGGCACGCCTCGTACCGGTGGGCGATTTCATCGCTCGCTTCGGCGAGCCGCGTGAGCATGGCCACGCGCAAGGCGTTCGCCAACTGATGGCACTCGAGGGTCGTGAGCACCTGCACGTCTTGGTAAGCTTCCACAAAGCGGATGAGCGTGTCGGGTTCCACGCGTCCGCGCGTCACATCGAGATAGGCCGCGGCGAGGGCCACCACGCGCGGCTCTCCGTTCTCGGCCATCCTGGGTAACTTCCGCAGCACGGCGTTCGGCCACAGTCGCTCCGCCAACATCGCCTGCAGTTCGAGATAGGCGGCGTGATCGATCAACCACTCGTGCGCAGGTTCCGAACACGCCGCAGGCTCTCGCTCGAGCCTCGCGGCGAGATTCCGCACCTCGGCCACCTTTCGGCGCAGGACGGGCCAGAGATCGGCCCCCCCGCCGCGCGTCGAACTGATGTCTTGCGTCAGCGCGAATGCACGCGCGCGCCTCTCGAGCTCGGTGTCGAACGCCATAGGTCCTCCTCGTGCCGCCGTGAGTCTCGGATCGGCCATCCGCCCGAACAGATAAAACGGCAGCATATGTAACCATTCCCGTTTGAAGTCTGGATTATAAATCGGTTCGCCGCGACACAGACGGCGATGGACGTGGTAAGATGGTGTCAAAACGTTTTGGGAGGAAGGCGTATGGAAGCGTATCCACTGGGGACGCGGCGCGTCGCACAAATTGGCATCGTCGTGCGCGACATTGAAGCGGCGAGCGCCGCCTGGGCGAGACTCCTCGGCTGCGAGGTGCCGAAGTGGCACTGGACCGAGGCGTACGAGGAAGCGCGGACCGAATACGAGGGACAGCCGACCCCGGCGAGGGCCAAGCTCGCGTTTTTCCGCCTCGAGAACCTCGACATCGAGCTCATCGAGCCCGACGACCAACCGAGCACCTGGCGCGCTTGGCTCGATGAACACGGCGAGGGCGTGCATCACGTCGCATTTGAAGTCAACGACATGGCCGCGCACACCGAGGCACTGACCCAAGCGGGACTGCGGCTCATCCAGCGCGGCGAATACACCGGAGGCCGGTACGCCTATTTCGACGGCGCATCGTCCGCGCGAGCCGTGATCGAACTGTTGGAAAACGACCGCCGGTGAGGCACCTCGGGGGTGAGCTTCGCGTGGAACGGATCGAAAGCGCATTCGACATCGACTTCATCCGCGGCATGACGTTTGGCTTTGTCGGCGAGCACGGGACGTGGGGCACCGATGAGGCGCGCGCGTCGATGCGGGCGCTCGCCGACGAGCCCTTCAACTGGGTGACGCTCGCCTTCGCAGGCCTCATGGAGCACCCGGGTCATCCGGCCATTGACTTTGGGCCGCCTGCCACGGTGAGCGACGACGAAATTGCGGCGATGGCCGATCTCGCCCACCAACTCGGGCTCAAGGTATGCCTGAAGCCCACGGTTAACTGCCGAGACGGGACCTGGCGGGGCGAAATCGCCTTCGGGGACGCGCGCCAACCGGATCTCGCGTCCTGGCGTGCGTGGTTTGAGTCCTACGCCGACATGATGGCCCACTACGCGCGCCTCGCCACGCGCACGGGTTGCGAGATGTTCTGCGTCGGCTGCGAGATGACCACCGCCGAGCCGCACGAGGCCATGTGGCGCGACGTGATTGCCTGCGTGCGGAGCGAGTACGGCGGCCTCGTGACGTACAACTGCAATCATGGGCGCGAGGAGCACGTGCGGTTTTGGGACGCCGTGGACCTCATCTCCTCGAGCGCGTACTACCCCATCGACCGCTGGCGCGAACGCGTGCCGGTGCTCCGCGAGGTGGCCGAGGCGCACGGGAAGCCGCTCTTCTTCATGGAGGTGGGTTGCCCGAGCCGCGCGGGTTCCGGGGCGTGCCCGTGGGACTACCGGCATCCGGGCGCGGTCGATCTCGACGAGCAGGCGCGGTTTTACGAAGCCATGTTCTCCGCCATGCCCGACGAGCCGTGGTTCAAGGGCTACATGTTGTGGGAATGGCCGTGGAAGCTGTACCCGCGCGACAAAGCCGGCGAGGATGGAAGCTACTGCATCTACGGCAAGCCGGCCGAGGCTGTCGTCTGGCGGGCCTTCGCCGCGCGCGCATGAGGCAGCGGTGCCCTGAAAAGCCAAGGATGGGCGCATTTGCCGCCCATCCCACTGGGAGCGCGTTGCGTCACGCCGTCACGGCCATCGCCGCCCAGCGCGCCGCCCCCTGCGCCGCCTCCTCCGGGTGAGGTGCGAGCCGCACAGGGTGCCCAAACACCGCTTCCACCGCGTCGCGCAGGTGCCGGTTGACGCGAAGCGCGTTGCCCGCCCCCGCGAGCGCGCCGGCACCCTCAGACGCGCGCGGCGCGAGGCGGCCATAGCCCTCGTGGAGCTCTTCCGCCACGCCGCGCAGCACGCCCCAGGCGAAGGCCTCAGGCGTCATGCCCGAGGCGGTCCACCCTTCGACCCGCGCGCCGCCGTCGCCCCACCGCGAGCCAAAAAACGTCGGGCGCACGCGGGGAAACGGCCCGCCGCCCGATTGGCGCCACGCCGCGATGGCCTCGTCGAGCACCTCGTACGCCGAGCGCGGGGACTCGATGCCATACAGCCGGACGACGCGATCGAAAAACGCGGCCACAAGGGCGTACGCCGCGCCGCCCGCCAGCGTCGCGACAGTCGCGAGGTACAGATCCCCCAAAAACGGCCGCAGTTCGGCGCCAGGCGGCAGCTCGGGCCGTCCCCGCACGCAGACGGACACCTGAGCGCCCGTGCCGATGTTCACGAGCACGCCCCCCTCTGCCGCGCCCACCGCGCCGAGGAAGCTCGCCTGATGATCCCCCAGCGCCACGGCGACGGGAATGCCGCGGTGCTCGCCCAGCACGGCCAGATCCGGAGCCACTTCGGGCAGAAGGCCGAGATCGATCCCTGACGCCTGCAGGCCCTCCGCAGCAAACGCCCCGTTCGCGAGGTCAAAGCCGCCCATGCTGTGCGCGAGGGACGCGTGCGCGCGAGGGCGCGAACATCCTGCGAGTCGGGCGGCAAACGCGTCCGGCAGCGTGGCAAGCCTGCGCGCGCCTTGCGGCACGAGGCCGTGGTGCAGGAGCCAGGCGTGCGTCGCAAGGCCGTAGCCGGGATGCACAGGTGTGCCCGTCAGGCGAGACAGGCGCGCCGCGAACGTCTCGCCGGCCTCTGCCGCTTCACCTGCGCGCCCATCCTGCCACGTGAAGAGCGGGCTCACGGGATCAAGCTTCGCGTCCAGATACACCACGCCGTGCATCTGGCCCGTGACCCCGATGGCGGCCACGTCGGGATGCTCGGCAAGCCCCGCTTCCACCATGCGCTCGGCCAGGGCGAACATGCGCACCGCGTCCTGCAGCGACGCGAGCGGGTGATCCGCCGGCAATTGGGCGCCGTGCGGCTGAGACTGCCACCACAGGACGCGGCTCGCCGCGGCGTCGTACACCACCGCGGCGATGGAGGTCGTGCCGAGATCGATGCCAAGCGCCTTCATGACTTATCCCGCTCGCACTGGGAGCAGAGGTCGAGCTGAAGCGCAGTCTCGTCGTAGCCGATGGGCCACGGCTCTGGCCGATCCGGCCGCGAGGCGATTTCGACGTGACGCCCCTCGCGCGCCGAAAGGTGGACGGCCTCCATGATCTCGACGACGTGCAGGGCGAGATCCCCCGACGCGCGGTGCGGCCGATGGTCGCGGATGGCGAGCGCCATGTCGGCCACCGCGAGGCCGCGCCGGTTCTCCGCGAAGCCGAAGAGCGCCGGCGCGGGCGACCACGCCTCGGCGCCGCGGCGGCGCACGCGCACCGTGCCCTCAAAGTAGTTGGGATCTGGCACGGCGAGCGTCCCTTCCGTGCCGTAAATCTCGATGCGTGGCAGCTCGGAGTGCCACACGTCGAACGTGGTGACAAGCAAGCCCGTGGCCCCGCGCTCGAACTCGAGCAGGGCCTGCACGTGCGTCGGGATCTCCACCGGGATGCGTTCCCCAAATCGATTTGGGGAACCGATCACGCGCGTGGAGAAGGTGGTTTGGGCGGTCCCGGCGACGCGGCGGACGGGGCCCATCAGGTGCACGAGCGCCGTGAGGTAGTACGGGCCCATATCGAACATCGGGCCGCCCCCCGCCTGGTAGAAGAAGTCCGGATTTGGGTGCCAGCGCTCCGGCCCGTGGCTCATCATGAAAGCCGTCGCGCCGATGGGCTCGCCAATCCAGCCGTCGTCCAGGAGTTTCCGCGCGGTCTGGAGGTGGCTGCCGAGGAACGTGTCAGGCGCGGATCCAAGGCGGAGCCCGCGAGCGCGGGCGAGATCGACAAGCGCCTTGGCGTCCTCAGCGCGAAGCGCGAGAGGTTTCTCCGTGTGCACGTGCTTGCCGTGCTCCAAGGCCTGGCGCGCAAGGTCGGCGTGCGCCTTCGGGACCGTGAGGTTCAGGACGAGATCCACCTCAGGATGCGCGAGGAGTTCGTCGGGCGCGACCGCCGGGACCTGAAACTGCTCGGCCCGGGCGGCGGCCCGCGCCTGATCGAGATCCGCCACGGCCGCCACCGGAATGCCGAAGAGTTGAAGGTTCTTGAGATACACCTCGCTGATGACGCCACAGCCCATCACACCAACTCGAATCATGCCCCGTCACCCTCCCCGATTTGCTTGAGATGAAGCCAGACCGCTTGCCCGTCGCCCACCTGGCGCGGGACGATGAGGCCGTGGTGCATCAGCGCGTCGCCGCGGAAGCTTTCGCCAAGCGCCTCGCAGACATAGCGCGCCTCAGGCCGCAACCCGCGCAGGACGAGGCGCGCAGCCGGCTCCATGGGATCCGGATACGTGCAGAAGTAGGCGACGAGGGCCTCGCTGCCGTCCTCGGCCGCAAACATCCAGGCCGCCTCCGGCCCGTCAAACGGCGAGAGCAGCCGGTGAAAGTCGCCGAACTGCACAAGCTTCCGAACCTCCTTGTACCGCTCCACCGCCTGACGCGCCTCGCGCCGCTCGTCGTCCGAGAGCCGGCGCGGATCAAGCTCAAAGCCGAAATTGCCACACATCGCGACGCCCGCGCGCAGGGCGAACGGCGTGACGCGGCCCATCTGGTGATTCGGCACGGCGGACACGTGCGCGCCCATCGCGATGGGCGGATAGACGAGACTGGTGCCGTGCTGGATCTTGAGGCGGGAGACAGCATCCGTGTTGTCGCTCGTCCAGGTCTGCGGCATGTAGTGGAGCATGCCGAGATCGAACCGGCCCCCGCCCGAGGCGCAGTTTTCGAAGAGCACGTGCGGGAACCGGCGGGTGAGCGCCTCGAGGACCTCGTACAGCCCGAGCACGTAGCGGTGCGCGACCTCGCGCTGGCGCTCGGGCGGAAGCGCGGCCGATCCGACCTCTGTCATCGGCCGGTTCATGTCCCACTTGACGTAATCGACGGCCCCTTCTTGAATCACGCGGGACACGGCGTCCACCACGAAGGCGCGCACGTCCTCGCGCGTGAGATCGAGCATCAGCTGATGCCTTCGCTCCGATCTCGGCCGATCCGCCACGTGCAGACACCAGTCCGGGTGCTCGCGGTACAGCTCGCTCTTCGGCGACACCATCTCCGGCTCCATCCAGATGCCGAAGCGAAGCCCAAGCGCGTGAATGCGATCCGCCAGCCGACGAAGACCGCCCGGCAGCTTGCGCGGGTGCGGCCACCAGTCGCCGAGCGACGTGGTGTCATCGTCGCGCTGGCCGAACCAGCCGTCGTCGAGCACGAACAGCTCCACGCCGAGATCGCGCGCCTGCTCTGCGATCTCGACGAGATCGCCCTCGTCAAACTGGAAATACGTCGCTTCCCAGCTGTTGAGGAGCACGGGGCGAACGGCGTCGCGATGCGTCCCTCGGCACAACCGCTTTCGTATGGCGCGGTGAAACGTGCGCGACATGGCGCCGAAACCCTCGTCCGAGTAGACGAGCGCGGCCTCGGGCGCGACGAACCGCTCGCCGGGCTCGAGGCGCCAGGAGAAGTCGGCGGGATGAATGCCGATTTGCGCCCGCACGCTCTGCCGCATCGGCTCCATCTCGCACGCGCCGAGAAAATTGCCGCTGTACACGAGGGCGAACGCGCGAACCTCGCCGCTCGATTCGCTCGCACCGGGCGCCGCCAGGGCGAAGAAGGGATTGTGCTTGTGCCCGCTTAAGCCGGCGCGGCTCATGATCTCGTGCCGCCCGGGTGACACCGGCGTCCGCTCGATGAACCGCTCCCGGATCCAGGCGCCGGACAGTTGGACGAAATCCGCGTGCTTGAGGTCGAGATCGACCGACGCGGAAAGCGCCCGGCGCAGGACGAGCACCTCTGCCCCGGCGTTCTCGAAGCGCGCGTGCCGGCAGAGGAGATCGAAGTCGCGGTAGACGGTGTAGGAGAGGATGACGCGCAGCGAGATGGCGGGATCGACCAAGGAAATCTCGAGCGTGTCGGCTTCGAAATCGGATTCGACGTAAAACGAGGGCAGGCCCGGAAGGGGCGGCTTGCCAGGCAGGATCCGGTGCGACTCGTACACGAGCTGGGACGCATGGCTGCCCGAAGGCTGCAGGACCTCGTAGGCGGGATCGCGGTGATCACCCGTCCCATACGCGGGGTACTCGAGCCGAAGCGAGCCGACGTCGGCGGCGCGCATGTGCGCCGGACGCGCGTCGAGCCGCTCGCTCGCGCGGGCGAGGCGGAGCAGATCCAAGGCGTCGTTGAGCCTTGCGCCCCAGTAGAGGTGTTCCAGGAGTCCGTCCTGACGGACGCGCATGGCGTAGCTCGATCTCGGCGTCGTCAGGTGAAACAGGCGCTCATTCGCGTCAAAGAGGATGGGCATCGAAGGTCTTCCTTTCCACGTCGAAACAGCCTAGCCCTGTGGGCATGCCGTGGGGCGCATGCTTGCGGTGGGCGGGATGGCCCCTCACAGCTTTGCGACCTCATCCCGCCAGTGGTAGATGGGTTGCCAGCCAAGCATCTCCTTCGCCTTGCGGTTGGCGAGGAGGGTCTCGTAGCCGTTTGGATTTACGCGAATGTCGGTGACCTCGGGGTAGCACGCCGCGAGCAGTTCGCCGTTCGTCAAATCCATGCTGGTCCAATCGGCGGCGATGTTGAGCTTGACGCATCCGAGGCCGTCCTTCTCCACGGCCAGCCGGTACGCCACCGCCGCGTCGCGCGCATCGATGTACGACCAGAGGATATTCTTGCGCACCTCCGGCTTTTTGATGAAGTCAGGAAAGTTTCTGTACATCTCTGGCGCAATGACGTTGCCGAGCCGGAACGACACAATCTGCATGCCGTAGCGCCGGTGGAGCGTCTCCGCGGTCAGCTCGTTGACCACCTTCGACAGGCCATAGGCGTCCTGTGGGAGCTGAGGATGCTCCTCGTCGACAGGCACGTACTTCGGCGCAAACGGATGTTTGGCGAACACGAGTCCATACGAAGATTCACTGGACGTGATGACGGCCTTCCGAATGCCGAGCGATCCCGCCGCCTCGAGCACGTTGTACGTCGACACGGTGTTGAGGGCGAACGTGGCCGCATCCGTGCGGATGCCGACGCGCGGCAGTGCGGCGAGGTGGACCAAGGCGTCGGCGCCCTGAAGGACCTGATAACAATCGCCAAGGTCCGTGAGGTCGGCGAGGAGCGTGGGGCACAGCTCCTCTGCGGGCGGGCGCGTATCGACGTTCAACACGTCGTAGCCCGCGCTCAAAAACTCGCGAATGACCCATGGGCCGAGCAGGCCGCTTCCTCCGGTGATGACCACGCGCATGGGGACATACCTCCTGTTCACGACTGAAATGCCATCATGTCTGCAAAGCGAATGACAACGCCTTCATTGTACACCAAGTGTGGACGCGCGGACGCGCATGAAACGCCCAATCGAGGAGAGGATGTGTTCAAGAGCGTGCGGAAGGAGTGCGATGGGATGGACGCGTTTCACCGTGAGATGACGCGCATCCGCGAGCGCGGGGACGAGACAAACGTCAAGACGCACGTCGTGATGAGCGACACCGAATGCAAAGAAGAGGCCGTTCGGCTGTTCAACGACATCGCCAAGGCCATTCACGAAGGCGATTCCGCCCTCGAGGCGAAGGTCGTGACCACCGAGTCTGTCGAGCTCGTGGTGGCCTTTCTCAACTCGCACTTCTACAGCCCGCGCTTCAAAGTGGTGGCGAAATACAAGAACGGGGTGTTCGACGTTCGAGCGAAGGACGACTTTTGGACGCAGGCCCCAGATGAAAACGGCCTCTGGGCCGATTGGCGGGACGAGGAGAAGCTCTACCACGGCGAGTTTTCCGAGCCCAAGATGCGAACCGCCGTCGAGAACGCTTTTCTGGGCTGGTATCAGCGCATGAAGGATAATGGAAACGCCGGCCTCGCTCCGCTGTGAGGCCGGCCGGCGCGCCATGTCACCGGTGACCGCCAAACGCCCGTCTGTCCCGCGCGGAGGCGAGGGCGTGGCGCGGAACGCCCACCCACGCGCCAAACGCGCGTGCGGCGTCGAGATCCCCGGCAAATGTCCGCTCGACGTGAATCTCGGTGATCAGGTACGACCACGTGGACTCCGCACCGCGGTTCAGGTTGGGCCCCTGCGGCGTCAGGCCGTCGCAGCAACTGCCGTCGGCCGGATCGGCCATGGGCACCCCTTTGTCGTTCTCACCGTAAAACCAGCGCTGGCACTCGGCCACAAGCCGCCGATAAGCCGCGTCGCCCGTCGCCCGCCAGGCCGACTCGCACGCCACGGCGAGCCCCGCGATCTCGAGCGGCTGCTGGTCCCACACGGCTGTGAACCCGGGCGCCGCGAAGCCGCGGTTGCCGATGGGCCGAAGCCACCCCTCGGGCGCGCGCATGCGGGCGAGGAGTCCGTGCAGCGAGGTTTCCGCGACGTCTCTCCATCGGGCCTCGCCGGTGATCGCATAGGCCTCGAAGAGCGCCCACGGCATGACTGCGTTGTCGTACGTCATGCGCTCCTCAAACCAAGGCCAATCGGCGCGGGCGTGCACTTCGAACCTCGACACGAGATCGCGCGCACCGCGTTCCATGACGCCCGGCAGGCGCTGACGCACAAAGGCCCAGAACTCGGGCGCCGCGCCTTCGGAAAGCTCCGCGGCCTCGGCGTGGCGCAACAGCCTTGCAGCTGCTGCCACCACGTGGGCGACGCCGCGCGTGTGCGTCAGGCCGAAAGCCGCCTCGAGTCCCCTGCGAAGCACTTGCGCGTAGGCCGTCAGGCGCGCCGGATCTCGCTCCTCGCACATCCCTGCCGCGAGCGCGTATACGGAGCGCCCCTGACAGTCGTCCGACGGCAACTCCAGCTCAAAGCGGCGATCATACGACACATTGTTGTGGAACCAGCCGTCTGGCTTCTGAACCCAGGCCAAGAACGCGAAGTAGATGTCGATGAGCCGCGCGAGATCGGCCGCCTCCGCCTCCAGGCCCCGCTCGCGGGCGTAGTGGAGCCACTCGTACGCGAGCCAGAGAGCCCGCGCGTTGTCGTCCGTGGAGTATCCTTCCTGGCGGCGAGGAATGCGGCCAATCGCGTGCTCAATGAGCCCTGTGTCGTCGGTCATCCTGCGCAGGTGATCCAGGGAAACCGGCAGCCCATCAGTGTGCGATGACCGCAAATCCCTTCACCCCCGATGCGCGACGGCGAGCCTGCAGGGCGACATCGTGGAACAACTGCCAATGGCGCTCGCCCACGCGCGGCCACGTCATGTCTGCGCCAATGGCCGAGATCCGCTCGGCGTACTTCGCGCGCTTCTCGGGATTCGTCAGGACCTCCACGGCCCGCTCCGCCCACGCGCGCGTGTCCCCATACGGCACGAGCAGCTCCGGCACGTCCTTGAGCAGGTCGCGCGCGTACGCGTACGGCGTCGTCAGCACGACCTGCCCCATGCCGACCGCGTAGGCCAACGTCCCGCTCGTGATCTGCTCCATATTCGGATACGGCGTCACGTAGAGATCCGCCGCCGTGATGAGATCCACGATGTCCGCCTCGGACATGTATCGGTTCAGCATGACGACGTGATCGTCGATGCCGAGCGCGTGAATCCGCCGAACCAGCGATTCGCGGTACGCCTCACCTTCGCGCTTGACAATTTCTGGGTGAGTTTGGCCGGCAATGACATAGAGCGCGTTCGGAACCTCGCGCACGATGTCCGGCATCGCATCCAACATGAACTCAATGCCCTTGCTCGGACCCAAGAGCCCAAATGTGACGATCACGGCCCGGTCCTGCCAACCAAACCGCTTGCGCAACTCGGCGCGCGGCGTCACGGACCGCACCGGGGTCCCGTGAGGGAGATAATGGATTTTCGACGGCGAGATGCCGAATGCTTCGACGAGATACTCGATGGCCTGGCGATTCATCACGACGATGCGGTCGCTTCGCTCGGCAATTTCCTTCTGCACTTCTCGATACGGCGACATGGGCTTTCGAAATACGGTGTGAAATGTCGTCACGAGCGGTTTGTGAAGCGCGTCGATGAAGTCGAGGATGTACGCCCCTGCTTCGCCGCCAAAGATGCCGAACTCGTGCTGCAGCGAGACGACACCGATTCGGCTTTCGTTCACCCGCCGAGCGATGCGCGCGTAATCCCGGCGCTCGTCGCGGCGCAAAAACCAGTACGAGCGGTTGTAGTTCTTCACGTCCTCATCCGGGCCCAACATGGCGATGACCTGGTCGGCCGCGGACGATCCCGCCGCACGGCGAACGCTCTGGCGCAAATGGTGGGTGTATGTGGCAAGTCCGCATTTGCGGGGGACATAGGTGCTGACATATCCGATTTCCAACGTCATGCACGCGCCACCTCCTGTGTGCTGTCTGGCTCCAATTCGCGACGAATTCCGACAAGTGACTGTGCGCGAGTACCTGCGACTAGGATGTGTAAAAGAAGCGCAGGGAGAGCAGATCACGGACACACCGCGGTGGAACGTCATGGAGTACGAGAGGGCAACACCCTGTTAGCACTCGTTGAAGTCGGCTGCTAATATTGTAATCCCACTGACCACTTGTCGCAACGCCGCTCCCACCCCCCACGTTTGCCGCATCATCGAGCCAGCCCGTACGCGGCTCGCCGCACGGCGCATTCTGGCATACCCACTCCACGTTTTCAGCAGGGCCCAACCGCACATCGGTTTTCTCCCTACCTCTTCCTTCATTTTATCAGAATCCATAGGAAATATCCACTAGAATTGCAGAACGGAGCGGCTCGCCGGCGCAAACCGCTCCATTCCGCGCCAAGAGAAGCATATAGATTCCATTCGACATCGCGCGGCTCACCCGTCACGGCAGCGCGGCGCTCGCCGCCGCGCGCCCGGCGCGCGGAGCGTGGAACTGGACCTCGACGAGATCGCCAGGCGCGCCACGAATCACCCACTCCACGTGCGCGCGCTGATGAACGGGAAGCCGCCACGCGCCGTGAAACCCATAGCCATCCAGGTGACAGAGCTCACACGGCGACGTGCCAGCCAGGACCTCCGATGCCCCGTGCAGTTCGGCCCGGATGCCGCCGAGCGCGAGATCGCGCCCCTTCTTCGTGCTCGTCGTCGGCAAAAAGCCCGCGTTCGCCACCTCCGCGACGACGCGGTACACGCCTTCCGCCACCGGTTCGACGGACAGGCCCGCCACCACCAGGCGCGCCGTCGAAAGCCCCAGCCTCGTGAGGAACCTGGCGACGCGATCGCACTCTTCCTCAAGCAGAGCGGGCGGCGGATTCTGAACCACAAACTTCGGATCCATCCCGCCGATCTCGACGCGCCCGAAGTCGGGGTGGTCAAACGGCGTCCACGGCGTGTACGCCTCCGGAAACTCGCGAGCCACGTAGTCAATGACCTTGCGCTCGTCCTCCAGCCGCTCCTCCGCGGTGAGCGCAAGCATTTTGCGCATGCCGATCTCGCCATATCCTCGCGCTCCCGCCCGGCGGCGCAGATCCCAGAGCTCCACCGTGAAGCTCAGCACGCCCAGGTGGTCGTACATCCAGTCGTCCGCTGCACCGGGCATCAAAACCGTCTCGTGGCCGGTCGCGAACTTCTCGTAGTTGGAGCCCGAGAAGTATCCCGTCTCGCGCTCGCCCATCCGCG
Source organism: Alicyclobacillus sendaiensis NBRC 100866 (assembly GCF_001552675.1). Lineage (GTDB taxonomy): Bacteria > Bacillota > Bacilli > Alicyclobacillales > Alicyclobacillaceae > Alicyclobacillus > Alicyclobacillus sendaiensis. The sequence goes on from NZ_BCRQ01000003.1 coordinate 57,701, forward strand.
CGACCTCCGTGAAGAGCGCGCGATCGAGCGGAGACAAGACCGTGTCGTCGCCGGTCGACGGCTGGCGCAGGATGACGCCGCCCGACGTGTGCAGGGCCGCATACGCCGCGATGTTCGGGTGCGCCTGGATAAAATCGGCGAGCGCGCGCAGCTCCGGCTCCGACAGCGGAAACGGCCCGGCCCCCGGCTGGCCGCTCTCCCCAGCCCAGCGGATGGGAAAGTTTCGGTTGAAATCCATGCCGTGCAGGCGCACCTCGTGCGCGGAGGACACCGCTGGCCGCGTTCCGCCCTGCGCTCGACGCGCGATCCGGCCCTCCGGAAAGAGGTGGTAATACGCGCCCCCCACTTCACCCGGCTGCCGCGGCCGCATGAGGCGCGGGTCGATCTCGTCGACGGCGTACGCCCCGTCCTCCGCAGGCACGCGCATCCACAGAATCCGCCCGTCCCCGTTGACATCATCTTCGACAAAGCCGTCTGGCGGCGATGTGTGCGGGTACAGGTGCGGGCTCGAGCGCAGCCTGACGGGTGTAGTGAGATACAGCTCCGCGCCGTCGACCGCGATGCGCGGGATGGCGTAGACGGTGCGCGTCCGCAGCAGCTCGCGCACGGCCGGATCGCTATCGCGGGCTTCCACCAAGCACTCAAGCCAATACACGACGGCGCTCGACGCACAGACCTCGCCGGCGTGAATGTTGCCGTCGACCAGGAGGGCCGGCTTGTCGAGGGGCGATCCCGTCGCCAGATCCGTCACCGTGACCGCGAGCAAATCTCGCCCCTCGCGGCTCTTCCCCATGATCTCCACCCGCACGAGGTCCGGCGCCCGATCAGCGAGTTGGTGCAAGCGATGCACAAGTTGTGCGTAGGTCATGTAGGCCGCCGTCGGCATGCGCCTCACCCCCTCGGCCGCCCTCGGGACGCGTCCAACTCGAACGACGTCTTGTGCAGGCGGACGTTCGGATTTTTGTCCAAGAGCCACTGCATCGCGAACTCAGTCTGGAACAAGAGCACCGTGCGCCCGTCGCGATCACGCACCACAAGCGTCGCGTATCGGTCGAACTGAAGGTGCTCGACGGGCTCGTCGGACTCGAGCCAGCGGGCGAACTGGTACGGCAGGCGGATCATCTCCACGTCGACGCCGTACTCGTGTTTCATGCGATAGACGAACACGTCGAACTGGAGCTGGCCCACGGCGCCGAGGATCAGATCCTCCGTGCGGTTGGCCTGGCGAAAGACCTGCACAGCGCCCTCTTCCGACAGTTCGGCGATTCCTTTGTGAAATTGCTTGTACTTCATCGCGTTGGGCACCGAGACCCGCGCGAAGTGCTCCGGCGAAAACGAGGGCAGCGGCGGAAATTCCACGCTGCCTCGTTCAGCGAGCGTGTCGCCGATGCGGAACAGCCCAGGGTCGTGGATGCCGATGATGTCGCCGGCGTAGGCCTCGTCGACGGTCTCGCGCTCCTGCCCAAAAAACTGCTGCGGCTGCGTGAGGGCGAGGCGCTTGCCGGTGCGCACGTGCGTCACCGTCATGCCGCGCGCGAACTTGCCCGAGCAGATGCGGACAAAGGCGACGCGGTCGCGGTGCGCAGGATTCATGTTGGCCTGAATTTTGAAGACGAAACCGGTGAAGACGGGATCGTCCGGGCGCACCACGCCGTCGAGGGTTTCGCGCGGGCCGGGCGCGGGCGCGAGTCGGATGAACGATTCAAGAAACGACGCGACGCCGAAGTTGGCAATCGCGCTGCCGAAGTACATCGGCGTCAGCTTCCCTTGCCGGACGAGATCCGCATCGAAGGGGTCTCCCGCGACATCGAGCAGTTCGATGTCGTCCTTGAGCTTTCGCCAGAGGGTTTCGCCGAGCGCCTCCGCGAGGGCCGGATCGTTCACGTCCGGCACCTCGAGAGACGTCATGTCCTCTCCCCGCGTCGTGAAGCGCTCGAACCGGCCCTCCATGCGGTGATAGATGCCCTGAAAGTCGGGACCCATGCCGATGGGCCAGGTGACCGGGCAGGAGCGGATCCCGAGCACGCGCTCAATTTCTTCCATGAGCTCGAATGGATCTTTGCCGTGGCGGTCGAGCTTGTTGATAAACGTGAAAATGGGGATGCCGCGCATCCGGCAGACCTCGAACAGCTTGATGGTCTGCGGCTCCACGCCCTTCGCCGCGTCGATGAGCATGACCGCGCTGTCGGCCGCCGCGAGCGTGCGGTACGTGTCCTCGCTAAAATCTTCGTGGCCCGGCGTGTCGAGCAGGTTCAGCCGACACCCCATGTAGTCGAACTGCAGCACGGTCGAGGTGACCGAAATGCCGCGCTGCTTCTCAATCTCCATCCAGTCGCTCGTCGCATGCCGCCGCGCCTTGCGCCCCTTGACGGCGCCCGCCTCGCGGATGGCGCCGCCGAACAGGAGCAACTTCTCGGTCAGCGTCGTCTTGCCCGCGTCCGGGTGCGAGATGATGGCAAACGTTCGCCGATTCGCGTAGCGCGAGCCCTCGTCGAGGAGCGCCTCCTGACTTCGCAGTTCCACGGACATCCTTCACCGCGCCCCTTTCATCCGATGTGATGAACCGGTCTGCGTCACTGATGGCCCAGGACCGGGTGCGGCACGTAGTTTTCCTCGAGCAGGGCGATCTCGTCGGGCGTCAGCTGCAACTCCAGCGCCGCCACGGCGTCCTCCAGGTGGTGGAGCTTAGTCGCCCCGATGATGGGCGCCGTCACGAACGGCTTCGACAGCACCCACGAAAGCGCCACCTGCGCCATGGGCACGCCGCGGCGCGTGGCCACCTCCTTCACCCGTTCGACAATGCGCCTGTCGCTCTCCTCCGTCAGCGCGTACAGCTTCCTCCCGAACTCGTCTGTCTCCGATCTCGCCGTGCGCGTATCCCAGTCCCGCGTCAGCCGGCCGCGCGCGAGCGGACTCCACGGGATGACGCCAATGCCATCCGCCTGACAGAGCGGCATCATCTCCCGCTCTTCCTCTCGATACAGGAGATTGTAGTAGTTCTGCATCGAGACGAACTTCGTCCACCCGTGCAATTCGGCGGCGTGCTGCAGCTTCAAAAACTGCCACGCGTACATTGACGAAGCGCCGATGTACCGCGCCTTGCCCGCCTTGACCACGTCGTGCAAGGCCTCCATCGTCTCCTCAACCGGCGTGTTCGGATCAAACCGATGGATCTGGTACAAGTCCACGTAATCCGTGCCCAAGCGCCGCAGGCTGGCGTCAATGGCTTCCATGATGTGTTTGCGCGACAGACCACCGCCGTTCGGCCCCGGGCGCATGCGCCCGTGCACCTTGGTGGCGATCACGACCTCGTCCCGCCGGACGAAGTCCCGCAGCGCGCGGCCCAAGATCTCCTCGCTGGCGCCGAGCGAGTACACGTTCGCCGTGTCGAAGAAGTTGATGCCGAGATCGAGCGCCCTGCGGATAAAGGGGCGCGCCTCCTCCTCCCGCAGCACCCACGGGTGCGTACCGCGCTCCGGATCCCCATAGCTCATGCAGCCGAGGCAAATGCGAGAAACCTCAAGCCCCGTCTTGCCGAGGCGCACGTACTGCATCTGCGCTCACTCCTCTCAGACGTGTTGAGAGATGACGCTCATTTTGTTGAACGGATAGACCACGAATTCCGCCTCACCGACGATCATGGAGCGCGGCACGAACTTGTGCACCCAGAGCCTGCTGTCGTCGGAGATGGGCCGGTTGTCGCCCAGCATGAAGTAGCACCCCGGCGGCACCTTCCACGTCCCGACGACGGTGCCGTTGTACTTCGAAATGTCCGGATTGTTCTCAACCAACTTCTTGCCGTTGATGTACACAGCGTTGGACGTCACCGTCACCGTGTCCCCAGGCAAGCCGATCACGCGCTTCACGAAGAGCTCGCTCGGATCGTCCGGCCAGTGAAACACGACCACCTCCCCGCGGTGGATGGGCCAAAGCTCCGTCGCCAGCTTGTTGACAATCACGTACGCGAAATTCCGGGAGCTCGTCGCAGGGATGGTGGGGTACATTGAAGCGGACGGCACTCGCGCGGGGCTCACGACCCACATCCGAAGCGCCATGGCGATGCCCACACCAATCAGGATGGGCAACAAGAGCCCAGAGAACCAGTTGCGCTTCGGCCTCTCTTCCATCGGTTGTTGCTGTTCCACGTTGCCACTTCCCTGCTCTGTCATGTCCGAAGCTACGCGGAAGGCCGCCTCGGCAGTCGCCCAACATTATACGACATCCACCTCGGCTTCACATCGCGAACTTCGCCCGACGCAGGCCAACCTCAATCGATCACGACCCCGTACGCGCTTTTGCGGACGGCCACCACCGCGTCTTGGCTCTGCGAAGCGAGAAGAACCGCTCCTTCGGGCGCCCGCGCCACCCGATCCGAGGTGTCCTCGATGAAGCCTCGGCTCACGATGTACGTGTGGCCGGCGTGATCGACCACCAGGCTCGAGGGAGATACAGGGGAAGGCAAGCGGCACAAGGTCGTCCACGCGCGGCCGTCGTACGCGCGGACGGCGACGGCCTTTCCCTGCGCGTCGAGGTCTGCGCAATAGACGGTATTTCCGGCGCCGCGAATGAGCGCCACGTGAGAGGCCACGAGGCGAAGGAGGCCGTTCTGGTCCGCCCACAGGCGATGGCGCGCGTCGACCAGGTACAGCGTGACATCCGTGGCCCCGTCGTAGGCCTGGCGGACGGACAGGTCGCCGATGGACTCGGCGTACATGTGCTCGTTCGTGTCAAAGTAGTAGACCTCGTTGCCCCAGGAGCCGGCGTAGATGACGTACAAGTCGTTCGTGTAACCGCTCCAGGCCACGGCGCGCCAGACCATGCCCGCGGGCGCATGAAGCGCAGCAATCCATCTCAGTTGGCGATTCCACACGTCGTACGTCTCCAGTTGCCCGTCACCGGTGAGAAGGAGGATGAGCCTGTCGCTCACCCACACCGCGCTCTTGAGGCCCGAAGAGAAGCGAAGGCTCGCCAGGCTGTCTCCCGTCCGCAGGTCGAACACCCCAAGCTCGCCCTTCGGCTCGACGGCGAACGCCGCCAGCCGGGAAGGGCTCGGATCCCACGACATCGCCCGCTCGAGCGCGGCGTTTTGCGCCCGAAGCGGCGTCTCGAGCACGGGGGCTTTGGGCGCCTCGTGGACCAGAACCGTGTGCCAACGGATGGGCGCCGGACGAGATCGGGCAATCACCTCGGCTCCCCACAGGGCCAGTGCAGCCCCCGCCAACATCGTCAGATACATGCCCAGCGACTTCAGCTTCACACGCCTACCTCTTTCAGTCTACTTGACGATCACGGCCGTGCCGATGTATCGCTCGCCCAGGATGTCTGTGGGCTGGTTGATCAGGCGGCCGTCGTAGACGAGGGTCGCCGACGAGCCGCCGTCCAGATTCGCCGCCGTCACGGCGCCGAGCGAGATCATGAGCCGCGCGATGTCACCGAGGCTCGCGCCGATGTCCGCGGGCCCATGCAGCTCGCGGCCGTCGGTGACCATCAGAATCACGGTCCCATCCGCCGTCTGACCTATCGCGGTCCGCGGCGCATAGCCCCAGTCGCCTGCGCCCTGGATCTGGTTCACGCCCCCTTGCACGAGCGTGGGCCCGAACATGAGCGCCTGCGTGACGCCCATCGCCTGCAATTCCGCGAGGGTGTAGGTGCCGGAGAGGAGACGCCCCTCCGCCGTGAAGCCCACGATGGGCTCCGAACCGCTCGCGCGCTGGAGAACGCGCCCGTTGCTGATGACAATCCCCTGCACGAGCCCTCCGGTCCCGCGCCAGTTGGTATCCGTGAACGATCCGCCATTGATCCCCGCGACGGCGTGCCAGTCGTTCACGAACTGTTCGACCGTTTCCCCCACGACCCCCGGATAGCGCGTCTCCACGATTTCCACCCGCCGCGGGTCCCGCACCCAGAGCACGTACGCCGTGAACGTCGGCTCGTGAATCACGGACAGGCGCATGCCGGACGGCGCTTCGGCCGGCTTGTACGTCGGCGCGCCGAAGACCGGCAGGTCCAGCTGGGGGCTTGGGGGCGCCGGACTCGCCACGCGGACCACGCGGTTTTGCACCCTCGGCTGCGGCTCATTCCACCGGTACACGTATGACGCGATACAGCCGACGAGCGCCAGATAGAGGGCCAAAGCGAGAGCCGCCACACGCTTCCTTGCGATCACGCCGCTCACCTTCACATCGCCCACAGCCGATGGGCGTCAAATCCCCATCCATCCATTCGCCAGGAGGGTGGCCAATCCCTGCCCAACGGCCGAGCCGAACCCGCCCATGACAAAGCGCGTGGAGGAAGCCCCCCCACGCGCCCGGCTTCACTTCTTCTTGCCGAGTTTCGCCCGCAGCTTTTCACCCGGGATGCGCTCGTCCCGCTCTTCTGTCGGCAGCGTTTTGTTGGCGTCGTTGTGCAGCGGCTTCGACTCGTGTCGACTGTTGGACACCCTCATCCCTCCTTCGCCGTTAGTATGCCGCGGCCTTCGAAAGGCTCGCAGGTGAATTCGGCGCAAGTGTCAAAGACATGGAGGAGCGCCAAAGCACCTTGAAGGCCCAAATCCGAGAGGAGGAATTTCATGTCGACCGCGGTGTACTCCTTGGATTCCCGCAACATCGTGTATTCCTTCGCGCCGTCTCATCCTCCGGCCCTGTCCGTTCCGGATGGCGCGCTGGTGCACATCGAGACGTGCGACTGCTTCGAGAATCAGATCCAGCGAGAGGACCAGGACTTTGGCACGCTCGACTGGAGCCGCATCAATCCCGCCACCGGCCCCATCCACGTGCAGGGCGCGGCGCCGGGGGACCTTCTCGCGGTCCACATCTTGGACCTCCAACTCGCCAAGCGAGGCATCATGACCACCGGTCCCCATCTCGGCGTGATGGGCGCACACCTCTCCGAGAACGCGATTCGGTTTGTCGAGATCGACCAAGGCGAGGTCGTCTTGCCCGGAGGCGTGCGCGCGCCTCTCCGACCGATGATCGGTGTCATCGGCGTGGCCCCGGCAGCAGGGGCCATCCCTTGCGGGACGCCCGGCGATCACGGCGGCAACATGGACTGCACGCGCATCACCGCTGGCGCGGTGCTGCTGCTCCCCGTCGCCGTGCCGGGCGCTCTGTTCGCGCTCGGCGATCTCCACGCGGCCATGGGCGACGGCGAGGTGGGCGTGTCCGGCGTGGAAATCGCCGGCCGTGTGACGGTCCGACTGGAAGTTCTTCGAGATGTGAGGTGCCCAGCGCCGATGGTCGTGTCAGAGGACGATGTCAGCATCATCGCCTCCGCGCCCACCCTGGATGAGGCGGCCGAGCTGGCGACGAAACGGGCCGCCGAGTGGCTTTCGGCCGCGAGTCACCTCCATCTCGCCGACGCGTGCATGTTGCTGAGTGCAGTCGGCCGGCTGCGCATCTGCCAAGTCGTCGATCCCCTGAAGACGGCGCGCATGGAGATCGATCGCGACCTGCTCCGTCAGCTGCGCGTGCCTCTCCCCGTCTGACGATGTCTCGGCGAGCGCAGGTGCGCTCGCCGACTTGTCAGCTTACCTCCCAAATCTTCTTGATACCCCGCCATCATTCGCCTCATAATGAAATCAAATATGACATTTGGTAGGAGTGGGTCGCCTTGTGGACGCTTCTTCGGCGCCATCGTGACGTGGACAGCGGGGCCCAGTCCCATCCGCCGCTCACCCAGGAACTCCTGGCGGCCATTCGCATGACGGCCGACAGGTTGGACGCCACCACCGCCGCCGTAGACCAATCCGTCCGGGAACTCGTTCAACTTGCGGAGCGCGCGGAGTCGACCGAGGTGCGCACGTGTGAGCGAGCGACGCTCGCCGTCGAGGATCTGGACGCATCTGTCCGACACGTTCGCGCTGCGTTCGAAACCTTTTCGGACGCTCAGGCCTCAATGGAGCGCATCACGCGCCAGGCGGAAGACCTGGAGGCGAGCGTGCCCGGTCTCTTGGAGCGCGTGCGGGACGCCATGCGCACGCTGCAAAAGCTTGCCGACGCCATCGAAGACAACAATGCGCGCGTGTCAGACATGCTCGCAGGTCTCCATCGCATCCGGGCCGTGCACGAGGCCATCCGCAGCATCAGCGAACAGACCTCGCTGATCTCGCTGAATGCGACCATCGAGGCGGCGCACGCGGGCCAGCACGGCCGCGGTTTCGCCGTGATCGCAGACGAAGTGCGCCGTCTCGCGGAGCAAGCCAAGGACGCGCTCCGCAAAAGCTCGAACAACTTCGCAAGCATCCAGTCTCAGCTCGACGCCCTGACCGCCATCGGCGCCGAAGCTCAGTCGGCGTCGGAGCTCGGCACCACAGCCTTACATCATTTGGAACGCTTTTTCTCAGCCATGCGCGAGCAAGTGGCGAACATGGCCTCTGACGCGAAGCATACCCGGGCCGCGGCGGACCGCGCGTTCCACCATCTGACGGACGCTGAACGCGGCGTGAGACAGGCGCAGACGTCGATGCGGGATGCCACGAGCGATCTCGTGTCGCTCATGGCACAAAACGCGGCCACGAGGCAGCAGGTCGATCGGCTCACGCAGGTCGCATCCCACCTACGGGAGACGTCCGGCGAATTGGCGGAGGAGATGGCGGCATTCGAGGCGTTCGCGCCCGCGGCGATGCCCATCGACACCGAAGGCTTGGAAGCGCTCAAAACCGCGTTGGCAGCCGTCTCCGGTCGGCTGCGCGCTTCGGACCTGGAGGGCGAATCGGTCAAGGCGGCGCTTCTCGCTCTGAAGAACGAGCACCGCTTGGGATCCATCTGGTTGAATCGATCAGACGGGTCGTTCATCTTCTCGGATCCGCCCGCAGGCCTCCTGAGCGCCTCGCAGAGGCCGTGGTTTCAGGCCGCGCTGGCTGGAGAGCCGTACATATCGGCGCCGTACGTCTCGGCGCAGAGGCGAAGGCGCTGCATCACGGTGAGCGTGCCGATCATCCATGACCAAAAAGTGGTTGGCTGCATCGGGGCGGATGTGTATATTTAGACGGGAGAGTGATCCATCGGGCAAGGTGGTGCAGAGGCATTGCTGAATCTGGACAGGCGGCTTGTGCGCGAGCGCAATCTGTGGATCCTTGTCTTGGGCTCGTTGTTTTCGGTGGGCGGTGACAATGCGTATTTCACCATCTTGAGTTGGTACACCCTGACCATCACGGGCTCCCAGCTCGCGCTCGGCGCCACCATGACGCTCGCCTCCGTGCCGCGCGTCATCTTCATGTTGGTCGGCGGGGCCATCGCGGACCGGGTCAGCCGAAAGTGGATCATGGGGATTTCGCTCGCCGCGCGCGCAGCCGTCCTGGCCGCCTTTGCCCTGCGCATCGCGCTTTTTGGCCCGCGAGCGCCACTCTGGGCCATTGACCTCATGGCCGTGTTGTTCGGCGTGATCGACTCGTTCTATTACCCGGCGACCTCGTCCATCGTGCAGACCGCCGTCGAGGAGGAGCACGTGGCGCAGGCCTCGAGCTTCGTCCAGACCGTCCAGCAGGCGAGCACGGTGGTGGGGCCGGTTCTCGCGGCCGTCCTGTTGGCACAGCGGGACTACCGGCTGATGTTCGTCGTGGTGGCCTTTGTGTTCGCCGTTGCGGCCGTCACCGTGTTGTGGCTTCGCCTTCGCGCGCACGGCGGCCTTCAAGAACCCGTCCAAGGCGTCTCCGCCGTTCTGCGCGACATCGGGGACGGCCTCAAATTTGTGGCGCAGATCCGCCTTCTGCTCATTGTGATGTGCCTGAGCTTCGTCGTGAATCTGTTCTGCATCGGCCCGCTGAGCATCGGCGTGCCGGTCATCATCCACGCCAGAGGTTGGACAGGTGCGGTCCTTGGCGAATACCAGTCCGCGCTCGGCGTCGGGTCCATTGTCGGCGGGATCATCGTCGCCCTGCTCAAAGGGTTTCAGGACAAGCTCATCTGGATTGGCATGTGCGGTGCGCTCATGGGCCTGGCCATGGCGACGGTCGGCTACTGGCAGGTGCCCCTCGAGGGGATGGCTGCGCTCGGCCTCGTGGGCATCCTCATGAGCATCGTCAATATCCCCTTCCTCGCGTTTTTACAGAGCAGCATCCCGGAAGAAAAACTCGGCCGCGTCATGTCCGTCCTGATGCTCGTCAGCGTCGGGTTCACGCCCATCAGCTATGCGCTGTCCTCGTGGATTCTCCAGCAGGGCGTCGCACCCGAGTTGCTCCTGCTTGTCTGCGGCGCGGGTGTGGCCGGATCGTTCGCTGCCCTGTATGCGACGCCCGACTACCGGCACATCGAGTCCCATCCGCTCCTGACGAAACGCGCCCCTATCGGCATGCGGAAGACCAGAAAAATGAGGCAACCGTGAAGCCAAGGCCTCACGGTTGTTGCGCTTGTGCATCGTCAAGCGCGGCGCGGACGCGGTTCAGGTGATCGTGGAGCGATGCCACAACCTGGGGATTCGACGATCCGTCGGCGCCATCGACGGCGTGCTGCGCTTGCACAAACGCCTCCTCAGCAGACATGACGTTCGTTCGGTTGGTGTGCGAAAGCGCCTGTTTTGCTGCGCGCTCCGCCTGTGCAACGGCGTTCTGAGCCTCCGTTATGGGCGACTGTTTTTTCGTGGATTGGATGCCCTTCTCCACCGCTCGCTCCCCCCTCGCTCGCTTAGCATGCCCCAAAGGCCCGTACCTGCGTCACTCTGAAAACCGATCTCCGCACCGAAAGACCATGAACAAAACATACAGACTTCTTACAACCCCTTCACAAAACCACAAGCCTCCCTTGAAACGCACGTCTCAAGATGGTCTTGAGCCAAGATTCGGACATTCGAAGGGGGAGCATTCTGGTGGGACGAAACGCCGTTCTCGGCACAGCATCCGCCGTGATCTTGTTGGGCGCGGGGACTGGCAAGGTCTCTCCGCCGCCGCGATGTTCGCGACGCTGCCGATGATCGCGCTCTTCATTCTGTTTCGCCGGCCCATTCTGCGCGGGCTCTCCAAGTCAAGCGGCATCAACGGATGAAAGTGAGGGCGCCGTCTCGGCGCCCCGCGGCCGTTCACGAGATGACCGCCCTGCCCCGCTCGCACCACGCACGGTATCCGCCATACGCCGTGATGTCCTCGCGCCGTGGCGCCCCCGCCTCGCAGACGAACCCCGTCACCTCTCGCCCGTCGGCAAGAAGGATTTTCCCGAGCGCCAGGGGATGATGGACCTTCTGCACAAAAGCTGACCACGCGCGCCGAGGCAGCTTCCAGAGCTCCAACTCCACCTCCGCACCGTCCACCGCACGCACAAGGCCGGGCTTCACCGGTTCGGTGTCAAGCAGGTAAAGGCGATACGCGGGCGCCGTGCGCGACACGCCGACGAACTCCGCGCCGAGATCGACCAACTCGTGGTTGAGCGGCATACCGCGCATGTGCAGGCCGCAAACCGCGACGAATTCCGCCTCGCCGTTCTGCGCGATCACGTCCTCGGCGAGATCGACCCACCAGCGCGCCGCGGCGAGAAGCTCAGCCTCGCGCTGCTGGGGGACGTACAAGGTCACGCCAAACGGCGTGTCGTCCACGTTTCCGCATGGCAACGACAATCCGGCCAGATGAAGGAGGTTCGCGTGATGCGTGTACGCGCCGAGCGCCCGATTGGTGCCGAATGGGTCTTGCCGCGCCTCTTCCCTCGTCCACGTGCCGCCGACGGTCGGCATGAGGAGCGCGGCGCCGCGCAGTTTCTCTTCCACGGAGCGGCGCAGCTCCAAGAGCCGGTGCTGCGCGCGGAAGAGATCGGCCGCCAGGCGATCCCGGCCGGACGCGAGGATGGCCCGCGTGACGGGCAGCACGTCGTCCGGATGCGCCTCCACAAACGCCCCGAGGCTCGCCCACCGCTCCGCAATCCAGGGGCCCTCGTAGAGCATCGCGCTCGCCTCGTAGAGCTCCGGCAGGCTCTCTTCGACGACGGGCACGCCGGCCTCCTCGAGCCGAGCCACCGCGCAAGCAAAGGCGCGGCGAAAGCCGTCCGCCTTCGGCCCGAACCACGTCGCCATCCCGCTCGGCACCACCACGCGATCCGGCGCGCCCTGCGCAGCCGGCGCTGGCGCGATGACCGCCTGCACCGCGGCCGCGTCCGCGACCGACCGCGTGAAGACGCTCACGCAGTCGATGCTCCGGCACGCGGGCACCACGCCGTCGTTCGGCCAGCCGCCGACGCGAGGTTTGTAGCCAATCACGCCATTCAAGGCGGCCGGCACGCGCCCGGACCCCGCCGTGTCCGTCCCGAGTGCAAACGGCACCATGCCGAGCGCCACCGCGACCGCCGACCCGCTCGACGATCCGCCGCTCACCCACTCGGGATGGCGCGCGTTCGCGACTTCGCCGTACGGGCTGCGCGTGCCGACGAGACCCGTTGCGAACTGATCCAGGTTAGTCTTGCCCACCGGAATGGCGCCCGCCCGCACGAGCCGCTCCACCACCGCCGCGTGTTGCGCCGGCGTGTACGCAAACGCCGGACAGGCGGCCGTGGTCGGCACACCCGCCACGTCGATGTTGTCCTTCACCGCAAACGGAATGCCCCAAAGCGGCTTTTCGTCCATCTCCTCTTCGCGCAGCGCCTTGAGATACGGCTCCAGCCGCGCCCACGAGGGCGGCGTGATCCAAACGTTCCACGCGGCGTGTGCCTCCGCCGCGCGGATGAGTTCGTCCATCACGTCCGCCGGCGTGAGACGCCCGGTCCGGTACGCGCGCCGAAGCGCGTCCACGGTCATCATGCTAAGCCGACACCTCCTCGATGCCCACAATCGGTCCGCCGGGCCTCAGCTCCTGCCCTGGGCGCACGTGCACCGTGCGCACCACGCCCGCGCAGGTGGCCTCGACCGGAAACTCCATCTTCATGCTCTCGATCACGGCGATGGTGTCGCCGGGCCGGATCATCTGCCCCGGCGCGACGTGCACCTTCCACACGCTTCCCGGCATCTGCGCGCGGAGCACCGTCAGGCCATCGTCCTCCGGCTCCTCGTCCTCGACCGCGGCCTCGCTCGTGTACGCGGCGAGCCCCATGGCCTTCCACCGCTCCAATTCCTCGTGGAACGCCTGCTTTTGCCGCGCCTTGAACGACGCCGCGTCGTCTCGAATCTCCTCGAGGAACGCGAGGTACGCGCCGAGATCGAATTCCGTCTCCTCAATCTCGATGTCGTAGCGCCCGCGCACAAACTTCTTCCGCATCGCCTCCAGTTCCTCCGGCGCGACCGGGTAGAACTCGACCTGATCGAAGAAGCGCAAGAGCCACGGCTTCCCGTCCCGGAACGATTTCGTCTGCCGGAACGTGTTCCAGATCTGCAGCGTGCGGCCGAAGAGCTGATACCCCCCCGGGCTCTCCATGCCGTAGATGCACATGTACGAGCCGCCGATGCCCACCGCGTTCTCGGGCGTCCACGTGCGCGCCGGGTTGTACTTAGTCGTCACCAGGCGGTGCCTGGGATCCACCGGCGTGGCAGCGGGCGCGCCCAGGTACACGTCGCCGAGCCCGAGTACCAAATACTTCGCCTCAAACACGATCCGCCGCACGTCTTCAATGCGCTCGAGGCCGTTCACGCGCCGCATGAAATCGATGTTGCTCGGGCACCAGGGCGCGTCCGGCCGGACGTTCTTCTGGTACCGCTCGATGGCGAGTTGCACCGACGGATCGTCGAACGAAAGCGGCATGCGCACGATGCGGGAAGGCACCCGGGCGCTCGACAGATCCGGCAGCCCGGCGTCGAGTTGCAGCACGCGGCGCGCCACCTCTTCGCTCGTCGTGCGAGCGCGGTCGAAGTGGATTTGCAGGGACCGGATCCCCGGCGTCAGGTCAATCCACGGGATGTCGCCGGTTGTGCGGATGGCCTCCATGAGCAGGTGCACCTGGAACCGGTACCGCAAGTCGAGCTCCATGTCGCCGAATTCGACGAGGACGTACTCGTCCCCTGCGGCGCGGATGCAGACGGGAAACGCGTGTCCTTCGCTTTCGCGCGCGAGGTAGGCGGCTTCCGCGGCCTCGGCGAACGACGAAAACGGCATGTCGGGCAAGGGCACGTCGTACGCTTTGCCCATTTGCGCGATATCCGCGAGACACTGCGCCTGCACGGCGTCCAATGCCCGCGCCTGATCGAGGCTGAGCAGGCGGAAGCGGACGGTGTCGCCGGGGCGAAGTTGCCCGATTTTCCACATCTCCGCGGCGGGCGTGGTGACGGGGCAGACAAACCCGCCGAGGCTCGGGCCGTCCTGGCCCAAGAGGACGGCGAGATCGCCCGTCAGGTTGAGCGATCCGATGGCGTACGGGTTGTCGTGCAGGTTGGACGGGTGAAGGCCCGCGTCGCCGCCATCCTCCCGCGCCCAGACCGGCGCCGGACCGCTCAGGCGAATGCCTGTGCGCGAGCTGTTGAAGTGGACCGTCCAGTCGGTGGACGTGAGCATCTCCAGGTACGAGGGGGGCAAGAACTCGGGCGTGCAGTGCGGGCCCGGCACCACGCCGAGCTCCCAGACGCGCCCGAACTGAGGAGGCGTGACCCCTTGGGCCGCCACCTCTCCCGAGGCGGGGCCAATCCCCACCACGTCGCCGGCGACGAGCGCCCGGCCGCCGTGCCCTCCGAATCCGCCGAGGGCAAACGTGGAGGCGCTGCCGAGCACAGGCGCCACATCGAACCCGCCTTGCACGCACAGATAGGCGCGCAAGCCAGCCGCAGACTGCCCAAAGCGCAGGACCTGCCCGCGGCGCGCGAGCACCGGGCGATAACGCGGCACCGGTTCGCCGTCGAGTTCCGCCCCCATGTCCGCGCCCGTGAGGCACACCCAGACGTCGTCTCGAAACGCATACGACCCGCCCCGGAGTGTCAATTCGAGCGCGGGCGCGCCGTCCGGATTGCCGAGCAGGCGGTTGCCGATGCGCATGGACAGCGCGTCCATGGGCCCCGACGGGGGAACGCCGACATCCCACAGGCCGAGGCGGCCCGGAAGGTCCTGCACCGTCGTCTGCAGACCGCCGTCCAGCACCTCCAGCGCGCGCTCCGGCGCCTCAAACCCCTCGAGCCACTTCGTGTAGACCTCCCCCGTGGCAAACGCCTCCGAGCCTGCGATGGCGCGCAGATAGCGAAGGTTGTTCTGCAAACCGTACACCCGCGCCTCGCCGAGCGCCCCCCGCAGCGCCTGAACCGCCTCGGCGCGCGATGCGCCGTGGACGATGATCTTCGCGAGCAGGGGATCGTAATAGGGGCTCACCGTCACGCCCTTGTCGATCCACGTCTCCACGCGCGCGCCCTCAGGCCAGACCACGCCATCCACCCGGCCGGCGCACGGGCGAAACTCGCGACTCGGGTCCTCAGCATACACGCGCACCTGGATGCTGTGGCCCGCGGGCTCGGGGAGGTGCGCCCGCAGGTCGGTCAACTCGCCCGCCGCCTCGCGGATCATCCACTCGACGAGATCGATCCCGTACACCTCTTCCGTCACGCCGTGCTCGACCTGCAGGCGGGTGTTGACCTCAAGGAAGTAGAAGGATGCGGACGACGGATCGTACAAGAACTCCACGGTTCCGGCGCTCCGGTAGCCCACGGCCCGCGCCACGGACAGCGCAGCCTCGTGCAGGCGCCGGCGCGTCTCGTCGGAGAGCACGTGCGCCGGGCACTCTTCCACCACTTTTTGGTTGCGCCGCTGCAGTGTGCAGTCGCGCTCGCCGATGGCCACGAGCTCTCCTTGCCGGTTGCCGAAGATCTGTACCTCGATGTGGCGGGCGCGCGGCACGTACTTCTCGACAAACACGCCGTTGTCGCGGAAGTGCTGACCGGCCAGACGCTGCACGCTCTCGAAGGCGTCCGCGAGCGCGTCCTCGCGCTCCACTACGCGCATGCCGATGCCTCCGCCGCCCGCCGTGCTCTTGAGAATGACGGGATAGCCAATACCTGCGCACACGCGGCGCAGCTCGTCGAGGTCGTGGACGAGATCGCTCCCCGGCAAAAGCGGGACGCCCGCCCGCCGCGCCACGTCGCGCGCGACGTGCTTGTAGCCGAACTTCTCGATCTGCTCGGGTTCCGGGCCGATGAACACCAGCCCGCGCTCGGCGCACTGCCTTGCAAAGGCCGCGTTCTCGCTCAGAAACCCGTAGCCCGGGTGAATGGCGTCGGCGCCCGACTGCTGCGCCGCGCCGAGGATCCGCTCCGCGTTGACGTAGGAGTCCTGCACCGGCCCTTCGCCAATCCAGATGGCCTCGTCGGCCAAATCGACGTGCAGGCTGTCCTCGTCCGCGGTGGTGTACACGGCCACAGAGGCAATCCCCATCTTCTTCAGCGTGCGGATGATGCGTACCGCGATGGCGCCGCGGTTGGCGATCAACACTTTGCGAAACATCGATATCCTCCTCACTCACACGTGGGACTTCGCTCAGGCGCCGCGCCGCCAGATGACGATCTCGACCGGCGTCGGGTTGTACGCGTTGCACGGGTTGTTCAGCTGCGGGCAATTGCTCATGAGCACCAGCACGCGGGTCATCGCCTCCATCTCCACGTAGCGGCCCGGTCCCGAGATGCCGTCGGCGAATTCCAGGCCGCCGTCGGGCGTCACCGGCACGTTCATGAAGAAATTCACGTTGGGGGCGAGATCGCGCTTCGCCAACCGCGGCTCGTGCATGGCGATCTGCATCATGAAGGTGTCGCGGCAGTTGTGCATGTGCACCTTGTCGTGCCCGTAGCGAACCGTGTTGCTCTGCGCCGAGCACGCTCCGCCCAGCGTGTCGTGCCGCCCGCACGTGTCCTCGACTATTCGCACGAGCGGCCTGCCGGACTCGGTGAGAAGCACCGACCCCGTCGTCAGGTAGATGTTGCCCTGCTCCGCGATGGTCTTCACAGCGCTGTAGTGGTCATAGGGCCGGTCCGCGTCAAAGAACAGCGTGTCAACGGCCTGGTTCCCCTCGAGATCCACAATGCGCAACACATCGCCCGGCTGCAGCGTGCACATAAACCCTTCCCCACTCGGCAGGACCAGCCGCGTGTCGGCCGTGACCGCGTCGCGACGGCGGTCGAATGCAAGAGATGGCATGGTCATCCTCCTCGTTCAGCGCAAGAGCGCGTATTGCCAGACGGTGTTTTCCATCGCTCTGCGCGCCTCGTCCGTCTTGAGGCGCGGATCCCGCGGGTCCGTCGGTTCGTCCTGATACACGGCGAGCGTGAGCGGCACGGACGGATACGGCCTGCGCGGGTCGAGCGGATGCGGCGTGTTGCTCAAGATGGCGATCACGTCCATCTCCATGCGAAGCCCCACCTCGCTCCCCTTGGGCGCAAACTCCGCGACGAAGTGCATCCTGCCGGACTCGTCGCACCACACCTTGGAGAACAGGTTGATGGGCGGGACGAGATCGCCCGCGTCCAGGCCGTTGCGCACGAGCTCCTTCACGACATTCTCGTAGCCGGAACGAAGCATGGCGTTGCGATGGCGCTGGAAGTTGGTTTCCCCGTAGCGGCGATCGACGTCCGCCCTGGTCTCTACGCCGGAGAGCGGATCGTGCCAGCCGACGGTGTCGTGCACGACGGTCGCCATCGCGCGCCCTTCGTCGCTCATCAGCACGTCGTAGAGCGAGATCTTCGCCGTGTGCTGAGCCTTGAGCGTGTCGGGCACGTTCAGGCGCTCCGCGGGATGATCCGCGCGGTAGAGCCACAGGGCGGCGTTCGCACCGGCGCCTTCGGCGCGCACCACCAGGCGCTTGCCGCGGCCGATGCGCATGGACCAGCGGCCGCCCGACGGGATGGAGATGGTGTAGAGCGGGGTGAACGACGAGAGCGCCATGGACATCTGCGGGAGACCTCCTTCTTCAAGCAGAAATCGGTGTGCGTGCTAGCTGGAGATGAATGAGGTTGAATTAACCGCTGACGGCGTCCTCTGGCCACTCGGCCTCGCCATCCGCCGCCCGGCGGGATCGCCAGACCCAGCGCGACAGCGCGTAACACGCGAGGGACGCAGCCGCGAGCACCGCCTCGCCGAACAGGTACTGGCCTTCCTGCGTGACGATGGCGAAGGCGGTGAACAAGGTCACCACCACCGGCGCCAGAGGCCAGGCGGGCATCCGATAGGGGCGCGCGTCGTGCCGGTACTTGACTCGGCTCCACAGGGCAGCCAGGCCGATGAAAAAGTACACGACCGTCGTGACTGTGCCGGAGAAGATGATGAGCCAGTTCAGTTGGCTCATGAAAAGGAGTGCGGCGGTCGGCAGGCCGAGCAGGAGCACGCAGAGCCCTGGCGCCTTGAACCGATTCACGTGGCCGATCCGCCGATTGGCCCAGCGCCACCACAGGCCGTCGCGCCCGGTGGTGTAGAACACGCGGCCGAAGTACATGAAGTAGACCAACATCGAGTTGAACAGCGCGATGCAGACGCCGATATCCAGAACAATCCGGAAATTCGGCCCGAGGGACGATTCCACCGCGTAGATGACCGGGCTTGCGGCGCCGAAGAACGATTTTAAATGCGGCGCCGTGACGACGGCCGAGGTCAGGGGCACGACGATGGCGATGGCAGCGGTGGTGGCGGCGGTGATGACGGCGCGCGCGAGTTTTTTCGGCCCGCCCACCAGTTCCTCGGCAAACCCGAGCGTGGCGTCATAGCCATTGATGATGTTGAAGGCGGGCGCGAGGCTCGCCGCCATCATCCCGAGGGTCACGGGGCGAAGAGCACTGCCGTCGAGATACACCGGGTGAAAGGTCACGCTCCAGAGCGACTGGTGCGGGTGGATCCAGGCGGCCACGGTGACCGTCGATAACACGAGCAACTCCACGAACACCATCGCCATGGTCACGTACGCGCCCAGTTCCACGCGGACGACACCAATGCCCACGGCGACGGCCACGGAGATGAGGGCGATGGCCGGCTCCGACAGCCCCAGATGAGGAAACAGGTCCTTGACGAACTGGCCAATGCCAAGCGCGATGCTCGCCGGCAGGATGACGCCCTGAATCAAGTAATTGAAAAGCGTCACGAAGGCGAGAGGCGCGGGCAGGACGAAGCGCACCAGCGAGTACATGCCGCCCGCCACCGGAAACATGGATCCCAATTCCGCCAGGCACATCGAGATGAGGATCACGACGGCGCCCAGAATCACATCCGCCCCGATGGCAAACGTGCCGCCGATGGAAAACACGCCGGAGGTCAGGAGCAAGACGGCCATGGTTGGAGACACGTTCGCAATGGCGAGTCCCACCACGTCGCGCAAGCTGAGTTTCCGGCTCAACTGTTGGCGGTAGCCCAGGTGCTCGAGGCGAGCGGCGTCGACAAAGGCCACGGAATCCTCCACAGGGAACCCACCTCACTTTGTGTTAGATTTTTTAACATACTCGCGCGTCCGGGAACGAAAAAGGGACAAAAACCCAAGAACGTAAAACCTCCCGGGCTTTTATCCCTCCGTGTGGCTCTCGACGGCGCGAGAGCTGGCCTCTCTCGGACCAGTCCCGGCGGCTGCCGGCGGAACCCTAGAGACCTTGTGTCACTATCTATATCACGATTGTTCGCCAGATTCAACAGATTCGCCGACTTTTTCAGAAAAATTGTTAGATAACATGACACAAAGGGTATTGAAAGCGATTTCTCTCTTCGTACATGTACCGGTATGGGTATTTGACTTTTCGCGCGCAAGAGGGCAAGCTGGGAGAGAGGTGATGGACGTGCTGTCACTCAATCCGGAGAAGATGACGCCGCTCGAGTGCTACAAGTTTCTCATCGGCGCCGTCATTCCGCGGCCCATCGCGTTTGTGACGACGCTCTCGAAAGACGGCGTGTTGAACGCCGCCCCGTTCAGCTTTTTCAACGTGGTGACGCCTGATCCGCCAATGGTCTCCGTGTCCGTGCAACGACAGGATGGGAAGCCGAAGGACACGGCGCGAAACGCCATGGATCGAGGACAATTCGTCGTCCACATCGTGAGCGAGCCGTACACCGAACCCATCAATCAGACATCCGCGACGCTTCCGCCGGATCAGAGCGAGGTGGAACTGGCCGGGCTCACGCCTGTCCCAAGCGAGGTCATCGAGGTCCCTGGCGTGCGCGAGGCGCGGGTGCGCATGGAGTGCGTCCTGCAACACGCACTCCCGCTGGGAGGCCGCGAAGGCACGCCGGCCTGCGACCTGCTCATCGGCCGAATCGTTCGCTTTCACATCGACGAATCGCTGTATCACGACGGGCGCATTGATCCGCACCAATTGGCACCCGTCGCCCGGCTCGCCGGCAACGATTACGGCCTGCTCGGCCGCGTGTTCACACTCGAGCGCCCCAAGTGATTGCCCCTAGATGCCCTCGGACAAGACGCCGAAGCCCGGGCTCCTGAGCACAGGAACCCGGGCTTCGTTATGCCAGCATCACGTCCGCGACGATTTCGAACGACCGCAGGCGAGCGGCGTGATCGTAGATTTGCGAGGTGATGATGACCTCGTCCGCCTTCGTCGCCTCGATGAAGGCGCGCAGGCGGTGCTGCACCGTGTCCGGCCCGCCGACGATGGCGAGGCGCCCCCTCGTCTGGAGCACCTGCCACTCGTACGGCGAGCACAGGTCCTGCACGCGCTCCACGGGCGGCATGAGCCGCGACGGCTTGCCGCGGATGAGCGAGAGCTGCTGAAGCTGCGAGGACGTGGCGAGGTACCGCGCTTCTTCGTCCGTCGGCGCCGCCACCACCGCCGCGCCGACCATCGCGTACGGCTCCTTCAACCACTGAGAAGGGCGGAAGTTCGCGCGATACGTCTCCAGCGCAATCATGAGATAATCCGGCGCGAAGTGGCTCGCATACGCAAACGGCAGCCCGAGATGCGCCGCAAGCCGCGCGCTGAAGTCGCTTGAGCCCAAAAGCCAGATGGGGATGTCCATCCCTTCGCCCGGCACGGCGTGCACGCGGCGCACCTCGTCCTCTGGCGGATGGAAGTAGCGCATCAGCTCCGCCAGACGCTCGGGAAAATCGTGTCCGTGGCGATCCGGATCCCCGCCCAGCGCGCGAATGGTCGCCGCATCCGTGCCCGGCGCCCGGCCGAGGCCGAGATCGATCCGGCCGGGAAACATCGACGCGAGCGTCCCAAACTGCTCCGCCACCACGAGCGGCGCGTGATTCGGGAGCATCACGCCACCAGAGCCGACGCGAATCGTCCGCGTGTGCTGCGCGAGATACGCAATTACGACGGCCGTGGCAGAACTTGCGATGCCCGGCATGCTGTGATGCTCCGCCACCCAGAATCGCCGGTAGCCGAGCCGCTCCGCGTGCTGCGCCAGTTCCGCGCTCCTCCGAAACGCCTCGGCCGGCGTGCTGCCTTCCGTGATAGGGACGAGATCGAGCACGGACAGCGCCGTCTCGCCCTTCGTCAAGCCCCAATCCATGAGCAGGCCTCCTCCCGGTTCAGGCGGGCGCAATCCATCGGCCCAACGCCATTATACCCCCGGAGGCAGGCCCGCCCGAAACGGCCTCAGCCGACAGGTTGGGAGAGGCTCGCGCGCATGCGCCGCGCCGCGTCCACCATGTTGCGGAGCGCGGCCACGGTCTCCGGCTCACCGCGCGTCTTCAGGCCGCAGTCCGGATTCACCCACAGCTGCTCGGGGCGAATCACGTTCGCCGCCTTGCGCAACAGTTCCACCATCTCGTCCACCGACGGGACGCGCGGGCTGTGGATGTCGTACACGCCCGGGCCGATGTCGTTTTCATAGCGGAAGTGCTCGAACGCCCTGAGGAGTTCCATGTGCGATCTCGACGTCTCAATCGAGATGACGTCCGCGTCCATCGCCTGAATGGCCGGCATGATGTCGTTGAACTCCGCGTAGCACATGTGCGTGTGGATCTGCGTCTCGTCGCGCACGCCGGACGACGCGATGCGGAAGCACTCCACGGCCCAAGCGAGGTACGCCTCCCATTCGGCGCGGCGGAGCGGCAACCCCTCGCGCAGCGCAGGCTCGTCAATCTGAATCATGCCAATGCCCGCCGCCTCGAGATCCAGGACCTCGTCCCGAATCGCGAGCGCAATTTGCCGGCACGTCTCCGCGCGCGGAATGTCGTCGCGCACAAACGACCACTGCAGAATGGTCACCGGCCCCGTCAGCATCCCCTTCACGGGCTTTTCGGTGAGCGACTGCGCGTACGTGCTCCAGCGCACCGTCATCGGCGCAGGCCGCGCCACATCGCCGTAGATGATGGGCGGCTTCACGCAGCGAGAGCCGTAGCTCTGCACCCAGCCGTGCTTGGTGAACACAAAGCCGTCGAGCATCTCGCCGAAGTACTCGACCATGTCCGTCCGCTCGAACTCCCCGTGCACGAGCACGTCGAGCCCAATGTCCTCTTGGATGTCGATCCAGCGCCTGATCTCGCCGCGCAGGTACGCCTCGTACTCGTCCGTCGTCCACTCGCCCTTGCGCCACTTTGCGCGAGCGTCGCGCACCGCCTGCGTCTGCGGGAAGGATCCGATGGTCGTGGTGGGCAGAAGCGGGAGCGCAAACCGCGCCGCCTGCTTCTCCTTCCTCAGCGCGTGCGGCGACTGGCGTTCGAGCTTCCACCCCTTGGCCTCGTCGAGCCGCGCGCGCACGTCCTCGCGATTCAGCCGCGCCGACGCTCGCCTGGACGCGAGCAGCGCGCGGTTGGCCTCCCACTCCGCTTCGACGGCCGCCCGTCCCTCGTCGAGCGCCCGCTTCAAGAGCGCAATTTCGTCCAACTTCTGCAGCGCGAACGCGAGCCACGACTTGATCTCCGGGTCCATGTCCGTCTCAAGCTCCACGTCCCAAGGCACATGCAGCAGCGAGCAGGACGGCGCCACCATCACATGCTCCGGACCAGCCAGGTGCACGCCCTGCTCCAGATGCGCGAAGGCCGTGTCGAGATCGGCCCGCCAGACGTTGCGCCCGTCGATCACGCCGAGCGACAGGCGGCGCCCGTTGGGCCATCCGAGCGCGTGAACCTGCTGCAGCGCGTCCGGGCTACGGACGAGGTCCAGGTGCAAGCCCTCGACGGGCAGCTCGAGCGCCGTGGCCAGGTTGTCCCCGAGCGAACCGAAATAGGTCGCCACGAGGATGTTCGGACGAGGGCCCTTTGTCAACGCCGCGTAGGCGTCCACGAACGCCTGGCGCTCCGCGTCCGTGAGGTCCAGGACGAGGGCGGGCTCGTCCAGCTGCACCCAGCGCGCGCCCGCCTCGTGGAGCGAGGCGAGCCACGCCTCGTACGCCGGGATCAGATTGGGCAAAAGCGACAGCGGATCCGCGTCTCTGCCCACCACTTTGGACAGCTTGAGGAAGGTCACGGGGCCGATGAGCTGAGGCACCACGTCCACGCCGAGCGCCTTCGCCTCCAGATACTCGTTGAGCGGTTTGTTCACGCCAAGCGCAAACACCTGCTGCGGCTCGAGTTCCGGCACCAAATAGTGATAGTTCGTGTCAAACCACTTCGTCATCTCGAGCGCCGTGGCGTCCGCGCTGCCGCGCGCCATGGCGAAATATTGTTCAAGCGATCCCGACGGCAGGCCGCGGAACCGCTCGGGAACGACCTGAAACAGGCAAGCCGCGTCCAGGACGTGATCGTAGAACGAAAAGTCGTTCGCGACGATCCACTCCACGCCGCGGTCCCGCTGCACCTGCCAACGCAGCTTGCGCAGCTCCGCGGCGCGAGCCGTGAGCTCGTCCTCTCCGATTTTGCCCTGCCAAAACTGCTCCACCATCCGCTTGAGCTCGCGGCGAGGCCCCATGCGGGGAAATCCGATTGAGGCGGTGATGGCCAAGTTGTTCTCTCCTCCCTCGCAGAATCGCAATGGCGACACCGTGGTCACACGCCCGGATACACACAGGCGGCGCCCGGATGTGAGTCCGGGCGTCGCCAGGTGCCGACGCCATCTCTACGTGGCGCTACTATAGCATCGCTTGCAAACTTTCGCAATTGTATTCCTTGCCTGAAGCAAAAGCCCCGTCACGGCTGGGGTTGTGAGGCGCTCGGCAGAAGCGCCTGCAGGAGCCGGACCCCAATGGGGCTGCCGAGCCCTGTGCACGGGTCCCAGCCCGGCCCCGCCTGATAGATCTGCGCGCGGTTCGCGATGTCGTTGTTCCCTTCGGTGATGTCGTGAAACACGTCCGCCGGCAGCTGGTACAGCGTCGGGTTCAGGTACCCCACCGCCTTGCCGAGCTTCTGGTTGATCCGCGCCACAAGCGCGGCAAAGAGCGGCGCCACGGCGCTCGTCCCGCCGATGACAGTGGCCTCGCCGTCGATCACGACCTCGTAACCCGTGGCCGGATCCGCGTTGCCTGCCAAGTCCGGAACGCCCCGTCCGCTCGACGCGCCAGGGTTCGCGGACGGCGGCACGTTCGCGTGCTCCTGCCAGGCGGGCAGCGGGAAGATGCGGCTCACGCCGCCGCCCGTCGCTCCGCCGTCCGGGCCGTCGTTCCAGACCGTCTCCTGCGCGATCCGGCCACCGCTTGCCACAAGCCGCGTGCCGCCGCAGGCCAGCACGTACGGCGACGCCGCGGGAAAATCGACGTGATACAGGCCGTCCTGCTCACCGTCCGTCGACCCGCTGTCGCCCGCCGCGGCAAGGACGGTCACGCCGAGCGCTGCCGCGTCCAGAAACGCCCGATTCATCGCCGCGATCGCGGCCGACGTCCAGCTGTCCTCCGGGCCGCCCCAGCTGATGGACACGACGGAGGGCTTGAGCGTCGGATCGTGAATGGCAGTCGTGATGGCGTCGAGGAAACCGGCGTCCGTGTTCGGCGCGAAATACACGGCGAACTTGGCGCCCGGGGCAAGCGCTCCCGCGACTTCGATGTCGAGCTCGACCTCGCCGTCCGGGCCGCTCGGATCGCCCGTGGGCTGGTTCGAGGCGCCGTCCACCGACACGCTCACCACCTGGGGCGCAGGCACGCCGAGCGACGCGAAGTACTGCGCGAGGGAAGCCTCGTCGTAGCCGCCGCCCAGTTCGATGATGGCGATGCACTGCCCCTGTCCGTCAAGCCCCTCGGGGAACTGATACGCCTGCGCGACGTCGAGCGGCGTGTACGCCGTCGGCGCCGCGGCCTGCGATCTCGCCTCAAACCCTCCCTCGGCGCGCCTTTGCATCCGAAAGTGGGGCCGCGCCACGGGGCGCGTGTCCAGCCCCAGCACCGCTTCGATCATCGGCGCGATGGACGCCGGCACCGTGACCTCGCCGAGGTAGCTTCGGTACGATCCGTCTGGGTGATCAAAGTGCCGCAACTCCACGCCAAACGCCCGGTTGATAGCATCCACCGGCCCGCTCAACACCGCCGTGCCCGCCGCCACGTTGGCGCGATCGAGCGCGAGGCCGTGCGCATCCGCGAACCTGCGGAGCTCCGCGAAGTCGTCGAGCGAGGCGCCGTGCGAAGCGGCGAACGCTTCCCGCTTCAGGTGCTCTCGCGCATGAGGGGCGATGGCGGCCTGGCGTTCCACGTGCGCCGCGAGTTCACCCGCGCGTTGGCGGCGCAGCACGACCGTGACGGCCATCCGCTCATCTCCCGCCACGGGCCCCTTGTCCACGGCCTGCGGCGCCTGCGCGCGCGCATGTCCCTGGAGGACTGCTCGCGCCTCCTCGCCTTCCTTCCATGGTTTTTCCATGTCGCTCATGGCCTTCCACTCCAATCTCCTATCCGGATGGGCATGCAGGGCTTCAGGCTTCGCTGTCCTCAGTATAGCACGGCCGGAGAAAAAGTTGTGGATTTTATACAATATTTGGGCAAGTGTGGCCGCCCATAGGCAACCTGATGGAGCCCTCCCTCTCGCAGACATGCCGGGCGCCGTTTGCGGCGTGGACGAACGGCCTCATCGCTCCGCGAGGACCCCGTAGTGAACGTCGTTCGGAAAGACGCGATGAAGGACCTTGAAACCGGCCGCCTTCAGCGCCTCCTCGCAATCGTCGAGCGACAACCGCTCATCCACGGGTGGCCCCATCTCCATGGGGCGCTTGTCCCATTCCAGCAGAAGAAATTTGCCTCCCGGGCGCAGGACGCGACGGACCTCGCCAAGCGCCGCGATTCGATCCGGCACCTCGTGCAGTACAAAGGCCATGAGGGCGCGGTCGACCGACTCGGCGGGAAGCGGCAGGCGGTCAGCCGGCGCTTCGAGCGTCTGCACATGGGTGAGCCCCGCCTGCGCCGCGCGCTCACCCAGCATGGCGAGCATCTCCTTGGACAAATCGACCGCGTACACCGTTCCCTTCGTGCGGCGCGCCATGGGAAGCGCAAAAAAGCCGGGCCCCGCACCGATATCTACCACGTCCTCATGTCCCTGCATCTCCAACGCGTCGATGATCCGATCCGGCGGCAGCAAACGCTCGCGCTCTGCTCCTAGGAGCCGCAGAGCGTGCTCAGGTCGAAACACATGAGGCATCCGATGTCCTCCCTCCACGGCGCCGCCCAACACCAGCGCGGCGCGTTCTTGCACCCCGAGCGTTGCGCACGCCGAGCCGTTTGTCAAGTTCTACATGCCCAGATGCCCCAGATGGTATACTGGCCGTAACCGTGAGGAGATGCTTTTCATGCGGTGGAAATTGCTTGGCGCGGTGGTGTTTGCGGTTCTCATCGTCATTTTCACGCTCGCGAATTCGACCGACGTCTCGGTCAACTTCGTGTTCACGAAAGCGTGCGTCAACCTGGTGCTCGTCATCCTTCTATCCGTCCTGCTCGGCATGATCCTCATGGCCATCCTCTGGTCGATTCACCTGGCGCTGGCGCGGCGAGATCCGGGCGCGCGAGCGGAAGATGGCCGAGCGCGAAGCGAGCATCGCACGCCTGCGCGGACACGGGCAGCGCCACTTCCCCCTTTCGTGCGATACGCGCGCCCCTTCCACAGAACCTCCGCGCTTGCGGGGAGTCCGCGCAGCACCACGCAGGCGCCCGTGGCCCACGTCACGCCTCGGCGCCTGCCAGGATCTCGGCACCCGACCACCATCTCTTCGATTGCGGATCTCGCACGAAGAGCCGGAGCCACCCATTCTGCACCTTCCGCCTGAAGTCCGCATGCTCGCGGAGAAGAAGGGCGACCCGCGCCACAGGCGCCTCCACGACGATGGTCAGCCGCAGCGGACGATGATAGAGGCGGCCGTCTTCGGCGGCAATCGACTGCCACGGAAGTCCTGGCAGCAGATCGCTCGCGTTCCCATGCATCACGCCGAGCCCTGCCGTGACCGTCTGCAAGGCCTTGTGACCTCCCCCGTGCACATGCGGCGCGACAGTCGACGCGTAGTACTGCAGATTGATCCACTGCGCCACGGTCACGGGCCCCGACACGATGGCGTGAAGGTAAGACCCGTCGGGATCGCACCGCCAGTCGTAGTCGTGCGCGAACACCTGACCCCGAAGCCGCGCATCAAGGCTTGGCAGCCGCCCAATCCAAAAGGCGCGGTTGCCCGCGAGGCCCCACTCGGGCCGAACTTCGCTCCAGTCGTGCCCGCGGCGCACGGCCTCGCGCTGAGCCGGCCGTCCCTCGGCACCGGGCAGCTGCTCGAGGCGTTCGGCAGCCGCGTTGGCTCCGGCTCGGCGCAAGTCTTGGTCAAGTTGCTGCCACACGCGCGACTGTTGTGGAGACATTCCCGCGAGCTCCACCCATTCGATCTCGTCCGTCGTCGTGATGTGCACCGCCGCGAGAAACACCGTATCGTCCGGGATGACAAGCCCGTGGCGATCCCGCAGCAAGCGCCTGACAGCTTCCTGATTCAGCGCCGCGGCGAGCAGCCTGGCGTTGTGCCGCCCAGATTGACCGCCACACGCGCCGCACTCGAAGGCCGCGCGGTGCGCCTGATTCTCCACCTGCGCCTCATGCCCGCAAAGCACCACCACGCGCGAGAAAGTCGTGATCCCGAGCGAGCGGAACAGTTGCGCCGCGGCTTCCGCAAACAGGTGCGCCGGCTCCGCGGGCGCGCAGTTCGGCTGCGCCGGCGCGCCGTCTGTTTCACCGACCGCCTCCCAACGCGTGGGGACCGCGGGCAGGCACTCGCGCAGGACGTCGCGCACGTGCGCCGACACGCGCGGGAACGCCTGCCAAACCGCATGCAACGCGAGATAGGCGCCCGACAACTCGGGCAACGCGAGGGAGCCCACGCTCGCCTGCTTCAGCTTCTTGAACGTCAGCCCCATCGCTCGCACGGCGTTGCTCATCTTGCGGCGGCGGCGATGGGCCTTTTCGTCCGTCGCTCGCTCTTGCACGCAGGCGACAGGCGACACGATGGCCGGACAGCTGGGATGGGCATAGGCGCTGTCGAGCGGCTGCGTCCTGACCGCGAGGTTGAAAAATCCAGCGCATCCGTACGTCGTGTACGGCCCCAGCGCCTCGAGATGGCGGCGCAATCGCTCCGATCGGACGTCAATGCAGAACAGCAACTGCGCATCGGCCGGGTGTGCATCATCGCCCACGGACGTCTCGGAGGATCCCATCAGGTGCTGGTCGAGCGTTTGCTCCCAAGCCTCGAGCCACACGCCATACCGATCCGCCGTCACATACCGATACACAGCGAGGACGAGAGCGTCGGCGACGTCCGCTTCCGCTCCTTCGACGTGCGAAGCCGCCTTGGCGAGACCGGTCAGATCGGGATGCGGCGCGAAGGCGCCATCAGGCCCTGCGACGGCCCACTCCAGCAGAATGCGCAGCGCCAGGTACTCGCGCGGCAAGCGGCCTTGGCCTCCCACCTCCCGGTCCCCGTAGCGGAGGGCGCCGACAAACCCCGGCATGCGCAGATAGTGCACGCGGAAGTAGTCGGCCGCGAAGCGCGGATGCACCTTGAAACGCTCGAGCCCAAACGCGAGCACCGCGTCGGGATCATCCGGCAATTCCGCGATTCGGCGCCTCTCCGCCTTCGAGAGCGCCGGATCGCGCATGAGGAGCGCACGGGCTGCGGTGAAAAGTCCGTCCTCCCGCCCGGGCATGGGCCACGCCGACTGTCCCCGATCCAAGTACAGGCGAAGGTAGCGAGCCGTGATGGCGTCGACGCGGGGCCTCGCGTCGTCGGACGGAAGCGGAAAGCGAAGCGCTTCGAGCGGCAGGTCCGCCCGCGCGGCCGTCCGCGCGGCCAGCGCCGCCGCCTCCGTCGAGATGGGCAGCTCGACCTCTTCCCGCGTCAGGCGCGGCTGGAGGCGGGCGAAGGCCGTGCGCAGCGGCGCAGGGACATGGTGATCCAGGTATCGATTCATACGATCTTCGAGCGCATTGGGATCAATTTCGCCGCGCGCCTCTGCATCCTGCAGCAGACGCCAGGACGGATAGAGCTGCACGCCGCCGAGCGCCTGCAGCCTCCGCATGGCCTCCAGAAAGGGCATATGTTCCAGCGACGACCAGGGGTGCCGCGCAATCCACACGGCAAGGGGCCACTGAACGGCGGTGACATCGAGCGCCAGCTCTGCCGCGGCCGCGGCAGACGATGGCGTCCAAGCAAGGTCTCGCAACGTCGCGGTGGACGAGATCATCAGAGCGTCGCCTCCTCAGTCAACCTTTCGAGCGCCATGGGCTGAGCCTCGATGGCGCGCGGGCTCGCATCGCCCATGTGCGCGAGCCAAGCATATGCGCGAAGGGCATAGGGGCGGCGGGCATGACGGCGAAGCCAAGCGTAGAGCGCCGCCTGAAGGGCCATGAGGGCCGCGGCCGCCGTCGCGAGCTGCGCGTCGACCGGTTGCGGCGTTCCGAGAAGGACCTCGCACGCCCGGACCAACTCGTCGCGCAGCGCCAACGCGGTGGCGCCCGCCAAGACCGTGATGGCCGCGCCGATCCACCGCCCCACGGTGAGCGCCATGGCCGATGCGAGTGCCGCCGCACATGCCGCGCCAAGGAACAACCCCAGGACGAGGCGCAGCCCGTCTGCGGGATGAGGCAAGGCGTACGCAAGGAAGAACGCCGCCCCAACGAGCGCCGGCCACGGAACGCGCAGCGATGGCACCTCCTGAGTCACCAACACCTCGTCCGGGCGAGGCACGGCCGAGCCGGAACGGAGAAAGAGCGTCGCCTTGAACAGCCCGTGCAGCCACAGGTGGACCACCGCGATGGCGTAGGCGCCTACGGCGCACTCCATCAGCATGAGCCCCATTTGCGCCATGGTGGAGGCGATGAGCTGTCGCTTGTAATCCGCGTGGATCATAAGGACTCCGGTGCCGATGGCCACGCTGGCCCACGCCGCGGCCAGGAGAAGCGCGCGAGGGAGAATTCCCCCGGCCTCGAGCACGGGCGCAAACCGGGCGAGAAGGAGTCCACCCGCGTTCACCAGGCCGGCATGCATGAGCGCCGAAACGGGCGTCGGCGCAATGGCCGAATCGAGCAGCCAGCGCATGAACGGCACGTTGCCCGCTTGGGCGAGCGCAGCCGCCGCGAGCACGAGGCTCGCGAAGAACGCGATGTGCGGGTGATGAGCCAGCGCGGCGATGCCCACCCGGAGCGAGTCGCGTCCAGAGACCCAGGCGCACATGCCGGCGAGGAGCGCGATCCCGGCCATGCTCGGCGCGAGCCGAATCCAGGCCGCGCGAGCCACGTGCCGCACCGCACGGCTTCGGCGCTGCAGCGAAACGAGCCTCACCAAGCCCACATCCATCCCCGCCCAGCACGCGGCGAACAGGATGGCGTTGTCGGCCCGCCAGGCCGCGCTCGCAAAGAACAGCGTCCAAGTCATCCACGCGAGGTAGCGCCCGTAACGTTCGTCTCCCGCCAGGTGGCGCCTCGAGAACGCCACGATCCACAGCCCCAACGCGGCGATGTAGATCGAGATGGCCCATCCGAGCCGCGCGTCGCGATCGGGCACGTCAAGGGTGGCGACAAGACCTGTAATGGAGATGCACGCCACGAGCGCAAGCGCAGCCAACAAGAGCCGGCCGCGCGTTTCTGGCGCGCGCAGGCGCCAGCAGCTTGCCGCTGCCATTCCGGACACCCCCCAGGCCGCGTGCCATGCCCCGGAGACCGTCTGTTGAACCCATTCCCCCGATACCATCTTTGCCCTCCCACTACGCGGCCCACTGCCGCGTGATTCGACATGGACATACAAAAAACCGGCGCGCTCGAAGGAAGGACCAGTTTGAAATCCCAACCTTCGAGTCACGCCGGTTTTTCGTCAACTCACGCCAGTTGATCAAACACCCGGTTAGCTCGCCATGCGAAGCGCCTCGCCGACCCCTTGTTCAGAGGCCGAGCGCCGCGCTCCCCGCACCGACACCGCTAGGTGACACGATTCAGTTGACTTTACGCCGCTTTTCGACTGGACATGACCGGACACGCGCAGACCTCACGCATCCCGCCCCGCGTCCACGACTTCGCGACCACCTTCAAACTCGCCGGACTCGAGTTTGCGCTCGAGATCCGAATGCAGCCGAAACACCATGATCCGTTCGCCCGTCCGCGTGCTCAGGTCCGTGAAGAAGCTCTTCACTTCCTCGCCCGTGATCCGGCGTATGATGTCTTTCAGATCCTCCACGCCGGACTCCACCAAGCTGGTGCGCGTCCGCTTCACGGACAGCATGCCCTCGTACGTCTCGCAGAGCGCGTACTCCGCGGACGATAGGATGCCGCGCAGCGAAACGATGATCATATCCCGCAGGATATCCGTCTTGACCGAGACCGAGCCGCGCCCGAGATAGTCTTTTTCCCACTTCGTCAAGGCGTTCGAGATGTCCGCCTCGATGAAGCCTTTCAGCTTGGATGCTGCCATGTATCTCTCCCTCTATCCGCCATCGCTGCACGGCCTCGTGCTGGATATCAGTGAATATTGTAACAGGGGGATGCGCCTGGCGACAAGGGGAAATAGCCGAAGG